>NZ_CP067102.1:5882500-6197156 GCF_016616885.1 Bradyrhizobium diazoefficiens | reverse complement strand
TGTCAGATAGACGAAGTCAGCGCGATCGCCGCCGGATGTCACCGTCACCGCATCGTCGGCCTCGGCCCTCGGTTCGCGATCGATCAGCCGTGCCAGATGCGCCGCTTCCTTCGCGGGCTCGGGCGTTGCGATCAGCACCTGGCTGATCCGCTTCGCGGCATTGGCGTGCGTCATCAGCTCGGGAATCCACACCGTCTCGCGGGTCTTGTGCTGGCAGGCGAAGATGCGCACGCCGCCCGGGGCCTCGGCGGTCGGCCACATGAAGGTACGGAATTTGGCGGCCGAGACCGTGCCATCAGGCAGCGTCACTGGCCGCTCGAAATCGGTCGGGCCGATCGGCGTGAGGCCTCGCGCGCGGATCTCCTCCGCACCGGCCGCGGAATCGATCGCGGTGAAAGCGATGCGTTCGATTCCCTCACCGTGCCGCTCGACAAAGGCGCGCGCCGGCGCGTTGTGTTCGGTCGGCACCAGTACGCCGAGCAGCTCCATATAGTCCGGGTCGAACATGATGGTGTAGTTGCCGGTGCCCATATGCGCGCTGTGGGTGCCGCGTGGCGAGAGGGTGAAACCCAGCTGCCGGTAGTTTTCGGCGGCCTTGTCGAGGTCCTGCACCATGACCACGGCGTGGTCGATACCGATGACGTTCTTGAGGGCCACTGTGATTTCCCCGAATGCAAACTGACTTTGGACGGCTTAAGCGACGGCTGTCCCTGTCTAAGCTGAATAGGCGATCAAGTCATTTTCAAATCGGCATGGGATGCGGAATTTCATTCCGCGAACTGCGGCATCGACGCGTTATGCCTTCAGCGATCCTGCTCGCTAAGATAAGCGGCGAGGATGGCGCGCTCCTCGCCGGTCATTTCGGTGATGTTGCCTGGCGGCATGGCGTTGGACCAGGCGGCGACGCGCCCGATCAGGCGGATGTTGCGGTGGATGTGCTCGGGTGCGTCGAGCAAAATGCCCTTTGGCGCGGTCACGATGCCGGCCCAGACCGGCTCGGCTGCGTGGCACATGCTGCAGCGGGACATCACGATCTCCTCGACATTTGCGAGTGTCGGCTGTGCGGGCAGCGCGCCCGTCTTGACCTCGCGCGGGCCGGCCGCGGACAGGAAGAGGATTGCGATCGCGCCCGCTGCTGCGACACCCCACACCCACCACGGCGATTTGCGCCCGGCATGGCCCTCGTTGAAGAAATGGCGGATCACTGGCCCCAGCGCCAGCACGATCGCAACGATGATCCAGTTGAAGCGCGTGGCGTAGAGCAGGGGATAGTGATTGCTGATCATCAGGACGACGACCGGCAGCGTCAGATAGTTGTTGTGGACCGAGCGCTCCTTGCTGGTCTTGCCGAGCTTTGGGTCGGGCGCCTGGCCCGCGATCAGGCTGGCAACGATCTTCTTCTGGTTCGGGATGATCACCGCAAACACGTTGGCGACCATGATGGTGCCGATGATTGCCCCGATTTGGTTGAAGGCGCCGCGCCCGCTCAGCACATGGGTGAAGGCGTAGGTCAGTGCGACCAGGAACAGATAGCCGCCGATGGCAAAGGGCAGCTCGCGCTGCGCAAGCCCGGTGCGACAGGCGGCCTCATAGAGCAGCCACGCCAGTGCGAGACTACAGAAGCTGAACAGTCCGGCCTGGATCGGTGTGAGGTCGAGGATCGACTTGTCGACCAGGAACAAATCGGCGTCGAGATAGTACACCACCACCATCAGCGCGAAGCCGGACAGCCAGGTGGTGTAGGCCTCCCATTTGAACCAGGTGAGCTCGTCCGGCATCTGGGTCGGCGCCACCAGATATTTCATGATCCGGTAGAAGCCGCCGCCATGGACCTGCCAGGCCTCGCCTTGCACGCCATCGGGCAGATCACTCTTGGGCTTGAGGCTGAGGTCGAGGGCGATGAAATAGAACGAGCTGCCGATCCAGGCGATCGCGGCGACCACGTGCAGCCAGCGCAGCAGCAAGCTCGCCCATTCCGATACGATCGATCCCCACATGATCACCCCATCAATCGCGACGTCGATGCCGCAGCTTTGATGACCGCAACCGGCGGCCGTGCCCTTACAATCTGTTGCACCGATCCGCGCCATTTTCCAGTACGATGGGTCATACCAAATGCACATCGTGCGGGCATGAGCTGACGTGGGATTTGGCAGAAAAAGTCCGGGAGGAAGGCGACGTGACAATTCGTGTTTCGCACATGATGGTGCCCGCTTGGCTGCTGGTCGCCTGCGCCGGCGCGCACGCCGAGTCCGTGCTGCAAGGCAAGGATGCCTATGGCAGCTGGCAGGCCGACAAGCCCGGCACCGTCAGGCTGATCCGCCCGCAGGATCTGGTCAAACCCGGCGCCTCGCCGTCGGTCTCCAACCCCACGCGCGTGACGGCGCGCGGTGGCGCCATGCCGCTCGTGCCAGAGGGATTCAAGATCGAGCTGCTGGCTGACGGCCTGTCCGATGCGCGTGTGCTGCGTGTCGCGCCGAATGGCGACATTTTCGTTGCCGAGACCGGGCCGGGGCGCATTCGCGTGCTGCGTCTCGGGGAGGGCGGCGCCAAGGTTGCGACCAACGAGGTGTTTGCCAGCGGGCTCAGCCGTCCCTTCGGCATCGCCTTCTTCCCGAACGGCGACAATCCGCAATGGATCTATGTCGCCAATGCCGGCAACGTCGTCCGCTTTCCCTATCACGTCGGCGACCTGAAGGCATCGGGCAAGCCAGACGTCGTGGTGGCGAACCTGGCGCACGGATCGGGGCATTCGACCCGCGACATCGTGTTCACGCCCGACGGCAAGCGCATGCTGGTGTCGGTCGGCTCCGCGAGCAACGTCGCCGAGGGCATGGGGAGCCCGCCCGGCGGGCTCGAGGCCTGGTCGCGCACGAAAGCCGTCGGTGCCTCCTGGGGCTATGAGGCCGAACGTGCGGCGGTGCTCTCCTTCGACCCCGAAGGCAAGGACCGCAAGCTTTACGCCACCGGCATCCGCAACTGCGTCGGTCTCGCAATCCAGCCGCAGACCGGCCTGCCCTGGTGCTCGACCAATGAGCGCGACGGTCTCGGCGACGATCTCGTGCCCGACTATGTCACCAGCGTGAAGGAGGGCGGCTTTTACGGCTGGCCGTGGTTCTACATCGGCAACAATGAAGACCCGCGTCACGCCGGCGCGCGGCCGGACCTCAAGGACAAGGTGACAGTGCCTGACGTGCTGGTGCAGCCGCATTCGGCCTCGCTCGGCATGACCTTCTATCAGGGCACGCAGTTTCCGTCCGAATACCAGGGCGACGCCTTCGCCGCCGAGCACGGCTCCTGGAACCGCTCGAAGCGCACCGGCTACAAGGTGATCCGCATCAGGATGAAGGACGGCAAGCCGACCGGGGAGTACGAGGATTTCGTCACGGGCTTTGTCGTGAACGACAGCCATGTGTGGGGACGACCGGTTGGAATCGCGGTGGCCAAGGATGGCGCGCTGCTGGTATCGGAGGATACGGGTGGCACGATCTGGCGGGTGACGCATTAGACTCGCGCGGCAGTGAAGGTGCACCTTCGCCCCTTCAAGGGGAGCAGGGAAGGGGCACCGAGTTTGCCTCGCCTTACCCCCGCCTCACGCTCGCGCCGCCGTCCACCGGTAGCGTTACGCCCGTGATGAAGTTCGCTTCATCCGACGCCAAAAACAGCGCGGCATTGGCGACATCCCATCCCGTGCCCATCTTCTTGCGCAGCGGCACCTTGCTGTCGCGCTCGGCTTCAACTTCGGCGCGGGTCTTGTGCCATTCGCGGGCGCGGGTGTCGACCGCCATCGGCGTGTTCATCAGGCCGGGCAGGATGACGTTGGCGCGAATGCCGTATTCGGCGTTCTGGTACGCGAGTTGCTCGGTGAAAGCGATCATCGCCGATTTCGTCGCCTTGTAGGCGACATAAGGATAGGTGGTGATCGCGGCCATCGAGGAGATGTTGATGATGGCGCCGCTCTGCTGCACGCGCATGATCGGGATGACTTCCTTCGCCGCCAGGATGCAGCTCTTCAGATTGATGGCGACGACGCGGTCGAACGCCTCCTCGGTGATCTGGAGCAGCTCGGCATCGCCGCCGGACAGGCTGACGCCGACATTGTTGTGCAGCACGTCGATCCGGCCCCAACGCGACTTGGCGTCGGCGACCATCGCCTTGAGCTCGGCTGAGCTGGTGACGTCGGCCTTGAAGGCGGCGGCGGTGCCTTCCGTCGCCGCGATCAGATCGACGGTCTCTTGCGCCGATTCCAGATGGTGGTCGACACACAGCACTTTCGCCCCCTCGCGCGCGAAGGTCAGCGCGGTGGCGCGGCCATTGCCCATGCCTTCGCCTGGGCTTTGCCCAGCGCCAACGACGATCGCAACCTTGTCCTTCAAGCGCATGTCATTTCACTCCCGGGATCGGGTACTGCTGGAGTACCTCTTTGTAATAGGGCTCGTTGTCGATCTTCATGGTGGCGAGCACGCGCACCACGCCGCAATAAAACGCGATGGTGAGCACGAGATCGACCATGTGCTCGTCGGAGAGATCGTGCGCCGGCGCGGGCGAGCGGAATTGCTGCAGCGCGGCCGTTACCAAAGCTCCGCCGCCACTGATCACCGCCACCTTGCCGGCGAGGCCGGCATCGTCCTCAGGGCCCTGCATGTCTCATCCCGATATTTTCGTGCAAACTAGCAATGGAGCGCAGAGGTGAGAAGGCCGGCCGTCCCGCGCGGATGTCATTGACATCGCACGGAATTGCATGCCGCCTGACGAGATGAGCTGCGGCTGAGCGGCGAAGGTGCGGAACCCTTTTCACGCAACTGCGTTTGTGGCGGGGAGTTTTTGGCGTTACGCTTCCTCCAGGGGTCTCCCAATCGCAAGTGGCTTGCCGATGAATCTGCTCGATCCACAAGGGCCGGTGGCTGCCGCCAACAGCACCATCCTGGTCGATTCCGTCTTCATCATGCTTGCGATCGTGGTGCCAACCATTGTCGCGATCCTGGCTTTTGCGTTCTGGTTTCGCGCGTCCAATCCGAAGGCGCGCTTCCAGCCTGACTTCGTCTATTCCGGTCGCGTCGAGATGGTGGTGTGGGCGATCCCCGCACTCACGGTGATTCTGCTCGGGGGCGTCGCCTGGATCGGCTCGCACCAGCTCGATCCCGCAGCGCCCGTGCCGGGCACCGGCAGCCCTGTGAGGATTCAGGCCGTCTCGCTCGACTGGAAATGGCTCTTCATCTATCCGGACCAGCGCGTCGCCACCGTCAACACGCTGACGGTGCCGGCCGGCGCCGAGCTGAATTTCCAGCTGACCTCGTCGAGCGTGATGAATGTGTTTTTCATCCCGCAACTCGGCAGCATGATCTACACCATGAACGGCATGGTGACGCGGCTGAACCTGCGCGCCGACAACGAGGGCAAGCTGCAGGGGCTGGGGGCGCATTTCTCCGGCGACGGCTTTCCGGACATGATGTTTGACGTCAACGTGATCTCGCCGCTCGCCTTTCCCGATTGGGTAGCAACCACTGCGAAGACCGACGCCGTGCTGAACGAGGACAGCTACAAGAAGCTGATGCAGCAGGGCATCGAGAGGGGCAGGCCGACCTATCGGCTCGAAGACCCACGGCTGTTCGACCTGATTGCGACCCAGCACATTCCGCCAGGGCCGGGGCCGGAGCTGATCTCCGATGCCGGCCGTCCCCACAGTGGAGGCCACGATGCTCGGTAAGCTCGACTGGTCGGCCATCCCGTTCGATCAGCCCATTCCGCTCATCGCCGGCGGCGTGGTGCTGGTCGGCATCCTCGCAGTGCTGATCTGGGTCGTGGTGAAGGGGCATCTGCCCTATCTCTGGCACGAATGGATTACCAGCGTCGACCACAAGCGGATCGGCGTCATGTACATCCTGCTGGCCTCGGTGATGCTGCTGCGTGGCGGCAGCGACGCCATCATGATGCGGATCCAGCAGGCAATCGCCTATCAGTCGCAGGGCTATCTCCCGCCGGAACACTACAACCAGATTTTCTCGGCGCACGGCACGATCATGATCTTCTTTGTGGCGATGCCGTTTGTGATCGGGTTGATGAATCTCGTCGTGCCGCTCCAGCTTGGCGTGCGCGACGTGGCTTTTCCGACGCTGAATTCGGTTGGCTTTTGGCTGACCGCGACCGGCGCGCTGCTGGTCAATCTGTCGCTCGTGATCGGCGAGTTCGCGCGCACCGGCTGGCTCGCCTTTCCGCCGTTGTCGGAGCTGTCCTATTCGCCCGGCGTCGGCGTCGACTATTACGCCTGGTCGCTGCAGATCTCCGGCGTCGGCACGCTGGTCGCCGGCATCAACCTTGTGACCACGGTGCTGAAGTTGCGCACAAAAGGCATGAACTATCTGCGTATGCCGATGTTCTGCTGGACGACGCTGGCCTCGAACCTCCTGATCGTTGCGGCGTTCCCGATCCTCACCGCCACGCTCGCGATGCTGCTGCTCGATCGTTACCTCGGCTTCCACTTCTTTACCAATGAAGCCGGCGGCAACGTCATGATGTTCATGAATTTGATCTGGGCCTGGGGCCACCCGGAGGTCTACATCCTGGTACTGCCGGCCTTCGGCATCTTCTCCGAGGTGGTCTCGACCTTCTCCGGCAAGGCGCTGTTCGGTTATCGTTCCATGGTGCTCGCGACCATGGCGATCTGCGTCATCTCCTTCATGGTCTGGCTGCACCATTTCTTCACGATGGGGGCAGGGCCCGACGTCAACGCCATCTTCGGCATCGCCAGCATGATCATCGCGGTGCCGACGGGCGTGAAGATCTACAACTGGCTGTTCACGATGTATGGCGGGCGCATCCGTTTCGCGACGCCAATGCTGTGGGCGGTCGGTTTCATGGTCACCTTCATCATCGGCGGGTTGACTGGCGTGCTGGTTGCGGTGCCGCCGGCGGATTTCATGCTCCACAACAGCATGTTTTTGGTGGCGCACTTCCACAACGTCATCATCGGCGGCGTGCTGTTCGGTGCTTTCGCTGGTTTCGAATACTGGTTTCCGAAGGCTTTCGGCTTCCGCCTCGACGAGCGCTGGGGCAAGATGGCGTTCTGGTTTACCTTCACAGGCTTCTACGTCACCTTCGTGCCGCTCTATGTGGCCGGCATGCTCGGCATGACGCGGCGCTTGCAGCACTATAACGTCGCCGAGTGGCGGCCGTGGATGATCGTGGCTGCGATCGGGATGGCCGTGCTGTCGATCGGCGTCATCTGCCAGATCATGCAGCTCGTGGTCAGCATCCGTAATCGCGAGGCGTTGCGCGATCGAACCGGCGATCCCTGGGACGGCCGCTCGCTGGAATGGGCGACCTCGTCGCCGCCGCCGGTGTTCAATTTCGCCTTTCATCCCGACGTCCGTGGCGAGGATGCCTATTGGGACATGAAGATCCATGCCCAGCAGCAATCGCTCGAGCACGACGTGCCTGAGTATCAGGACATCGAGATGCCCAGGAACTCGCCGACCGGCTTCGTCTGTGCGTTCTTCGCCACCATCATGGGATTTGCGCTGATCTGGCATATCTGGTGGATGGTGATCCTGGGCGGCATCGGCGCGTTCGCGACCTTCGTCGTCTTTGCCTGGCGCGACCATGACGAATACGTCATTCCGGCTGCTGAGGTCGCCGCGATCGACCGCGTCAATCTCGAGGAACGGCGCAGCCTGGTCAGCTTGGCGGGAGCGATCTGATGGCGATGACCGCGACCGTCGGCCACGCGCATGCCGATCCCCACCACATCGGCGTCGTCATCGAGCATCCCGGGCCCGCGCCTAAGAGGACCGTGACTGCCTACGGCTTCTGGGTCTTCCTGCTTTCCGACATCGTGATGTTCTCCTGCTTCTTTGCAGCCTATGCGGTGCTGGTCAGCCAGACCGCCGACGGCCCCAAGGGCTCGGAGATTTTTGAGCAGCGGAACGTCGCGATCGAGACCGTCTGCTTGCTATTGTCGAGCTTCACTTGCGGCATGGCCAGCATCGCAGCAGACGTCCGCAACCGGTTTTGGTTCTACCTCGGCATGGCCGTGACCTGTGTGCTCGGGCTGATCTTCCTGGCCATTGAGTTCAAGGAATTCGCCGACCTCGTTGCCCGCGGCTATGGCCCGTCACGCAGTGCCTTCCTGACTGCATTCTTCTCGTTGGTCGGATGTCACGGCCTGCATGTGTCGGCCGGCGTGCTCTGGCTGCTGACCATGATGGCCCAGGTCTTTGCAAAGGGCTTTCGCGCCGACGTGCTGCGCCGGATGATGTGCTTTGCGCTGTTCTGGCACGCGCTCGACATCATCTGGGTCGGCGTCTTTTCCGTCGTTTACCTGCTTGGGAGTGGCGTATGAGCGATCAGACGCACATGCGTGTCGAGCATGACATCGCCCCTGGCGATGAAGAGCAACACAGCGTCGGCGAGCGTATCGTCGGCTATGTCGTCGGCCTAGGCCTCGCGCTGCTGCTCACGGCAACCTCGTTCTTCATTGCCGGAACGGATCTGGTCTGGCAGCCCTCGATTCCCGTCGCGCTGATCGTGCTCGCGATCGCGCAAATGGGGGTGCATCTGGTGTTCTTCCTGCACATCACCACGGGGCCGGATAACACCAACAACGTGCTGGCGCTGGCCTTCGGCCTGCTGATTGTCTTCCTGGTGGTCGGTGGCACCGTCTGGATCATGGGGCATTTGAATCAGAACATGCCGCCGATGGACCAGTTCATTCGGATGCACAGCTAGCGCGGCGCAAAAAAGAAGAGCCGCTTGTTGTGACAAGCGGCCCAAGTCTAGGGAGGAAACGCCCGAGCAAAGCAATCGGACCGAAGCCGGATTGCCGCCAAGGAAACGCTCGCGCAAAGCGCTTGCGTACATATATAACTGGGGCAACTCCCGTTGGGGTTCAATTCCGGATCAATACTGTCTCGGTCTACCACTCACGGGTGCGTGAACTGTCTGTTCACTTTGGGCGGCGGCAATTGTACGCCTTGCGGAAGCCCGAGGCCTGCGCGTCGTCTTCCGAGCAGAACCAGCGGTCCGGCTTGGTGGTCGCGGCGTAGCTCGGGCAGCCCCGCAGATGATAGATGCCGATATTGCCGGTGACGCGCGCGCGCACCGCGAGCTTGCCCTTGATGGCGCAGCTCGGCGGCGCCGTCAGCTCCTCCGGAAACAGCACCGCGCGAATCTCCTTGTCGCGGTCGGCGCGGCAGGCGGCGCCGAGCAGCGCGCCGTCCTTCTTGCCGGCGCGAAACTCTTGCGGTGCAACAAAACAGCCCTTCCAGATGCCGGCGGACGCCGTCTTGGCCTCGGCCGCCGCCGGCTTGATGTTGGCCTTGATCGGCTCGCGCGCGATGGCAAAGCCCAGTTTGAGCAGCTGCTCGTTCAGCGAGACCTTGTCGCCCTCGACCGTGCAGATCGCGCGGTGGCGCTTGCCAAAATTCTTCTCGGGACCGACATCGTCGCAACGTACCGGCTTTCCGCCGATCAGCTTGGTGAGCTGGTCGCGGGCCTCGATGCCGCAGGTCCAGGGATCGGCGTGGTCGTCGATGCAGACTTGGTCCAGCTCGGGCGCGTCGACGCCGTCGAGCCGGTAGGTGACGTCGCCGAGCTGGATCGAATTGGCGTCCCGGACCGTGGCTGCGGCAGTCAGCGCGGCGGAGGGACTGGTGGTCCCCAGAAATCCGGACAGCGCGAGAAATAAAACGAGCGCGAAGGCGCGGGCGGCGGCAAATGAATTCTCGACGGACATAACTTCTCGCTATCGATGGCTCTTGCACCTCGTTCCTAGCATCCGGATGGGACGATACCAATGGTCTGCGCTGTGCGAAGTGCGACATTCGCCCGCCAGCCTTTACTCGCCGGCCGGTCTGCCCCTATCGTTTGCGGACCTTGTGAGCCGTGATGGCCGAATCGCCCGGGAAGCGGCGAGGGCGGGAGGAAGATTTCTTGATAAAAGACCCCGTGGACGTCCTGATCATCGGCGCCGGCGCTTCGGGCGCCGCGGTGGCGTGGTCGCTGGCCGAGACCAAGATGCACATTCTCTGCCTGGAGCAGGGCGGCTGGATGAACCCGGCGGAATATCCCAGCACGGGCCGCGACTGGGAGGCCAAGTTCTACGGCGAGTGGTCGTCGAGCCCCAATGTCCGCGGCCGGCCCGAGGACTATCCGGTCAACGACGACGATTCACCGATCAAGGTCGTCAACTACAACGCGGTCGGCGGCTCGACGGTGATGTACACCGCGCACTGGCCGCGGCTGCATCCCTCCGATTTCAAGGTGAAGACGCTCGACGGCGTCGCCGACGACTGGCCGATCGATTACGACGCGCTGACCCCGTTCTTCGAAGAGAACGACCGCATCATGGGCACGTCCGGTCTATCGGGCGACCCACGGTCGCCGCTGACGCATCCGCCGATGCCGCAACAGCCGCTCGGATTGTCAGGCGCGATCATCGGCAAGGCCATGAACAAGCTCGGCTGGCACTGGTGGCCGTCGGACACGACGGTCGCGACGACAGACTATGAGGGACGCGCCCGCTGCATCAATCTCGGCCATTGCACGCCGGCCTGCGCGCAAGGTGCGAAATCCTCGACCGACATCACCTATTGGCCGCATGCGGTCCGCGCCGGCGTCGAGCTGCGCACCCATTGCCGGGTGCGCGAGATCACTACCGACGAGAACGGCATGGCCTCGGGCGTGGTCTATTACGACAAGGACGGTGTCGAGCAGTTCCAGCCGGCGCATGTCGTCATCATCGCCTGCAACGGCGTCGGCACGCCGCGGCTGCTGCTGAACTCGAAATCCGACCGCTTCCCGGACGGCCTTGCCAATTCGTCGGGCCTCGTCGGCAAGAATTTGATGTTCCACCCCTATGCGCAGATCTACGGCTATGTGAAGGAGCCGACCGACAGCAATCGCGCGCCGCCGACCTGCCTGTGGAGCAAGCAGTGGTACGACACGGACCTCTCGCGCGGCTTCGTGCGTGGCTATGGCGTCCAGTTCGTGCGTGGGGCAGGCCCGGTGTTCGAGGCTGTCGTCAGCGAGCAGAAGGGCATTCTGCCCTGGGGCGCGGATCATCACCGCGTCTTCCGCAAGCTCAACGGCCATCGGCTGGGTTTCTCCGCGATCTGCGAGGATCTGCCGGAGGAGCATAACCAGGTCACGCTCGATCCTGTGCTGAAGGACAGCCACGGTATTCCCGCGCCGAAGATCAACTACACGATCAGCGACAACAGCCGGAAGATGATGGACCATGCACTCGCCCGCGGCCGGGAGATTCTCGAGACCGCCGGGGCGACCGATATCTGCGTCAATTCGCCGATCCCGTGGGGCGGCTGGCATCTGCTCGGCACCGCACGGATGGGCACTGATCCCAAGCGCTCCGTCGTCAACGAATGGGGCCGCACGCACGACGTCAAAAACCTCTTCATCGTCGACGGCAGCATCTTCGTCACCTCGGGCGGTGTGAACCCGACGTCCACCATCCAGGCCCTCGCGCTCTACATCGCCGACCAGATGAAGCAGCGCCTCGCAAACTTGTTCGACTGAGGCCGTCATGTCCGCAGACAATCAACTTACGCGCACCCAGCGCGACGACCTCCGCACCGTCGCCGGGATGATCGTGCCCGCCAGCAACGAGTACAAGGTGCCCGGCGCCGACGATCCTGTGATCCAGGCCGATATCCTTGCGACACTCGGCCGCGACACCAAATTGGTGACCGCGGCGCTGGACCATCTGGCGCGGCTCGCCGGCCAGCCACTCACGGAGCTCGATGCCGCCAGGCGCGATGCGGTGGCGCAGGAATTTCGCAAGCATGGTGGCGCGGCTGCGGCAACGCTCGTTCGCGTCATCTTGCAATGTTATTACCGCGACGACCGCGTGCTGCGATCACTCGGGCTTGAGCTGCGCGCGCCGTTCCCCAAGGGCCATGTACTCCCGGATGGCGACTGGTCGCTGCTCGACCCCGTCAAGGCCAGGTCCGGCACGTTGCGGCGGGCACCCTAGCCACCTAGGCAGTCCAGCCTTGCGCCCCGGGCGGGCCACTTGCGCCTGACGGAACAGGCCACCATCTGTGTGAGCCTCAAGGACTTTTTGCCATGCTGGATTTCACTTCAGATATCGTCGATGACGCGTCATCATCGCGAACGAGAGCCTCTGCTCCGGTCGATGACCGGACCTTGCTGGATGCCTATTCCAATGCCGTGATCGATGTGACCGACCGCGTCGGTCCGGCCGTGGTCCGTGTCGAGACCGGGCCAAAAATGCCGAACGGTCGCGAGCGCGGCGGGCTCGGCTCCGGCATCGTGATTTCGCCGGACGGGCTCGTGCTGACCAACAGCCATGTGGTCGGCGCCTCCAAGGAGATCCGGCTGCGGGATGTCGAGGGCCATGTCGGCGACGCCCGCGTGCTCGGCGTCGATCCCGATACCGATCTTGCGCTGCTGCGCGCCAACGGCGTGCGCGATCTGCCCTATGCCGCGCTTGGCAATTCCAAGACGTTGCGGCGCGGTCAGCTCGTGATCGCGATCGGCAATCCGCTCGGCTTTGAATCGACCGTCACCGCCGGCGTGGTTTCGGCGCTCGGGCGCTCGATCCGCTCGGTCAGCGGGCGCACCATCGAGGACGTGATCCAGACCGATGCCGCGCTCAATCCCGGCAATTCCGGTGGACCGCTGCTGTCGTCGAATGCCGAGGTGATCGGCATCAACACCGCCATCATCAATGGCGCGCAAGGCATCTGCTTCGCGGTCGCCAGCAATACCGCGCAGTTCGTGCTCTCGGAGATCATCCGCCATGGTTATGTCCGCCGCGCCTTTATCGGCGTCGCCGGACAGACCGCGCCGGTGCCGCGGCGACATGCGGTGCTGGCCGGCGTCGAGAACAAGATGGGCGCGCTGCTCGCGCAGATCGAGCCAGATGGACCAGCGGCGAAGGCGGGCCTGTTGCCCGGCGACGTCGTGATCAGGCTGGACGGTGTCGATATCAACGGCGTCGACGATCTGATCCGCGTGCTCGACCGCGACCGGATCGACCGGCGTCTCGCTATGGACGTGCTGCGGCTCGGCCGCCTGCGGGCGATCGATATCGATCCGATTGAGCGGAAGCCGCAGCGCTAGCGCAGGACGGGCGAGGCGGGGTATGACGGTGTCATGCCTCGCCTTCGGACCCTTGCCGCATGATGCCGGCGCATGAGACCTACGACGTCATTGTCATCGGCGCAGGTGCCGGCGGCATGACGGCTGCGGCGGTCGCCGCCGCCGAAGGCCTGCGCGTGCTGGTAATCGAGAAGACCGCGTTCGTCGGCGGCACCACGGCTTGGTCCGCCGGCATGGTCTGGATTCCCGCCAATGCCAGGATGAAGGAGGCGGGGCTCTCCGACAGCATCACGGACGCGGTCCGGTATCTGTCGAGCACGGTGCCGGAACCCGCCAACGCCGGATTGCGCGCTGCCTTCCTCGCGCGCGGGCCGGAGGCGGTCGCCTGGCTCGAAGCCAATACGGACGTGCGCCTGCAGCCGGTGAAGGTCTATCCGGACTATTATCCGGAGCGGCTCGGTGCGACGCCCGGCGGCCGCGTGTTGGAGCCAGTCGCGTTCGATGGCACCCGGCTGGGTGCGCATTTCGCGCGGCTGCGCGCACCGCTGCCGGAGTTCACGCTGTTCGGCGGGATGATGGTCAATCGCCTCGACATCCCGCATCTGCGCCGGATTGGGAAGTCGCTGCGCTCGACCCTGCGCGCGGCGCGGCTGGTCTCGGAGTACGCGCTGCAGCGGCTGCGTAGCCCGCGCGGCACGACGCTCCATCTCGGCAATGCGCTCACCGCGCGCCTCTATGCGTCGCTGCTAGCACGGCAGGTCGAGATCCTCTTCAGTGCCGATGTCGAGGACTTGTCGCTGCAGGGCGATCGCGTCGGTGGCGTGGTCATCCGCCGCGGCTCACGCGACCGTTCGATTGCGGCGCGATGCGGCGTGGTGCTCGCGACGGGTGGCTTCTCGCACGATGCGACTTTGCGCAAACGCTTCTTCCCCGCGGCGGCTGGCTTCGTCTCGGCCACCAATACGGCAGCCACGGGCGATGGGCTTCGCCTGGCGACCGCAAGCGGCGCCGTACTCAACACGGATGCGACCAGCCCGGCCTATTGGGTGCCGGCCTCGCTGTTCCGCCGCGCCGACGGTAGCCGCGGCGTGTTCCCCCATACTGTCACCGACCGCGCCAAGCCCGGCGTGATCGCGGTGAATGCGGCGGGCCGACGCTTTGTCAACGAGGCGCTGTCCTACCACGAGTTCGTGCTCGCCATGCTGCGTGACGGCAATGGCGAACCCGATCGGCCGTTCTATTTGATCTGCGACCGTCAGTTTCTCTGGAGCTATGGCCTCGGCCGCATCAAGGCATTTACGCGTGGTATCGGGCGCTACGTGGCGAGCGGCGAGTTGATCGAGGCTCCGGATATCGCGCCGCTCGCGGGGAAGATCGGCATCAAGCCGTCGGTGCTCACGGCGACGCTCGCGAGCTACAATTCCGACGCGAAGGAGGGCCGCGATCCCGAATTCGGCCGTGGCAGCACCATCTACCAGCGTCACCTCGGCGATATCAGCCACA
Source organism: Bradyrhizobium diazoefficiens (assembly GCF_016616885.1). Classification (NCBI taxonomy): domain Bacteria; kingdom Pseudomonadati; phylum Pseudomonadota; class Alphaproteobacteria; order Hyphomicrobiales; family Nitrobacteraceae; genus Bradyrhizobium; species Bradyrhizobium diazoefficiens. The sequence continues at coordinate 6,182,576 of NZ_CP067102.1, read as the reverse complement.
AGCCCAACCCTTGCGTCGCGCCGATCATTCGCGCGCCGTTCTTCGCGATGCGGATCTACCCGGCCGATCTCGGCACCGCCATCGGCCTGAGGGTCGATGCGCAAGCGCGCGTGCTTCGCGAGGACGGCACGCCGATCACGGGCCTCTATGCCTGCGGCAACGACATGGGTTCGATCATGAACGGCAATTGTCCCGGGCCGGGCATCACGCTCGGGCCGGCGCTGACGTTTGGGTTTATTGCGGGACGGCATCTGGCGGAGGGGGCGGCGGTTACGCCGAGTGCTGCGAAGGCATCTGTCTAGTTATTGTCTCTGCCGTATCCACAACCTCCGTCATTGCGAGCGCAGCGAAGCAATCCAGAAATCCATCCGTGGTGGCGGTCTGGATTGCTTCGTCGCTTTGCTCCTCGCAATGACGGGCGGAGAGAGAACGCTTAGTCGCTACTCCGCAGCCACGGCAAAGCGGCTGTTTTCCAGTTCCGCCTCGAGCCGCGCCTTCTCGGCCGCCGCCAGCTTGATGTTGGCTTCCTTGACGTGGCCGAAGCCACGGATCGTCTCGGGCACACGTGCGAGGCGCGCCAGCAGCGGAATTTGCGCCGCTGTCAGCCCGGCTGTCCGCTGATCGATCATCGCGAGATAATCCTCGACCAGCTTCCGCTCGGTGCGGCGCTCCTCGGTGCGGCCGAACGGGTCGAGCGCGCCGCCGCGCAGGAATTTGAGTTTTGCCAGCACGCGGAAGGCATGGATCATCCAGCCGCCGAACTCCTGCTTCTGAAGGCGTCCCGTCGTCTTGTCGCGCTTTGCAAAGATCGGCGGAGCCAAGTGGTATTTCAGCGTGAAGTTGCCGTCGAATTTCTCCGACACCTTGCTGGCAAAGCTGCCGTCGGTGTAAAGCCGCGCGACCTCATACTCGTCCTTGTAGGACATCAGCTTGAACAGGTTTTTCGCGACCGCCTCGGTCAGCTCCGTGGACGCGGGCGAGGCGGCATTCTCTGCCTTGCGCACCATGGCAACGGCCGCGAGATAGCGATCCGCGTAGGCCTTGTCCTGATAGCCGGTCAGGAATTCGGCGCGCGTCGTGATGATGTCGTCGAGCGACTTTGTCGGAGTAGACGCCCGGCTCTTGAACTGGAGCACGCTGCGCACCCGCGACATGTCGTGGGCCGCCAGCCGCCCCCAGGTGAAGGCGAGCTTGTTCATCTCGATCGCGGCGCCGTTGATCTCGATGGCGCGGAGCAGGGCCTCCAGCGACAGCGGGATCGCGCCCCTCTGGAAGGCGAAGCCGAGCATGAAGGGATTGGTCGCGATGCTGTCGCCCATCAGCGCCGCGGCAATACCTGTCGCGTCGATGATGTCGAGGTTCTTGTCGCCGACGGCATCGCGCAGCACGGTCTGCATCGTTCCCATCTCGAAATCGATATCGGGGTTTTGCACGAAGCTCGCGGTCGGCTGCAGGTCGGCGTTGATATAGGCCTTGGTCACCCCGCGCTCGGCGCGGCTGAGTGCGGTCGGGCCTGCCGAGACGATCATGTCGCAGCCGAGGATGACGTCGGCGCCGCCGGTGGTGATGCGGACGGCGGAAATGTCCTCCGGCTTCGGCGCAATACGGACATGGCTCATCACCGCGCCGTTCTTCTGCGACAGGCCGGTGAAGTCGAGCGCCGAGCAGCCGCGGCCGTCGACATGGGCGGCCATGCCGAGCAGGGCGCCGATGGTGATGACGCCGGTGCCGCCGATGCCGGTGACGAGGATATTGTAGGGGCCTTCCAGCTCACGCGCGGGCGGCAGCGGCAAATCGGCGAACAGTTGGCCTGAATCCACCCCCGAGGTCGTCATGCGCTTCAGCGAACCGCCATGCACGGTAACAAAACTCGGGCAAAAGCCCTCGACGCAGGAAAAGTCCTTGTTGCAGTTCGACTGGTCGATCTGGCGCTTGCGGCCGAACTCGGTTTCCAGCGGCTGCACCGAGACGCAGTTGGAAGCCTGCGAGCAATCGCCGCAGCCTTCGCAGACGAGCTCGTTGATGAAGGCGCGTTTGGCCGGATCTGGATAGAGCCCGCGCTTGCGGCGGCGGCGCTTTTCGGCCGCGCAAGTCTGGTCGTAGATGACGACCGTGAGGCCCTTGATGTCGCGCAGCTCGCGCTGCACGGCATCGAGTTCGCGGCGGTGATGGATGGTTGCGCCTTGCGGGAAGTAATTGCCCTCAGGATATTTCGTCGGATCGTCTGAAACGATCGCCAGCCGCTTCACACCCTCGGCCCAGACCTGGTGCGCTATCTGCGCGACGTTAAAGCCACCCTCGGCGGGCTGGCCGCCGGTCATCGCGACGGCGTCATTGTAGAGGATCTTGTAGGTGATGTTGATGCCGGCGGCCGATGCCGCGCGAAGGGCGAGGAGCCCGGAATGCGTATAGGTGCCGTCGCCGAGATTCTGAAAAATGTGCTTCTCGGTGGTGAAGGATGACTGGCCGATCCAGTTCACGCCCTCGGCGCCCATATGCGAGATCAGATCGGTGCGGCGCGTCGGCATGCTCAGGGCCATGCCGTGGCAGCCGATGCCGGCCATGGCGCGGCTGCCTTCGGGTACGCGGGTCGAGGAATTGTGCGGGCAGCCCGAGCAGAAGAACGGCGTGCGCGCGAGCTTGATCTGCGTGCCGGCGGTGACGGGATTGTCGAAGGCCGCGAGCCGGGCGAGGCGCTGCTCCAGCACCGGGCTGTGATGGCCGAGCTTGCGCAAGCGCGCCACCAGCGCGCCCGCAACGATGGTCGGCGTCAGCTCGCCTTCGCTCGGTAGCAGCGGGGCGCCGCTTTCGTCGCGCTTGCCCGTGACCGTCGGACGCCTGGATGCATCGATATTGTAGAGGATGCGCATCAGCTGGTCTTCGATGAAGCCGCGCTTCTCCTCGACCACCAGCACGTCCTGAAGACCTTCGGCGAAACGCTTGGCGCCGCTTTCCTCCAGCGGCCAGGTCAGTGCGACCTTGTAGATGCGCAGGCCGAGATCCTGCGCGTCCTTGTCGGTAATGCCGAGATCAGCGAGCGCCTGGCGCAGGTCGAGATAGGCCTTGCCGGTCGCGACGATGCCGAGCCGCGCGGGCTTTGAATCGAGCACGATACGGTCGAGCTGGTTGGCGCGGGCAAAGGCCTGTACCGCGGCCATCTTCGGGCCGAACAGCCGCCGCTCGGCGTCAAGCGGCGGATCGGGCCAGCGGATGTTGAGACCTCCCGGCGGCATCTCGAAATCGTCGGGCAGCTTGATCCGGATACGTTCAGGGTCGCTGTCAATCGACGCCGAGCTCTCCACGGTCTCGCTGATCGCCTTGAAGCCGACCCAGCAGCCGGAGAAGCGCGACAGCGCAAAACCGTAGAGGCCGAGATCGAGATAGTCCTGCAGCGTTGCCGGATTGATCACGGGGATCAGGGCCGCCGCGAACACCTGCTCGCTCTGATGCGCCAGCGTCGAGGACTGGCAGCCGTGGTCGTCGCCGGCGAGTGCGAGCACGCCGCCATTGAGCGAGGTGCCGGCCGCATTGGCGTGCTTGAGCGCGTCGACCGAACGGTCGACGCCGGGGCCCTTGCCGTACCAGATGCCGAATACGCCATCGACCTTGGCGCCTGGAAACAGGCCGACCTGCTGGCTGCCCCAGACGGCGGTCGCCGCAAGGTCCTCGTTCAGGCCGGGGACGAAGGCGATGTCGTGCTGCTGCAGGTGCGACTTCGCGCGCCACAGCGCGTGATCATACATGCCGAGCGGGGAACCGCGATAGCCCGAGATGAAGCCGCCGGTGTTGAGCCCCTGGAGCCGGTCGCGTTCGCGCTGCAACATGGGCAAGCGGACCAGGGCCTGGGTGCCTGACAGGAAGATCCGCTTCGATTCGAGCCGGTATTTGTCGTCCAGCTCGACCTGCATCAGCGTCATTTCAGGAGTCCTCGTCTCTTAATCGGCGGGGGTTTGCGCTGCGGGAAGGATTTGCGGCTGCGCGACGCAAATTGTGACAGTCAAGGGCATGGGCCTGCGAAGTCAATACGGCTAGCCGCATCCGTGGCGCTCCTGCTAGTCATGGCTGCTTGTGGAGAACATCATGGCTGCAAACGCATTCGACACCGAGATCACGGAGACGACCGAAGCCCTGATCGCTGCGGCAGAAGCTCGACGTCATCACTGAGACCTCGCCGTACTATTCAGGCGCGGGCAATCCGTGGAACAGAGCCATCATCCCGATGGAGATGCTGAGCGTATTGTTTCAGTACCGCTCCAAGGACGATCCGCTGCCGGCCAAGGGGCCGGCTGTCGGCCTGTTCGCCGACCAGGAGATCCGGCTGGTGAAGGGTCCGCTGTTCGTCGACGAGGAATACGAGGTCGAACGCGAGGTGGTCGCGCTGTCCGGCAGCCGCCGCATCGAGAGCGCCTGGATCAAGACGCGAGTGTTCGACAAGGCGGGCACGATGGTCGCCACGATGCTGCTCAACATGGCGACGCTGAAGGATTCCTATGCGCCATATGAGGAGGAGCATCGGCGGCTGTATGGAGATACTGGCCGCAGCTAAGAAGCGCGCTTCACTGCCGCTCATCGTCTAGGCAAATGCACGTCGCAAAGCCGTCGCACAGCGAATAAGCAAACGCGGTCTCTTCCGATAACATTCTGATAGCGCTGCGAATTTCTCTACGCTGCGCGTTCAATCGCAATTGTACACAATGGCACGGCGCTTGCAGAACTCCTGGCAAAGAGAGTTCTCGCGGGGGCGTCATGTTGAACTCAACCAAGCCGACACTGGGCATCATCAGCGCCGAGCCCGAGCCGATCCAGCTCGACTGGGCAAGCACGGCGCTTCTGATCATCGACATGCAGCGCGACTTCATGGAGCCCGGAGGCTTCGGTGAAACGCTCGGCAATGATGTCAGCCAGCTCGCGCGTGCGGTGAAGCCGATCGGCGCGATGCTCGCGGCCGCACGCGACACCGGAATGCTGGTGATCCACACCCGCGAAGGCCATCTGCCCGATCTCTCCGATGCGCCGCCGGCGAAAGTCGAGCGCGGCGCGCCGTCCTTGCGCATCGGCGATCCCGGTCCGATGGGCCGCATTCTCATCCGCGGCGAAGCCGGCCACGACATCATCCCCGAGCTCTATCCGCTCGACAGCGAGGTCGTCATCGACAAGCCCGGCAAGGGCGCGTTCTACGCCACCGAGCTGACCGATGTGCTGGAGAAATACGGCATCGAAAATCTCCTGGTGTGCGGCGTCACCACCGAAGTGTGCGTCAACACCACCGTGCGCGAGGCCAATGACCGCGGCTATCGCTGCGTCGTCATCTCGGATGGCTGCGCATCCTACTTCCCCGAGTTTCACGAGATGGGCCTGAAGATGATCAAGGCCCAGGGCGGCATCTTCGGCTGGGTCGCGGACTCAGCCGCAGTCTTGGAGGCGATGAGGACTTCGACCACACAGGGGTAATATCATGAGCGCATCGACGGGGACGGCCGGCAAATCCGAGATGAACAGGTCCGAGTTCAAGCCGGCGCTATGGACATCGGGCGACTGGAATGCGTTTTTCGGCTTCGGCACCAACATCCTCGTCAACATGCTGGTGCTCACGGGCCTGTTGCGCTTCGTGCTGAAAATGCCGGACAGTCTCGTGTTCGGCCGCATCCTGCCCGCACTCGGGCTCATGATGTGCCTCTCCACCTTCTACTACGCGTACCTCGCCTATCGTCTCGCGCAGAAGACCGGCCGTAGCGACGTTTGCGCGCTGCCCTCCGGCGTCAGCGTGCCGCACATGTTCATCGTCACATTCGTGATCATGCTGCCGGTGACGCTCAAGACCGGCGATCCCTTGAAAGGTTGGTCGGCCGGCCTGGTCTGGGTGTTCTTCCAGAGCTTCATCCTGATGATCGGCGGCTTCATCGCGCCCTTTATCCGGAAGATCACCCCGCGCGCCGCACTGCTCGGCACGCTCGCAGGCGTCTCGCTGACCTTCATCGCGATGCGTCCGGCGCTCGAGATGTACATGACCCCGCAGATCGGTCTGGTCTGCTTCGCCATCATTCTGGTGAGCTGGTTCGGTGGCGTGAAATATCCGAAGAGCATTCCCGCCGGGCTGGTCGCGATCGTGGTCGGCATGATCATCGCCTGGGGCTCGAACCTGTTCGGTCTCGGCCTCGGCGGATTGAGCGTCAACGGCGTCGGCGATGCCTTCGCCAATTTCGGCTTCTCGGTGCCGATCCCGGCGGCGAACTATGTCTTTTCCGGCTTCGAATATCTCGGAATCATCCTGGTGACGGCGATTCCTTTCGGCATCTATGACCTCGTCGAGGCCATGGACAATGTCGAGAGCGCAGAAGCCGCCGGCGACGAATATCCGACCACGCGGGTGCTGACCGCCGACGGCGTCGTCAGCCTGATCGGCTGTCTGATGGGCAATCCCTTCATCAACGCGGTCTATATCGGTCATCCCGGCTGGAAGGCGATGGGCGGCCGGATCGGCTATTCGGCGGCGACCGGCATCATGGTGGTGGTCCTGTCCTGGTTCGGCGTCATCTCGGTGCTGTTGGCGCTGGTGCCCGTCGTCGCGATCTCGCCGATCCTGCTCTATATCGGCATGCTGATGACCGCGCAGGCCTTCCAGACCACGCCGTCGAAGCACGCGCCCGCCGTGGCGCTGGCCTTCACGCCGCATCTCGCCGCCTGGGCCAAGCTCCAGATCGACACCATGCTCGGCTCGACCATGAATGCGGCGGCAACCGTCGGCGGCTTGGCGGCCGACAAGGCCGACGCGGTCAAGGCGGCCGCGATCGCCGCGCTTCCGCAGCAAGGCGTCTTCTATCACGGCCTCGAAGTCATGGGCGGCGGCTCCATCCTCGGCGGTCTGATCCTGGGTGCGATCGCCGTCTTCATCATCGAGCGCGACTTCGAAAAGGCGTCGGCCTTCGCATTCGTCGGTGCGCTGCTGACCTACTTTGGCTTCATGCACGGCGAAGCAGTCGGAATCGGCGGCGGCTTTGGTGTCACGCCTGCCGTGGCGTTCGCCTATGCCGCGATGGCGGCCGGCCTGTTCGCGGCGAGCAAGCTCGGCACCGCCGAGCATTATGCCGTGCATCCGGAAATGCATGCGGCACCGGCGGAATAGACAGTCGAGATCTGGCGATTGCGGCCGGTGAAGCAAGCGACCCGGCCGCTTCGTCGTAAGATTTCGCTGTTCCTGCAGGCCGGTCAGTCGGCGCCTGGGTCGTCGAACAGACCGAGTGCGCGCAGACCGCTGCTGCCGAATGCGGATGAGGGGAAATCCGCCGTCTCCAGCCGCAAGCTGTGATGGCTGTTCGGCAGGTCGGTTGCGAGGACGATGGTGTCCCGGTCAAGGAAATTGGGCGCCTTCATCGGCCGAATCTCGACGCCGTCGATTGTGACGATTGATCTCTCGAGCAGCGTAGAGGCGCGCCCGCTGACGATGAGCGCGATGCCACACGCCTTGCAGTCGAGCTCGAAGCGAGCGGTGCTTTGCGTGATGGCCCAGATCTGCCCCCAGATGTTCGAATGCGTCAATTCCCACCCGTCGCGGTCGATGGGAGCGAAGTCGGTCGCCGGCATCAACCCGACATGCTCATAGAGTGACGATCCAAGCGGCGCCGGCAACGGTTCGGGGGTGAGTGCGCCGTGCGTCGCCGCCTGCTGCCGCAACACTTTTTCGAAGAAGTTCGTGCAGAAGCTGGCAGCATAGCGATTGCCAAGATCATTGGGGTGAACCACGTCCACGATCACGTCGCGCCAGGCGAGCCGTCCGGCCTCTATCTCCGGCCACAGCGCGTCGCGGAAGCTGATCATCGGCAGGTCGTAGTGCCGGCCGATCGGCGCCTGCATCGATTGCATGTTGCCGCCCTTCTCCCACATCATAAACAGCAGCAGCGCGGCCGGCGCGGTGCGGTGGTCAAGGATGTGCCGCAACAGTCCCTCGTAGGCGTACGCATCGGCGGAGGCATCGTTGACACCGAATTCGACGATCACGAGATCCGGGTCTTTAGACAGCAGATCGACGCCGACGCGAAACGCGCCCAGCAGCGAACCTGTGCCCGCAAGTCCGGCATTGACCACCGAGAGGGACGCGTTGGGAAAGCGTTGGCCCCACCAAGCCGCAATTTGCGATGCATAGTTTTGCGGTGGACCCTGGGTGATCGAGCCGCCGATGAAACCGAGCGTGACCGGTTCACCCCGCGCCGCCTTGGCAAATACCCGCTTCAGGCGCGTGGTGTTGCCCGGCGAGACGACGCTGCGCGCAACCATCTCGGCATTCGGTGCAGCGAGGGCGCGACGGGAGGCGGGCAACAGCGTGGTGCCCATGGCGATGCCGGCGCCGAGCAGCAGATCGCGTCGACGGACGATCACGACGCGCTTCCTTGCGTCACGGCAGTCGGGCGGCGCCGCTGCCGCGTCCAGTTAAGGATCGGCCGCTCCAGATACCAATAGGCAAGGCATCCGACGGCGAGGCCAGCGGCGATCGCCGCAACGGCCAGGGGCGCATAGTTCAGTGCGCTGACCGGGCCAAACAGCTTCCGTCCGATCGCCCAGGCCGCAGCCATCGCGAAGAAGTGGAAGAGGTACAGCGAATAGGATGCATCGCCGAGGAAGCGGAAGGCCGGAATGACCGGCAGGCGCCCGGCTTCTTCGACCCAGATCATCGCGGCGACGATGGTCATGGCACCAAATGACATCGACATATGGAACAACGGCAGATTCGTCGCCGGGTCGGTCCGGTAGAGGATGACAAGCGACAGCGCGCCGGCGGCGAGCAGACTGAGGACATGATTACGGCCAAGTCGCTGCAGCGAGCCGAGTTGATAGAGCCGGCCGACGCCAGCGCCGACGAGGAAGCCGAGCAGGCTGAGGCTCGTATAGAAACCCTCAACATGGGACGGGTGGTCGATCACTCGCCCAATGACGATCAGACCTACAAAAAGCACAGCAAGCAGCGCGGTGCGGCTCCCCGATCTCACGAAGAACAGGCTCCCGAATACCAGATAGAAGAAGGCCTCGTAGTCCAGCGTCCAGCCGAGACCCAGGAGCGGTGCCTTCGGCACGTCGGATGGAATGAACAGGAGCGACTTGATCATGCCCTCGATCGTCGGCACCGTGGTGCGAAAGCTGCTCGGACTGGCGGTTGCGAGACCGACTATCAGGAAGGTCGCTAGCCAGTACATCGGCACGATGCGCATGATCCGGTTGCGGGCGAAGGCGACCGGCTCGAAGCGCGCCTCTCCTCCGATCACCGTGATGATGAAGCCGCTGAGCACGAAGAAGATCTCCACGCCGAGTCGACCGGTGATGAGCAGGGCCTCATTGCGGCTCTCGAGCGGCCAGTACAGCGCGTGGGAGACGAGGACCATCAGCGCCGCCAGCGCCCGCAGATATTGGATGGAAACGAGCTGCGCACGGGCGGATGCCGCCCCGCCTGTCTCGAAGCGGGAGATTAACTGTGTCATTTCAGACCACTCTCTTTCCCAACGACAATGATGCGGCGAAGTGTGCAAGCCGCGAGCCAGGGATCCGGCTACCCGGTGAAGATGAGCGGTCTAAGCCAAAAGCATTGACGCGTATTTAAACGGAATGACGGTCAGTCCGGAGGCCCGTTAACCATGGATCTGGAGTGGGCACGCGCCTCTCGCCGCGGCGGTTCGCCTCATCGCTCATTCGGCTTGGCCGGCTGACGATGAGGTGTGCTCACCCGCCCTTGACGGCACCCGCCGTCAGCCCGGCCACGATCTGCCGCTGAGCAAACACGGTGAGCAGCAGCACCGGAAGCGTGACGATCAGCGCTGCGGCGGCAAGCGGGCCCCAGCTCAGCTGGTCGAACGAGATCATGTTGTAGACCGCGACGGGCAAGGTGCGTGTCTCGCGTCCGGCCAGCACGATGCCGAACACGAAATTGTTCCAGGAGAAGATCACCGCGAGGATGAAGGCGACCGCGATGCCGGGCTTGGCGATTGGCAGCGCGACGTGGCGGAACACCTGCCAGCGTGTGGCGCCGTCGATCAGCGCGGCTTCCTCCAGCTCCATCGGCGTCGTCTCGAAATAGCCGATCATGATCCAGATCACGATCGGTACCGTCACCACCAGATGGATGATGATCTGCGGCACCAGTGTGCCGAGCAGGCCGAGCCACTGAAACAGCAGGAACAGCGGGATCAAATAGGACAGGCCGGGCGTGATGCGGGCGATCAGGATCACGATCGCGGATTTGTGCGCGGCCATACGCGCGATGCCGTAGCCGGCGGGGACGCCGACGATCAGCGCCAGCGCAGTCGCGCCGCCGGTCACGATCAGGCTGTTGATGAAATAAGTCACGAAGCGATTGGAGGCGAGCACGTCGGCGTAATTCTTCCAGGCGATATGCTCGGGGAAGAACACCGGCGGGTAGGCGGCGTTGTCGATCTCGAATTTGAGCGACAGCGACAGCATCCAGAGGAAGAACAGGATTGCCGGCGACACGATGACGAACACCGAGAGCCACAGGCCGATCTTGCCGATGATCTGACGGGGCGTCATGCGTCGCTCGCGATTTCTGTCCACAGCATACGCTGGCGGGCGTAGAGCATTATCGCCGCGAGCAGGACGATCAGCAGGAAGAATACCACCGCGATCGCCGAGCCGTAGCCGAGGTCGTAATAGGTGAAGGCGACGCTGTAGAGATAGATGTTGATCGTCTCCGACGCTGAGCCCGGTCCGCCCTGCGTGATCGCGAAGATGATGTCAAAACTCTTCACGGCGTCGATCATGCGGATCATGCCCGCAATGAACAGGAATGGCATGATCAGCGGCAGCGTGATGAAGCGGAACACCTGCCACAGGTTGGCGCCGTCGATCTGCGCGCTCTCGTAGGGCTCGGTCGGGATCGCGGCGAGGCCGCCGAGCACGATCAGCATCACCAGCGGCGTCCATTGCCAGGTCTCGACCAGCACCAGCGAGGGAATGACCGTTGCCGGATGAAACACCCAGAGCTGCGCGGGGATCCCGACCAGCGAGAGCAAATAGTTCAGCACGCCGAGCTGCGGGTGGAACATCATGGTCCAGACCAGCGCGATCGCCACGGGCGTTGCCATCATCGGCATGATGAAGATACCGCGGAGGAAGCCGCGGCCGGCAAATTTCTGGTGAAACACCACGGCTGCGAACGTGCCGAAGACGAGCGGCAGCACCACTGACAGCACGGTGTAGACCAGCGTATGTCCGATCGCCTCGATGAAGCGGGGATCGCTGGTCAAGCGCAAATAGTTGGAGAACCCGACGAAGGTGGTCGGCGAACCGACCTTCCACTCGTTCAGGCTCATCCAGATGGTGAACACCCACGGGAAGATGATGATCGCAAGCACGACGACCAGCGCCGGCACCACGAACGGCCAATAGGACGGCGGCCGCAGCTCCTTCTCCGGCGCGGCATCAGACTGTGCCGCGCCTGGAGCCGATTGTGTCAACGCACTCACGCCTTTTCGCTGCGCTCCAGGATCGGCCGGTACTGGTCGTTGGCCTTCTTCAGCTCCGTGGCGGGATCGGCGCCGGATAGTGTCGCGGTGAGCGCCGCGCCGACGATGTCGCGGAATTCGGCGACCGGGATCACGACGGGCAGGCCGAGCTTGCTGATCTTGCCGGAATCGATCACAGACTGCAGCCATTCCTTCGGCATCTTGACGCCACTCTGGACCTCCGCATCGTTCAGGATCGAGTTGCGGAACGGCACGCCGCCACCAGCCTGCAACAGCCGCGCGCCCTGCTTCTTCGAGACGATCCACTGGCAGAGCAGATAGGCGGCTTCCTTGTTTTTGCTCGCTGCGGCAATACCGACGCCGTCGCCGTAGGTGGCCGAATATTGCCCCTTCGGTCCGGCCGGCACGATGGTGTAGCCGACCTTGCCGACCACGCGCGATGCGGCCGGATCTTCCAGCGGCGGCGCCCAGCCGACGCCGTCGATCCACATCGCCGAACGTCCTTGCGTGAACGAAGCCATCGACTCCATCCAGTTGAAGCCGGCGACGCCGGGCGGGGCGACTTTCGTCAGCAGTGTCTGATAGAGTTTGGTCGCCGCGATTGCTTCAGGACCGTCCGTCAGGATGTTGCCCTTCGCATCAAGGAATTCGCCGCCGTAGTTGAGGAAGAAGTTGGTCCACAACGTCATGTTGGCGTTGCGCAGGCCGCGTCCGACGAAGCCGAAGGTGCCTTCCTTCGGATCGGTGAGCTTTTCGGCGGCGGTGACCATTTCGTCGAGCGTCTTGGGGACGGCGACGCCCTTCTTCTGGAACAGCTCCTTGTTGTAGTAGAGGATGAAATAGTCGACCGACCAGGGTAGCGACAACATCTGGCCCTTGTCATTCTTTGCATATTGCAGGCCGGCGGCCGAGAAATCGCTCTCGGCGAGGTCGGGCGCGGTCAGCGTCGGGTCCTTCATGAAGGGCGTCATGTCGGCGAGCCAGCCGGCCTTCTCGAACTGACGCTTCTGCACGTGATAGCTGAGATGCACGACGTCGAAGCTCGGCCGTCCCGAGGTCAGCTCAATGACGCATTTCTGGCGCTGCTGCTGCTCGGGAATCTGCTCGGATTCGACCTGGATGCCGGTGAGTTCGGTGAACTCCTTGACGTATTTTTGCAGGTTGTCGCCGCGCGGCCCCTTGGCGAGGATCACCTCCAGCTTGGTCCCGGCGTATTTCTTCCAGTTGACCTCGGCGCGCGCCGGCACTCCCGTCAGGCTGAGCGCGCCGGCTGCGGCAGTGCCGGTCAAAAGCGTGCGGCGCGAGATTTTGTGGTCAGCCACTTTAATTCCTCCCTGTGACTCAATTTGGGGGGATACTAGCGACCGTTCCACGCCTGCCTAGCCCTAATTTGGGCGCTACGGTCGCACTGCCGGCGTTTCCATCGGCATTCCGCGTGCCCGCGCCATCAGATAAAGCTCCAGCGCGACCAGTTCGGGCGCGCCGTAATCATAGGCCTGGGCGCGGACGCCGGTCATGCAGCTGCGCAGGCGCCGCTCCAGCGATCCCAGCGTCTGCCATTCCAGCCGGTAGAGCGGATAGCCGGTCGGCTGCGCTTGCGTGATCGGCGAGCCCGCGAGGCGCTTCTCAAAGTTGTCGTCGTGGCAATTGGTGCAGGCCAGGTTGAGTTGACCCGCGCGCTGCATGAAGAGACTGCGGCCTTGTTCGACGAAAGGTTTGAGTTGTGGATCGTCGCCTGCGGTGATTGCGACGCCGCGCGATTGGTGGGCAACGAAGGCAGACAGCGCCAGGATATCGCGGCTCTCGTAGGGCAGCGGTGCTGCCTGCTGGTGATTGGCGCGACAGATGTTGATGCGCTGGTCGAGCGTGACGGGGCGCGCCAACGTCTTGTCGAAGGCAGGATAGCGGGCCGCGACGTCCTTCATGCTGCTTCGCGCATCGCCATGGCAGTCCGCGCACGCCTTGTCCGCGCTGCCCGCCTTCTTCATCCACAGCGCCTCGCCATCGAGCACGAACAGCATGCCCGGATTGGAGGTGTCGTCATCCTGCATGGCGCGCGTGTCGGGACCCATGAAGGAATAGCCGGAGCGGCGCGCATCGGGCGGGATTTCACCGGCGAGCAGGGCAGGGGCCGTGGCGACAAGCGTCGCCAGCACTATCGCGCGCCAAAAATTCATTCGACCGTGATCGATGCCGATGCGGTTGACGAATAGCCGTTGTCGCCCATCCATTCGAACTCGAACTTGCCGCTCTCCTTGGCGACCGTGAAGAACGACAAATACGGATTGGCGGCGATGGCTGGGAACAGGTCGGCACGAAAGATCTCGGCGCCGTTGTAGCGGCAGGTGAAGCTCGTGATGATGTCGCGCGGCACCAGCGCACCGTCCATGGTGTGGCGAAAGCCGGTTTCCATGATGTGCGAGGTCAGCGCACGGATCTCGATGATGTCGCCGCGTTTGGCCTTCGCGGGAACGTTGATGAGGACGGCCATCAGTTCACCTCCTCGGTGCAGGCGGCCAGCGTCACGACAATATCCGCCGTGACCTGCCAGAAACTGTCGTCGGAGAGGCGGGCGATCGCGACCACCTTCTGGGTGTCGGCGAGCCGGATCCGCGTCGAGATCTCGGCGCGGCCGGACGAAGGGTTCAGATAGAAATTACCGATGTTCGGCTGCGGGTTCTTCTCGTTGAAGACATGGATGCTCTTGACGTAGTCGTCTGCCGTCATCGGACTTGAAACGCTCACCGTCATCGGCACTGTGTTGCCATTCTCGACCAGCGGCGGAATGTCCAGCTTGACCTTGCCCGCGCGAATCGGCGCCTCGCCAACGACGTTGCGGATCGCGGTGTTGAGCATCGCCGGCGTTGCTTCGACCGGCCGTGGTGTAACGATCGGAATGACCGTGACGCTGCCAGCCAGACTTAAAAATTGTCGTCGCGTCGTTGGCATGGCCAGTCCTAGTCCCGAAGTGTTGCAAGATAGGTCACGATGTCCTCGATCTCGGCGGCCGACAGTATCGGCCTGCCGGTGAAATTGCGCCCGACGCGGACGAGGCCGTCCGCACGATAGTAGGACGGCATGATGGTGTCCGGATTGAAGCGCGAGGCGTCAACCAGCCGAAGCCGCAACTGGCTCACTGTCCAGCGGTTCCCCGCGCCGGTGAGATCAGGCGCGAGGTCGCCCTGGAACCGCGTTTCCGGGAAGGGGCCGGAATGGCAGAGGATACAGGTCGTCGTGCGCGCCAGCACCAGCGCACGTCCGCGCGCGGCATCGCCGGGCGCGCCTGTGAGCGAATCCGCGATGCCGTCGCCGGTGATCTCATAGGGCGCTAGGCCTTCTGCGCGCGCGTTGGCGACGAACGCGAGACCGACGATCAGCGCAGCGATGTGGACTATCGATCTAGCCAAATGTGTCCGCCGTGATGGTTTGAAACCAGCGCTCTGCTTCGGCCGCCTCGCGGGCGCGCAGTTCGCGCGGCGCATCGACCGGGCTCGTCGCGCCGCCCTCGACCTCGGCAAAGATGTCGCCCTTGGGCTGGTAATTGCCGGCGAGCGAGAAGCCGTAGCCAGGCGCGACGGTGTTGTAGTAGACGCCGGTCAGCCGTGGCGCCTCCGGCGCGCGGCCAGCGAGCAGATTGACGATGGCCGCAGCGCAGGCCTTGCCTTGTGCGCTCGCGGCCGATGCCGATTTCGGAATGCCGCCGCCGAGGCAGGCATCGCCGATGACATGGATGTGTGTGACGAGCTTTGATTCGAAGGTGACAGGGTCGATCGGGCACCAGCCGGTTGCGTCAGTTGCGCCCGCGAGCTCGGCAATGTGCCCGGCGCGCTGCGGCGGGATGACGTTGGCGACATCAGGGGTATAGTTGCCGAACTCGGTGACGATGGTTTTGGTCGTGGGATCGACCGAAGTCACGCGGCCGCCTTGCGACAGGCCGATGCGTTCGATCATGTCGCCATAGAGCTCCTTCCATGCCTTCTCGAATAGCCGTTGCTGCGAGAAATTGTCCTTGGCATCGAGGATCAGCACTTTCGAGCGCGGCTTCCTCGTCTTCAGATAATGCGCAATCAGGCTGGCGCGCTCGTAAGGCGCGGGCGGACAGCGCAAGGGATTGGCGGGGATCGCAATGGCGACCGTGCCGCCGTCGTCCATCGCCTCCAGCTGCCTGCGCAACAGCAGCGTTTGCGCGCCGGCCTTCCAGGCGTGCGGCATCTTGTCTGATGCCGCCTCGTCATAGCCGGGCAGGGCTTCGAAGTGGAAGTCGATGCCGGGTGAGAGCACGAGACGATCGAAGGGCAGCGCGACGCCGTCGGCGGTCATGACCCTGCGCTGTTGCGGCTCAATGGTGGTCACGGCCTGGTTGATCAGGGTGACGCCTTCGTCGGCGAGCTTGTCATGTCCAAACTGCTGCGCCTCGATGTCGCGCAGGCCAGCGATCACCTCGTTGCTGAATGGGCAGGAGGTGAAGACCGCGTTGGGTTCGATCAGGATGACTTGCAAGTTCCCTTGCGCGCGCTTGAGCGCGCGGGCGCAGGCCGCTCCGCCGAAGCCGCCACCGACCACGACGACGCGGCCCGTCGATTGCGCGCGCAAAACCGATGGCCGCGCCAATGTCGCGGTCGCGGCGGTGATGCCGAGCACGGCAGTTCGCCGTGTCATCGGTCGCGTGGTCATCAGGATCATCCAGGCAAAATGCCGCGGCGGCCGTCATGGCCGCCGCGGCGTTTCTTTAAGCGAAGGTGATGTTCTGGTCGCGCAGCGGCACCGAGCGGATGCGCTTGCCCGTCGCTGCAAAGTAGGCGTTGAGCACCGCCGGCGCCGCAACGCCGATGGTCGGCTCGCCGACGCCGCCCCAGAACCCGCCGCTCGGCACCATCACCGATTCCACCTTCGGCATCTCGTTGATGCGCATCGAGTTGTAGGTGTCGAAGTTGGTTTGCTCGATGCGGCCGTCCTTGACGGTGCAGCCGCCGTAGAACAGCGCGGAGAGGCCATAGACGAACGAGCCCGCGATCTGCCGCTCCACCTGCGCCGGATTGACGACGTAGCCGGGATCGGTAGAGGCGACAATGCGATGCACCTTGATCTTGCTGCCGTCGGTGACCGAGATTTCGGCGGCTCCGGCGACATAGCTGCCATAGCCCATCACCTGCGCAATGCCGCGATAGACGCCTTGTGGCGCCGACGTGGTCCAGCCGATCTTCTCGGCCACCGCATTGAGCACCGCCAGATGCTTGGGATTCTTGCCCATCAGCTTGCGGCGGAATTCGAGCGGGTCCTGGCCTGCGGCATGGGCGAGCTCGTCCATGAAGCATTCCATGTAGATCGCGTTGTGATTGACGTTCACGCCGCGCCAGAAGCCGGGCGGAACGTGCGGGTTGCGCATCGCATGCTCGATCAACAGGTTCGGCACCGAATAGCCGAACGCAGCCTCGCCGGATTGGGCGACGCCCTGGAATGCCGCCGGATCCATACCATTCTGCAGCGCTTCGGGACGGAGCGAGAACAGGATCGATTGGCCGGACAGGCGGTAGTGCAGCCCGACCAGATTGTTGTCGGCATCGAACGCACCGGTCATCTTGCATTGGGTGACCGGGTGATACCTTCCGTGCGTCATATCCTCTTCGCGCGACCACAACAGCTTGATCGGCGTGCCCGGCATCTGCTTGGCGATCAAGACGGCCTGACGGACATAGTCCGTCATGCCGCGCCGGCCGAAGCCGCCGCCGAGCATCACCTTGTGCACGTCGCACTTCTCCGCCGGCAAGCCCGAGGCCTCCAACACCGCGGCGAAGGCTGCCTCGCCATTCTGCGTGCCGCACCAGACTTCGCATTTGTCCGCCGTGTAGAGCGCGGTGGCGTTCATCGGCTCCATCGTGGCGTGGTTCTGGTAGGGATAGTTGTAGACCGCCTCGACCTTTTTTGCGGCGCCGGCAATTGCCGCCTTCACGTCACCGTTCTTGTTGCCGACATAGGCCGGCTGTGCGTCGTCGAGGCCCTCGGCCAGCCACCTCGCAATCGTCTCGCTCGAGACCTTTGCGTTGTCGCCTTCGTCCCAGACGATCGGCAACGCTTCCAGCGCGGTCTTGGCGTGCCACCAGGTGTCGGCAACGACTGCGATCGCGGAATCGCCGACCTTGACGACCTTCTTGACGCCTTTCATGCCGGCGACCTTGGCTTCGTCAAAGCTCTTCACCTTGCCGCCGAACACGGGGCAATCCTTGATCGCGGCGTTCAGCATGCCCGGCAGCTTGATGTCGATGCCGTAGACCATCGTGCCGGTGGTCTTGTCGGCGGTGTCGAGCCGCAGCAGGCCCTTGCCCGCGATGGTCCAGTCCTTGGGATCCTTGAGCTTGACGTCGGACGGCGGCGTCAGTTTTGCCGCGGCTTCGGCGACCTTGCCGTAGGTCGTCGTCTTGCCCGATGCCTTATGGGTGATGACGCCCTTGGCGACGGTGCACTCGGCCGCCGGCACCTTCCACTCGTCGGCGGCGGCCTGGATCAGCATCACGCGCGCGGTGGCGCCGCCCTTGCGAACATAGTCCTGCGAGCTGCGGATGCCGCGGCTGCCGCCGGTCGAGAAATCGCCCCAGACGCGCTTGCGGGCGACACTCTGGCCGGGGGTCGGATATTCGGTGGTGACCTTCGACCAGTCGCATTCGAGCTCCTCGGCGACGAGTTGGGCGAGCCCGGTGAGCGAGCCCTGGCCCATCTCGGAGCGGGCAATGCGGATCACCACGGTGTCGTCAGGCCTGACCACGACCCAGGCGGTGACCTCGGGCGAGCCGTCGGCCGCGCGGACCATGGCGGGGCCCCCGAAGGGGATATCGAGGCCGATAGCAAGGCCAGTGCCGAGAGCGGCGGTGCCGATGACGAAGGCGCGGCGGTTCATCTTGGGAGAAACATGCTTGTTCATGTGCCGGCTCCTCAGGCGCTTGCGATCGTGTGGATCGCTTCGCGCACCTGCTGGAAGGTGCCGCAGCGGCAGATATTGGTGATGGCCTCGTCGATGTCGGTGTCGGTCGGCTTCGGCTTCTCGCTCAGGAGTGCCGCCACGGCCATGATCATGCCGCTCTGGCAATAGCCGCATTGCGGAACGTCCTTGGCGATCCAGGCCTGCTGCACCTTGTGCAGTGTGCTGCCCGAGGCGAGGCCCTCGATCGTGGTGATCTTTTTGCCCTCGGCCTCGGCGACCGAGATCCCGCAGGAGCGGATGGCAACACCGTCCATGTGGACGGTGCAGGCGCCGCATTGTGCGATGCCGCAGCCATATTTGGTGCCGGTCAGGCCGGCATTTTCGCGGATCGCCCAGAGCAAGGGCGTATCCGGCTCGACGTCGAGCGTGAAGATTTTTCCGTTGATTGTTAGGTTTGCCATCGCAAGTCCCCTGATTGGCCCATCCACCGATGGACTCAGGGGCGCAATGTGTCGGGCAAATTGGAACCTTTCAAATCAAGAGTCTGAGGGGTGGTCACGAAGATTTCGGTGGTCGCGGGAAGATTATGGATCGGACGGTGTTGCCTCCCTGCGCCAGCGGACGCGGTTTGGAGCGACGTCTGGGTCTGAGGGACGGGCGACAGATTGTCCGTTTTGCTGGGGTGCAAGACGTCGGCGCTCTGGTACACTCATGCGACGCAAAAAGAGGTTCCATGACCGTATCGCGCCCTTGCAATGTGCTCATGCTCTATCCGCTGTTCACTGCGGAATCCTTCTGGAGTTTTGGCGAGTCCTGCAAGCTGATGGGCGTCCGGCGGCCAGCTGCCCCCCTCGGCCTGATCACCGTTGCGGCGATGTTGCCGGAGAGCTGGACGGTCAAGCTCATCGACTGCAACACGCAAGCCTTCGGGGACGACGATCTTGCCTGGGCCGACGTGGTCTTCACCGGCGGCATGCTGCCGCAGCAGGCCGATACGCTCCGTCTGATCGACAAGTGCCACGCAGCGGGTAAGCCGGTCGTGGTCGGCGGGCCCGATCCCACGTCGAGCCCGCACGTCTATGCAAGTGCGGACTTTCAGGTGCTCGGCGAGGCCGAGGGCGTCATCGACGAGTTCATCGCGGCCTGGGATAGCGGCGCGCGTACCGGCGTGTTCACCGCGCCGAAATTCCAGGCCGACGTCACCAAGACGCCGGTGCCGCGCTTCGACCTGCTCAAGTTCGAAGACTATCTCTATCTCGGCGTGCAGTATTCGCGCGGTTGCCCGTTCACCTGCGAGTTCTGCGACATCATCGAGCTCTACGGCCGCGTGCCGCGGACCAAGACGACCGAGCAGATGTTCGTCGAGCTCGAACGGCTCTACCAGATGGGTTATCGCGGTCATCTCGACTTTGTCGACGACAATTTCATTGGCAACAAGAAGTCGCTGCGTCAGTTCCTGCCCCAGCTCGCCGAATGGCAGCGCGCGCACGGCTATCCCTTCGAGCTGTCGACCGAAGCCTCGGTCAATCTGGCCGACGATCCCGAACTGCTGGAGCTGATGGGCGAGGCGAACTTCTTCGGTATCTTCGTGGGTATCGAAAGTCCGGATCCCGCGACGCTGGTCGCGATGCGGAAGAAGCAGAACACGCGGCGCAACATCGCCGAGAGCATCCACAAGATCTACGGCGCCGGCATGCTCGTCACCGCCGGCTTCATTGTCGGCTTCGACAGCGAGAAGGTCTCGATGGCCGAGGCCATGATCGATTTCATCGAGGAGGCCGCGATTCCCGTCGCCATGGTCGGCCTGCTCTATGCGTTGCCGAACACGCAGCTCACGCGCCGCCTGGCGCAGGAGGGCCGGTTGCACGCGAACCACGATCTGGCATCGACGACCGGCGGCGACCAGTGCACCGGCGGCATCAATTTCGATCCGGTGCGGCCGCTGCGCGACATCCTGTTGGACTACAAGACGGTGCTGGAGCGGGTCTACAGCCCCGCCGCCTATGCGGGCCGTGTCGATAAGTTGATGACGCTGCTCGACCGATCAAGGCAGCGCCACGAGCTCGCCGAGGGCGATATCCGTTCGCGGGTCGGGGCGATGGAAACCGTGCACCGTGTGGTCACCGCGATCCCCGAGGCGCGCGGGCCGCTGTGGCAGACCTTTATGAACTGCGCCAAGCGCGACACCTCATCGGCGCGCATCGCGGTGCAGATGATCGCGGCCTATGCGCATCTCGGGCCGTTCTCGCGCAAGGTCATCGATGCCATCGACGCGCGCCTCGCCGCGCTGGATGAGCAAATGCCGGTTCCAGTCGTCGCTGACGGCGCGACCGTGGCGCGAAATCTGGCCTGACATCCCGCCCAAATTCAGGGCCGCGATTGTGAGCCGCTCGCTTGACAGCGCGACAACCTGGGGGCGATCGTCGCCAGGATAACACCGGGGCGCCATCGATCGCGGCGGCTCCCGCAAATTTCCGAGCCTATCGGCCATATTGCGACAAGAATAGCTTTAGCGGGGTGCGGCATGTCCAGGAAGGTGATCGGCTGGTCGGTTGCGGCGATCGTCGCGATCTTTCTGCTCTTCAATTATCTGCCCTCGTTCGTCGCCGATTCCCTCTACAAGAATGTCGATGACATCACCGACGGAGAGATGCCCGCCACCGTCACCTCTTTCGAATCGGGACCGGAGGTCGTCAGCACGATCGGCGGCAGCGGCGAGGGATTGAACTGCAGCCTTCCCGCGGTGACCAACATCTTCTTCGACGGAAGCAAGGACGACAACGGCAGGCGCCACCTCGTCCTGCAGCGCTTCCGGCAGGCCTGCGTCTTCCACGACCTCTGCTATCGCCATGGCCTCGCCACCTACGGCTATAACCAGAACGATTGCGATCGCATCCTGCAAAATGCGGCGTTCCGGCTCTGCGTCTATATCCGCAACGGCAGCGGGACCGGCAGCGCGACGCGTTGCCAGACCGATTCGAAGATGGTCCTCGCAGGCGTCAGCATGGGCGGGTACAACGCCTTTCGCGGCTGGGATCGATCGACCTATTTTGAATTCGAATCCGATCCGTTCCGCTCGGACGGTTTTCAGGCCAGCCGCGTGGTGGACCATCCGTTCAAGTCGGTCGATCCCGCCAAATACCGCAACGAGCCGGATCAGGTCATCCTGTCGTTCGAGAACGTGCGATCCGACATCGCCGTCACCTGCATGACTTGCGGAAAGCTGCCTGTGTTCGCGTACACGCAGGATCCGAACGAGGTTGACGCCGAGCTGCGTTCCGTGGGCGTGACGAAGCTGCCGGAGGCTCTGCTCGAGCGCGCGCCGATGCTGTCGGAAACCGTCCCGATCTGGCTGCCGCCGCGCCGCCATCATGCGGCACCGCATTTGCTGGTCGATAGCAAGGGCAAGGACCATCTGATCTGGATGAGCCGGAACAATCCGCAGGATACGGTGTCCTGCATCGTTGGTGCCGACGCCGCGCGGCTTCTGACCAATACGTTGCCGCGGCGGGATCTCTGCTCGAAAGATGCCGGATCGTTGCTGAGCATGGTGGAGGTCGACATGTTCGCGACGTCTCCGCTGCCGATGGAAA
Organism: Bradyrhizobium diazoefficiens; assembly: GCF_016616885.1. Classification (NCBI taxonomy): domain Bacteria; kingdom Pseudomonadati; phylum Pseudomonadota; class Alphaproteobacteria; order Hyphomicrobiales; family Nitrobacteraceae; genus Bradyrhizobium; species Bradyrhizobium diazoefficiens. Next base: position 6,160,602 of record NZ_CP067102.1, on the reverse strand, counting down.
TTCCAGGCGCGCCTGAGACCATCTACGCGACGGCCATCAGTCCGCAGAAGACGGTCGACAACGATCTCAGCTTCTGCTCGCGTTCGGCATTGAAGCCGGTCGAACAATCCGGCAACGACGATCGGTCCAGATGCATCAGGTTCGCCGGAGAAGCCGTCAGTAAGGGCGCAGCGCTCGGCGCATTCCAGAATTTTCCGGTCATTCGCCCCGGGCAGCAGATTGTCTTCGCGCGGGACGTCGACCAGCGGACGGACTCGCCGCTGACGGCGATCTGGCAGCGCGTCTTCGGCGATACCTATTCACCGGGTGGCGCGCTGCTCGTGATCGACGTCGCGCCGCCGGCCACGCCAAAGGGAGCGGCCGTGGCCAAGCTGAAGAAGATCGTCCGGTTCAATATCGACGATCGCTTCGACCCGATGATGCCGATCACACGCAAGGTCGACGATCTGCGCTTCCTGAGCCTGGAGGCATCGAAGGAGACCGTGCGCCTCCGCATGATCGATTTCGCCAAGGACCATCCGGCTCTCGGCAATGTGCGATTGACGATGGGCGGCGGCGACGTGGAACTGGATCGCTCCTGGGCCGCAAGACCCTTGATGGTGCTGGAAACCAGGGACGCGCAACCGAGGACCAGGCTGGTGTTTTCGCGCGGCGAGATCGCGATCGATCCCGGCAAGCCCGTCTCGCCGGATGCGACGACGGAAGCGCTGACATTGCAAACCCTGGTGTTCGAGCGCGACGCCGCGGCGCCTTCGGATGCGCCGTTCGTGAAATCGGCCGGCGCGGCTTGCAGGATCATCTATGAGTTCGCGGCGGGTCACACCGACTGGCCATGCTATCGCGCCTTCGATCCCGATCGTTCGATGCGGGCCTCGCCGGCGGCGCGGATGCAGGCGTCGCAGATGCTGGTCGGGCATTTCTCGCAAGGCGCTGGACACGGCATCGCGTTTCCCGATGCATGCCTGAAATCGGAGCCGATCATCCTCGCGCCGAAAGGTGATACGTTCACGCCCGTAAAAGACACCGCGGGTTGGGACGGTCCGCCAAAGCTCCGACGGACGATCACATGCGACCCGCTCGATGCGGTGGCCACCGTAAGCCGACCGATCGCGCAGAAGGCGCAATAGAGCCGGCCTACTTCACCGCCAGCCGCAAGAAGCTCATTACGCTGCCGAGCGCGGCAAAGCCCGCACCTAACGCCAGCGCGACGGTCGCGCCGTTGTGACCAGCGAACGCAAAGCACGCCGCGGCAAGCGCCGCGCCGGTCGTCTGTCCGGTCAGGCGCGCGGTGGCGACGATGCCCGAGGCGCTGCCGCCGCGGTGCGGCGGTGCGCTTCCCATGATAGCCTTCATGTTCGGCGCCTGGAAGAAGCCGAACCCCATGCCGCAGATCATGATCCGCCACACGATATCGGGAATGCTCGGGCTCGCCGGAAGCAGCGCGAGCAGCGCCATACCGAGGCCGAGCAGGACGAGGCCGATGCCGCCCAACAGGCCGACCGGATGGCGATCGGAGAGCCGGCCGGCGATCGGCGCCATGATGCCGACCACCAGCGGCCATGGCGTCATGAAGAACCCGGTCTCGACCTGCGAGCGCCCGAGCACGTCCTCGAAATAGAACGGCAGCGAGACGAAGGCGAGGCCCTGCACCGCGAAAGAGCAGACCGCGGTCGCCGCCGACAGCGCGAACATCGGCCGGCTGAACAGGTCGATCGGCAGCATCGGCGCGGGATGGTCGGCATGGCGGCGTGTCAGGATGAAGCCGAGCGCGAGCGCCGTGACCAGCTCGACGCCCACGATAACAGGCGACAGATTATGCGCGGCGCTGCCGATGCCCGTGATGAACAGGCCGAGGCAGAGGGCGGCGAGAAGCGCACCGAGGAAATCAAAGCCGTGATCGGCGCGCGGCGTCTTCGGCAGCATTGCAAAGCCGATGCCGGTGGCGACGAGGCCGAACGGGATGTTGACGGCGAACAGCCACGGCCACGGACCGACCGCGAGGATCGCAGACGCGATCGAGGGCCCGAAAGTGAAGGCGGTGGCGACCACCAGCGCGTTGTGGCCGAAGCCGCGGCCCTGCATCCGGCCGGGATAGACGAAGCGCACCAGCGCGGTGTTGACGCTCATGATGCCGCTGGCGCCGAGGCCTTGCAGCGTGCGCGCGACCAGCAAACTGTCGAGCGACCAGGCGACCGCGCAGAACAGCGAGGCGATGGTGAACAGCACGAGGCCGCCGAGATAGATGCGCTGGTGCCCGACGATCTCGCCGAGTGCGCCGAGCGGCAGCAGCGTCGCCACCAGCGCGATCTGGTAGACATTGACCACCCAGACCGACTGCTCCGGGCTGACATGCAGATCCGCCGCAATGGCGGGCAGCGCGATGTTGGCGATCGCGGTGTCGAGCGAGGCCATCGCCAGCGCCGTGAAGATCGCGGCGATCGCCCAGCGGCGCTGCTCGGCCGGCAGGCCATCGGCAACGGGATGATCGGGCTCGCGCGCAGCGGCAGGTAACGTGATTGTCATTGCCTTGCGCGTTCTCCGACAGCGGGCTCAAATGGTCTCTGCGGCATGTACTACGCCGAAGGTCGCTTCCACAGGCATATGCTTGCATGCATTGTATGCGCGAAGCTCAGGCGCTGAGCCTTCGCGCCGGCCGTATCATCGCGACTGCCGCTCTCACAGGGGATCACCATGCAAATCGTCGTTCTGCCGGGGGACGGCATCGGACCGGAGATCACGGCCGCGACAACGGGCGTGCTGCGCGCGGCCTCCGAGCGCTTCCAGCTCGATCTGCGGCTGGAGGAGCATGCGGTTGGCCACGCGAGCCTGAAGCAGTTCGGCACCACCGTGCGCCCCGAGCTCATCGAAACCATCCGCGCCGCCGACGGCCTGATCCTGGGGCCGACCGCGACCTTCGACTTCAGGGACGAGGCGCATGGCGAGATCAATCCGTCGCGCCACTTCCGCAAGAACCTCGACCTCTACGCCAACATCAGGCCCGCGCGAACTTACGCCGGCCGGCCCGGCCGGCTCGGCGAGTTCGACCTCGTCGTGGTGCGCGAGAACACCGAAGGGTTTTACGCCGACCGCAACATGGAGCAGGGCAATGGCGAGCTACTGGTCACATCAGACGTCGTGATCTCGCTGCGGCGGATCACGCGGCTCTGTTGCGAGCGCATCGCGCACGCCGCCTGTCGTCTGGCGATGAAGCGGCGCAAGCATCTCACCATCGTGCACAAGGCCAATGTGCTGAAGCTCGGCGACGGCATGTTTCTCGACATCTGCCGCAAGGCGGCGAAGTCCTATCCCGGCCTCGCGGTCGACGACATCCTGGTCGACGCCATGATGGCGCATGTGGTGCGCAACCCCGACCGGTTCGACGTCATCGTCGCCACCAACATGTTCGGCGATATCCTGTCCGATCTCACCGCAGAGCTCTCGGGCAGCCTCGGCCTCGGCGGCTCCCTCAATGTCGGCGACCGCTACGCCATGGCGCAGGCCGCGCATGGCTCGGCGCCCGACATTGCAGGCCAGGACGTCGCCAACCCGGTCTCGCTGATCCTCTCGACCGCGCTGCTGCTCGGCTGGCATGGCGAGACAAGCGGCGCGGTCCGCTATGAGGAAGCGGCGCGTGCAATCGAAGCGGCGGTGGCGAAGGCGATCGGCGAGGGCAGGGCGACGCGCGATGTCGGCGGCAAGCTCGGCACGATCGCGGCGGGCGCCGCGATCGCCGAAATCCTGCGGGCGGAGTGAGCTGCGTCCGCTTTTTCTTTCACGCTCGAAGCAAAACGCTCGAAACAACCCCATGCACAGTAGAAGGCCCCTTGATGAACAAGGGATTTTTCAGTCGGCTCCGGTCCGCCCCTCGGCGCGTCGGATACGTTGACACGTCGGGCAAAACACCGGCACGATGCTATGCTGGTGGTAGTTGAGGACGAGAGTATCGCGTGAGCTCACGGATGCGCGTAGTCCCTTTCAGAGCTGCGAAGGATCACTCCGTGGCTATCGGCGTCATCCTGCGACCCGCAGCGCGGTGACCGCGACGCAGGCGTTGCCGAACGGAACGAGCATCACCTGCGCGCCGTTGGGCAGCGCGATCGTGGCCAGCTGGCCGAGCGCGCCGTTCTGCCCGTTGAGCTTGGCGAGCTCGGCTGCAACCATCGAACAGTTCTCCGCCCGCGGCGTCACCCGCACAAGATTGCCCTCGCAGGACGATCCAACGGGCGCAGCAAACACGATGCCGGCGGCTTGCTGGTTGGCGCTGTCCTGGGGTGGCTGGTTCGGCGCGAGCGCGACCAGCGACTGCACCGAATGAGAGTTGCCGGCCTTGGCGTCCCACTGCGACTGCGCGGTATAGTTGGAGTTCATCGCGAGGCCGCGGCCCAGTGTCCCGAACAGATTGGCGCAGGTCACGATGTTGCCCTGCCGTGCATGATCCTCGAACACAGTCGGCTGCTGTCCCGCCTGTGGCGGCGGAGCGGATGCCGCGGCAGAAGGCGGCGTCTGCGTCTCCTGCGGCTGCGCTCTATGCTGCGGCTGTGGCTTGGCCGGGGCGGCGGGCTTCTTGGCCGGCGCCGACGTTCCCGGCTGCAACGGCATCGGCTGCGCCTGGGCGGGCTGCATCTGCTGGGCATAGCCGACGACGCCGGCTGCACTGACCGCCGCCACGACGACCGCCGAGAAAATCAGGATTGGGGTCTTCAATCGCATCGGCCTGTTCATCCTCTTAACGTGCACCTCGATGCGGAGCGCCGGATTCCGGGTCCGCATACGGCTTCCTTTGTCATTTCAGTTTCGCCAGCACGCCGGACAATCCGTCCAGCGGCGCTTCCAGCACGATCGGCCCTGCCTGCGGAAGCTGGTAGGAGACAACGCACGGCGTCGCCGCGCGGATGTGCCGCCTCAGCACATTGCCGATCGCAATCGTGGCGAAGCAGAAATTGGCATCGCAGTGATCCGTCTGCGCGACAATGTGGTCCGGACTGTCGCCCATGGCGAGCTCGATCTGCGCGCCGACGCCGGCAGTTGCCGGGATGCGCATTGCCATCAGCGGCTTGCCGTCGGCGGTCGCAATCAGCGACCAGTTGAAGGCGACCGCGCCCTGCGCGCTGACGATCGACTGCGTGACGTTGCAGACGCGACGCTTCGATTTGAGACTCTCGTCGCAGATCAAGGTCCAGTTCCTGAACGGCTGGATCATCCGCCTGAACTCGCCGAGCGTCTCGCCTTCCGGGACCGCGACGTCCGACGGCTTCACGGCGTAACCGGATGGCGGCGCGCCCTGCGCGGGGGCGCGCGCGGCTGCCCCGAGCCAGATCGCCAAAGCCAGGCATGCCAGCCGCCTCGCCACAATCACCGTCAATTGAGCGTCAAGCTCACGCCAGCGCTGACACCCCAGTCGCCGCCGGCGGTGGTTGCGGCCGCGTTGGTGCGCACCCGGCCGTTCTCGCTGGTGTAGCCGATGCCGAAGGCCAGCGCGCCCTGGCTGCGCCAGACGCCGCCGCCCGCCGACGCGCTGACCTTGCCGGGCCGGTCGTCATAGCGCAGCGATGCGGCGGCCATGCCGATCGCCGCGGCACGCCAGGCGTCCTGCCGTATCTCGCCGATCTGGCCATTGAGCTGCTGGAACGCACCGTTGAGCTGGTCGACGTTGACCGCGTCGGTGCCGGCGACGCCCGCCGCCACATTACTGACGGTCACCGGCCCGCTATTGCCGCTGTTCAGCGTCACCTTGTTGATGGTCTTGCCGGATGCATCTGTGTCGTAGCGGATCGAGCTCGACGCAACCGCCTGGAGCTGGCTCACATTGACCGCATCAGTGCCCGCCGAGCCCGCGGCAACGTTGGTGACGCGGCGTTCAGCTCCGGACGAGCCGACCGACACTTCGCCGGTCGCGACGCCCGCGACGCTCTTGCCGACTACCGGCGTATAGGCCGCATCGCTCAGATTGGCCGTCGTGGTCGAGTTCGCGCCGAGCGCCAGCGAATTGGCCTGCGTCGCCTTGGCGCCGGCGCCGATCGCCACCGAATTGTCGGCCGAGGCCGTCGAGCCGTTGCCCATCGATATCGCGTTGGCCCCGCTTGCCACCGACTGCCCTCCGATCGCAACACTCTCCGCGCCGGCCGCAACGGAGTCCGCCGCGGACGAATTGGCGTGGAAATATTTGACGCCGCCACCGCCGCTGCTGATATTGCTGACGGTTGTGTAGAGATTGTCGAGCGCGGTGTTGGTGGCCCAGAGCTGCGAGCCGTTGATCGCATCGGTCGAGGTCGAGGTGATCTGGCCGGCGGCCACGTTGGTGACGGTGCGCTCCGCGCCGCCGCTGCCGACGCTGACGGTCGAGGTCGGCGCGGTGCCGGCGAAGCCGTATGTGGTGCCGCCAATCGTGGTGCTGGCGGTTTTCACCACGGTCGAGGTGGTTGAATTGGCGCCGAGGGCGACGTCGCCCGCCTGCGCCGTCGCTTTGGCGTTCGAGCCGAGCGCAACGCTGGTCGGGTTGGAAGTCTGGGATCCTGCGCCGATCGACACCGACTGGATGCCGCTGGCCTGCGCACTGGTTCCGAACGCGATCGAATCGGCAAAGTTGGACACCGAATTCTGGCCGATCGCGATGCCGCCGGGCGCAGTCAGCGCCACGGTTGCGCCAAATCCCATGCCGATGCCGTTGTCGCCGTTGACCACGGTCTGCGGCCCCACGGCGACCGAGTTGTTGCCGACCGCCAGGGAATCCGCGAGCGTGGAGTTGGCGTGGAAGTACTTTGTCGTCGTGGTCGCGAACGACGACAGCGCGCCGGTGAGCTGCCGCACAGTCACGGCGTCGCTCGACTGCGTGCCGTCGGCGACGTTGGTGATCTGCCGGTAACTCGTCGCATTGCCGACCGACACCGCGCCGAGCAGCGCGAGATCCGTGGTGTTGAAGGGAATGATGGTGCCGCCGATCGTGCCGGATGCCGGCGCCAGCGCGCGGTTGGACACCGAGCCCGAACCGATCGCCACGCCGTCGGCGACAGTGGCCTGGGTGTTGAAGCCCAGCGCGGTGGAATTGGCGGCCGTCGCCGACGCGGCAACGCCGGCCGCCATCGAGTTGGTCCCGGTCGCACCGTTGTTGTTGTAGTTGGCCTGCTGGGTGCCGCCATCGTTGACGCCATAGTAATGGGTCAGGCCGTTGCTGACGACGGTCGAGAGGCTGTCGATCGCCGAGGTGGCGGCAAACAATTGCGAGCCGTTGATCGCATCGGTCGAGCCGTTGCCGACCCGTCCCGCCGCGACATTGGTGATGGTGCGCTCGTTGCCAACCGAGCCGACGCTGACCGTCGAGGTCGGGGTCGTGCCGGCGAAGCCGTAAGTGGTGCCGCCGACGACCATGCTGGCGGTTTGAACCGTCGTGCCGGTCTGGCTGCCCGAGCCGAGCGCGATATCGTTGGCATTCGCGGCGGTCGCGCCGTTGCCGATCGAGACCGAGCCGCTGCCGGTCGCCGTCGACACCGGGCCGATCGCCACCGAGTTCAACCCCGTTGCGGTGGAATCGGCCAGCGCCGAATTGGCGTGGAAATATTTGATGCCGCCGCCGGTGTTGATGTTGTTGACGGTGGTGGCGAGACCATCCACCGCCTGGTTGGTGGCCGAGAGCTGCGAGCCGTTGATTGCGTCCGTCGAGCTGCCGCTGATCCGGCCCGCCGCGACATTGGTGATGGTTCGTTCGGCGCCGCCCGCCCCGACGCTGAGGGTCGAGCCCGGCGTGGTCCCGGCGAAGCTGTAGGTGGTGCCGTTGATCACCGTGTTTGGTGTGCCGACCGCGGCCGTGGTGACGCTGCCGGAGCCGAGCGCGACTGCGCCGGCATTGGCCGCGGTCGCACCGGCACCCAACGCAATCGCATTCGCGGCCGTGGCATTGGCCTGGCTACCGAAGGCGAGCGCGCTCGCGCCATTGGCGATGTTGCGGTCGCCGATTGCCACCGCGCCTTGACCGGTCACCGTGTTCTGGTAGCCGATGCCGACCGCGCCCTGCGCCGGCGTGCCTGCGGTGCCGACCGCCTGGCCACCGCCGCCCACCATGTTGGTGTTGCCCATCGCAACCGTGCCATCCCCCGTCGCGGTGTTGTTGAGGCCGTTGGCGATGGCGCCGTTGCCAGTTGCGGTGTTGGGATCGCCGATCGCAACCGCGCCGTTGCCGCTGGCAACGTTGCCGGCGCCGACCGCAACCGCCTGGCCGCCGGTCGCCAGGGTGTTGGTACCCACCGCGACCGCATTGGCGGAATTGGCGACGGCGGTGTTGCCGATCGCGATGGCGCTGGTGGCGCTGGCAGCCGACTGGAAGCCGACCGCGAGCGAGTTCGCGCCGCTGGCATTGGCGCTAACGCCCGTTGCGATCGAATTGGCGCCAGTCGACGTCGCGTTGTTGCCGAGCGCGACGCCGCCGGTCGCCGCGCTATTGACGATTGCGCCCGATCCCAGCGCGACGCTGCCGCCGGTCGAGAGTGCCTGCGCCTGGTTCCCCAAGGCGACGCTGAAATCTGCCGAGGCTGCGGCCTGGTTGCCGGAGGCCAGCGCGCCCGTCCCCGACGCAACAGCCTGCTTGCCAACGGCGGTGGAGTTGAGACCGCTGGCGACGGAGGCCCAGCCTCCGGCCCATGCGAAGCTGCCGCTGGCCGTGGAACTGACACCGATCGCAGTGGAGTTGCCTCCCGTGGCACTGGCAAAGGTGCCCAAGGCGCTGGCGCCGGCGGCGGTGGCACTGGCGTCGACGCCGAGCGCGACCGCATTGACGTTGCTTGCGACCGTGCCCTGGCCCAGCGCCATTGCACCGCCGGTGCCCGATGCCTTGGCGTTCAGGCCGAGAGCCACCGCATATTGCCCCGACGAAACGGACCCCCGTCCGATCGCGATGGCGTCGGCCTGAGATGCCGTCACGTCTGTGCCGATGCCGATCGCGCTCTGAGCAAGCGCACCGGTTCCCGCGGCCGTGCGCGAGCCAAGATAGATGGAGTTAATTTGTGAAGCGATCGACTGGAAGCCGATCGCGACGGCATTCTGGGCGCTGGCGCTGGTGTTGGTCCCTTGGGCAACCGCATCCAGTCCGGACGCCGTTGCTGCACTTCCAATCGCGATGGCGCGCAGGCCGCTGGCCGACGAGCTGGTGTCGATTGCCACGGAATCCGTACCGGTCGCAGATCCGCCGCCAAGCTGCACGCTTCCGGCGCTAGCGGCCGAGGCCGAAATCACCACGACGGCGAACGCACCAAGCGTCGCCGCGATGGCCGACCCGCCAACTCCCAGCGTCCCCAGACCTAACCGGTTCCGGTTCACGCCGAGCGTCCGGTGCGCCGTCCGCAGCAGCGCCAGCAGCCGGCGACGCAGCGAACCGATGCCCGCATCGCCCGCCGCGATCCAGCTCCGGACGAAGCCGGTGCGCCCTTGATGCCTCAGCGATTCGGTCGAGTTGCGTGCGATGGCCATGGCGCGTCCCCTTCGTGACATCTTTTGAAGACGCCGGGGGTATCGAACCACGGACTGAGCCCACACGCGTATGCTTTGAAAGCGCGCGTGGAGAAGTGAAGGGAGCGTGCGCTCGCATTCTTGTCCCGGCCAACGATGTGCCGATTCAGCGAACGCATCCAGCCACCCAGCGCCCGCTCGACCGCCCCATCACTGTGCCCCGAGTCGTCATGCGGAAAAGGATAGACACAATTCCGTCGACGTCACTCAGCAGACCGTCCCAAATACGCGCAGATCGTCTCACAAGTTGAATGATCAGCCGATGCAGCTTTAGGAGATTTAACCAGCAGTCGATCGGCGACGAAAGCGCTCGCGCATCTCGCGCGGGCTGACGCCGAATTCGCGGCGGAACGCGCGGGTGAAATCGGACGCCAGTTTGAAGCCGTGGCGATAAGCGATCTCCTGCACCTGCCTGTCCGGGCTGCCGACAAGTTCGGCATGCGCCGCGTGCAGCCGCCTGCGCATGACATAGCCGGCGACACCGCCGACGCTCTCGAATGCGCGATAAAGTGCGGAGCGCGAGATCCGCAACTTCTGCGCGATGCGTTCCGGAGTCAGGTCGAACTCGGCGAGGTGAGTCTCAATATAAAGACGCGCACGCTCGAACAGCACCGACTCGATCGAGCCGCGCGCCTGTCGCAGCCGGTCCGAGGACAGCTGGATGCAGGCTGCAATCATGTGCGCGGTCGCGCGCCCGGCTTGTCTCAATTCGTCCGCGGACATCAGCATGATGCGCGCTTCGAGACGGTCGAGATAATCGGCCAATAGTTCGATCAGATTGCCGGACAGCAGAGTATTGCAGACCTCGTCGAACTGATCGGCCACATCGGCGAATGCCCTGCGCGGCAAGCCCAGCACCAGGCCGTCATAGTCCGTGATGCTGCCGCGGAAATTCTCGTCGAGCGAGATCAGGAACATCGCGCCCGGCCCGGCCTGAATCCGCCGCTCTGCAGTTTCGAAACAGAGTTCGCCGGAGCGCACCCGGAACAGCCACCAGATATCCACCGGCGCGCCGTGTGACGGTGCGATGACGCGGCTGAACGATTGCGCGGCAAACCGCCCGGACGTGAACACGACATCGGCCATGTTGCAGGTCAGGTACTCGACCTCGAATCCGCGCGAAGGGATGTGACCTTCCGGCGGCGCGACCTCGACCAGCGAAGCCATCCGCGTCTTCCAGACCTCGAACTGCTCTGATGGCGGATAGTGTCGTGTCGAGAACAGCCGTGGAGGCGCCGGGGCTATATCCCTGATGTTCCGCGGCTCGCGTGGGAGGGGAACATGTTCCAGGAGCTGGGCTGCGCGTCCCGGCGCCTTGTCATTTTCTTGCATTTACTTTCGTGCCCCGTGGCCGCAAGCGACGAACGTCGGCTCAACGGAAGCGCATTCCCAAGGTTGCGTCGCCTGCGCGCGGCAGGCTGCCGTATTTCAAGGAGACAAAGAGGCGGCATTTTAGATAGCGAACAACACCGCCGGCCGCTCCTGATCGGGCTGATGCAGGTTGCTACAGCAGTCGTGCTCGCATCTAGATTTCATGATTGTGGCGACATTCGGAAAGCTCCGACTATCTAAGAACAATCTGCGTGAGAACCAGAGGAGCGGCCGACAGCGCGAACATCGGCGGGCTGATCAGGTCGACGTCGCTATCGGCCCCGTCCAATCAGGCCAACCCCAGGCCGCCATCGATAGCAATCACCTGGCCGGTCATCCATGCCGAAGCGGGCCCGGCGAGTTGGACGATCCATTCGGCGACATCGTCGGGTACTCCGCGGCGGCCGAGCGGTATGCTGGCGCGCTCCTGTTCTTCGACCGCAGCGGCCTGTTGGGCAGACAATCCCATCATGCCGGTCAGCGCGCCCGTCTCGGTTGGACCTGGAGCGATGGCGTTCACTCTGACGCCAAACGGCGCCAGCTCCAGCGCCCAGCACCGCGTCAGATGCTCCACGGCCGCCTTGCTGGCTGCGTAGTGAGACAGTCCGGCCGCCGCCTTGTGCCCAAAGGTGCTGGAGACGTTGACGATCGTGCCGCGGGTGGCCTTGAGATGAGGAAGCGCGGCCGAGGCGAGCAGACTTGGACCGAGCACGTTGACGGCGGAGATATCCGTGATGCGATCGGCGGTCACATCGGCCAGCGGCAGAATCGCGCCGGCGCCGGCATTGTTGACCAGCGCATCGAGGCGGCCCCATGTGTCGAATGCCTTCGCAATCGTCCGCTGGGCATCGTCGGCGGAAGCCGCGTCCGCCGTCATCCCGGTGATATTCGGGTGTTGCAGCATTGTCTCCTGGATCAGGCTCGCCCGGCGGCCGGTGACGAGCACCTGGTAGCCCTGATTCGCGAAGCGCAATGCCGCTGCCCGCCCGATACCTGAACTGCCGCCTGTCACGACAACGACCTTTTGATCTTGCATGTTCTAGCCTCTTGTGCGGCCGGCCGCACCTTCTGGTTGGATTGATGACGAGTTTGCAGGTCGCCGCGGTCCGTTTCGGTTTTCGGCGCCGCGGCAGTTGCAAAAGTTTTGAACTGGAGCGCGCACTCACGCATTCCGCGAGCGCGCGCCCTGGTTCGCTCAAGAGCGGTCAGTAGTCCCAGAAGACCGGCACCCAACGGAAGGCATCGCCGGCGACCGCGACATGGCCGACCGATGGGAACGGCATATGCGTGGCCACCAGCAGCTCGCCGGTATTCGCGAGCTCTCGCAAGAGACGGATACGAACGCGCGCCGCCTCCTCGGGATCGTGCTCGAAGCCGTTGTGCCACTCGGGCTGGTCGAACCCGACAGCAAACACGGCGTCGCCGGCGAATGTCAGCGCGTCGCCGCCGGACGCCACGCGAACCACGCTGTGTCCGGGGGTGTGACCGCCGGTGCGACGAACGACGACGCCGGGTGCAACCTCGTGCTCCTCATCGAACTGCCGCAACTGAGCGCCGTACTCCTTCACAAACTGCTTGGCGGCCGCCCGAAGCGCATCCGGGAATCCGGGCGGCATGGAGACGCGCGAGAAATCGGGCGCCTCCCAGAACTTGACCTCTGCGGCCGCCACGTGGATCCGCAGGTCCTTGCGCAGCCGCTCCTTCACGCCGTCGACGAGCAGCCCGCCGACATGGTCCATGTGCATATGGGTCAGCACCAAATCGGTCACGGACGCGAGATCGATCCCGGCGGCCTCCAGTCGCTTGATCAACTGACCGGCTCGCGGCAGGTGCAGGTCCGGATCGGACCCCAGTCCGGCGTCGATGAGGATGGTCTTGTCGCCGCTTCGCACCATTACCGCATTCAGCGCCCAGTCGAAGGCGTCCGGCGGCAGGAACATGCCGTTCAGCCAGGCTGCGCGATCGGCCGGGGCGGCATTGTGCGCCAGCATGGTGGTCGGGAGCGGCAGCACGCCGTCGCTGACCACCAGCACGTCGATCTCGCCGATACGCAATGCGTAGCGCGACGGGACGAGCTCTTCGGGTTTCGATGTAACGGGGGAGGGGGCGTTGTGCAGGTTCATGTTGGTCTCCTGTTGAAGGTTGCGGATGGTGAAATGTTTAGAGGGCGGTGACGCGCTCCGGATCGGCCGAGGCGAGCGCTGCGGCGCGCTCGGCTTTGGGCGGATAGATCCAGACCGTGTTGATTTCCTGCTTGGTCTTCTTGGCGACGTCGCCGACCATCTCGACTGTGCGTTCCCAGCCGCGTGTGAACAGCGCGCCGGCTTCGCCGAGGTCGAGGCAGGTAACGTAGGCTTTCTGGTGATAAGGCCTGGTCGGAACGCCCAGCAGTTCGGCGGCGGCGTTGTTGCCGGCGAAGGCGCCCATCCGGGTCGCATGCTGACATGACATCAGCGCGTAATTGCCGACATCGTCGCACGCGGCCCGTGCGGCATCGCCGGTCGCAAAGACAGCATTGACCGATGGCACGCGAAGATCACGGTCGACGAGCAGCCGGCCGAATTGGTCGCGGTCGGCGGGGATCTGCGCCGTCAGCGGAGCAGCGCGCATGCCCGCGGCCCAGATCACTGTTTCGCATTCGATGTGTTCGCCGCTGGAGAGCGTGACGCCGGATTTGTCGAGCGAGGCGACGCCGACACCGAGCCTGGTCTCGACGCCGAGCTTGCGCAGCGCATCCTGGATGACGGGGCGGGGACCTGCGCCCATGTCGGGGGCGATCGCCTCGTTGCGGTCGACAATGACCACGCGCACCTGGGCGTCCTTGCCGAGAATCTCGCGCAGGCGCGACGGCACCTCGGTTGCTGCTTCGATCCCGGTGAATCCGCCGCCGGCCACCACAACGGTATTGCGTGCCTTCGAGGGCGGGCGGCTCGACAGTTTATTCAGGTGGCGATCGAGCGCGATGGCGTCGTCGAGCTGGTCGACGCTGAAGCCATGCTCGGCAAGGCCGGGAACGTTCGGGCGGAACAAGCGGCTGCCAGTGGCGACGACCAGGCGGTCGTAGGACAGCTTCTTCCTGGCGCCTTGCGTGGCAGCGATCTCGACGACCCCTGACTTGGTATCGATCGCCTCGGCATGGCCCTGGACGTAGACGACGTCGATCGCCTTCAGCACGTCCTGTAACGGTGCCGTCAGGGTTTCGGGCTTCGGTTCGTAGAGCCGCGGGCGAACCACCAGCGTCGGCTCGGGCGCAACCAGCGCGATCTCGAGCTTATCGGGCGAAACACCCTGGATGTCGCGCAGGCGGGCTGCGGAAAGGGCGGCATACATGCCGGCGAAGCCGGCGCCAATGATGACGATGCGCATGTCGATTGTTCCTTGGTTGAGGTGATTGCGATGAAAGCGCGGGTTACGCCGTCACGAATTCGAGCAAGTCGGCGTTGACGATGTCGGGATGTGTCGTGCAGACGCCGTGCGGCAGCAGATCGTAGATCTTCAGCGTGCTGTGGTTCAGAAGCCGGGCCGACAGCAGTGCCGAGTCGGCAACGGGGACGATCTGGTCGTCGCTGCCGTGCAGGACCAGCGTCGGCACGGTGATGGCTTTCAGATCCTCGGTGAAGTCGGTCTCGGAGAAGGCCTTGATGCCCTCGTAATGGGCCTTGGCGCTGCCCATCATGCCTTGACGCCACCAGTTCCAGATCGCGGCCTGCGAAGGCTCAGCGCCCGGACGATTGTAACCGTAGAAAGGTCCGCTCGCGAATTCGAGGTAGAACTGCGACCTGCTGGCGGCAAGCTGCCGGCGCAAGCCGTCGAACACCTCGATCGGCAATCCGCCGGGATTGGACTCGGTCTTCAGCATCAGGGGCGGCACGGCGCCGATGAGCACCAGCTTGGCGACGCGATCCCGGCCATGGCGCGCGACGTAACGCGTGGCCTCCCCGCCACCCGTCGAGTGGCCGATGTGAATGGCGTTGCGAAGGTCGAGATGCTCGACGAGGGCTGCAACGTCGGCCGCATAATGATCCATGTCGTGCCCGTCGCTGACCTGGCTCGAGCGGCCATGGCCGCGGCGATCATGTGCGATCACGCGAAAGCCCTTGCCGAGGAAGAAGAGCATCTGGGCATCCCAGTCGTCGGCGCTGAGCGGCCAGCCGTGATGGAAGACGATCGGCTGCGCGGACTTCGGTCCCCAATCCTTGTAGAAGATCTTCACGCCGTCGCTGGTGGTGACGGAGGTCGCAACGTCATTCTTCCCGGTCGAGAAAGCCGCGGTTTTCGTGTCGCTGCCCGCTGCCGAGGTGGAGCGGATGGTCATGGAAGCCGCGTACATGAGCGTTGTTGCGAGAATATTTCGTCGCGAGGTGGTTGCGAGCCGGCTGACGGAGCTGATCAAGGCCATTTGCAATTTCCATTTCAGTGATGTGTGGCGCGACCATACCTAGCGAACCGCATGTGCTGATGCCCCAGCGCGATTGACGCGATTGCAGCGCGATTGCTGCTAACGCGCGCGTCGCCGCCAATCGCTTGGCGATTCCCCGGTCAACTTTCGAAACGCGGCGGCAAAGGCCGTCTGCGAGGAATAGCCGAGCGTGGCCGCGATCGAGACGACGGACACGTCGCTATCGCGCAGCATGTTCATGGCCTGCTCGAGTCGGTGCTGGCGCAGCCAGGCATGAGGGGAAAGCCCGGTACTGTCCTTGAATGCGCGGCAGAAGTGAAAACGCGACAGACCGGCCTCGGCAGCGAGAGCTGCGAGCGAGACGTCGGCATCACTGTCCGAGCGCAGCCGTTCGATCGCGCGGAGCAGCGTCTTCGGCGCCAGCCCACCCCTGGTTGGCACGATCATGCTCGGCGAGCCGCTGTGCGCAGCGAGAAGGCGCGTCGCCAGCAAGTCCATGAGTTGCTGCCTGAACAGCGTGTCCAGCGCCTCGTTTCCTTCCAGCACATCCGCCGCACTCAGGAGCAATCGGGATGTCACGGGATCGGGATGCGCGGTTCGCTCCAGAAGATCGGCCGGTGAGCCGGCTTCGGCCTCGTCTGCAACACGCTTGAGCGTAGTCTGAGGAAGATAGAGCTGAACGACGTCGACAGGCTTCGGAATGTCCCACCGCGAGCTCGATCCTTCCGGAATGATGATCACGACGCCGGGGCGAAACGTCCCGATCGCGACAGATCGTCCGGACCGGCGCTCCATGCGCTGGATCGAGCCGTTGTATGCCATGATGACGTGGTGGCTCATGGGCTCGACCACGTCGTGCAACGGCTCGTGCTTCCAGTGGGCAATCCCGGCGCCGGAGGAGTCCAATGCCATGCGAAAAGGCACCGTTCCGAGCACGCGGGCCATCTCCACATCGGCAGCGGGCCGGTCGCCCGCCGGCGCGGCATCGCGCCGCAGTTGAGACGCGGCGGGCATTTCATTCGGAGACTCGCGTAAGACGACCTTGCTCATGGACTTTCGCTCGTGTGGGGGCAGCGTCGCTGGGTGCGCGACGTCGTGATCATGGCGTCAGCCGCCGCATGGCGGGGCCGGACGGCTGGTCTGGTGATCGCTTGCTCGACGGATCGACCGCGGATGAAGGCGATCCGTTGCAGCTCCGGCACCGTTGATTTGCGGGTTTTAGGCGGCGCGAAAATCCGCGTCTTTCCCGATGCCGCCCTGAATTGCCTGATCCTGCTCCGCGGACGCCTCACCCGTGCAGCTTGCGTGCGTTTGTGAAAAGTCGTGATGTCCGCGTTTCGGTTCGACGACAGTCTCGTCGCCCAGGCATGAACCGGATCGTTCTGAAATGACTGCCGAATTTGACGTGGGTCGCCCCCGTGGGCGCGCGGGCAGGCCCGGTCGGGTGCGACGTCGGCGGTCGTGGACAGCAATGGGCGAATAGCCGATAGGTCGTGCTCGAAATGGCAGGTTGCTGTGGTCTGCTCTCGAACCTTCACAGAAGAGACAAATGATGACCAGGACAGGCGCTTACGGTGAACGGCTTGGAGAATTCCTCCGCCTCGAGGAAGCGCCGCCCACGCTGGTGACCCGTTCGCTGCGCAGCACCGAGCTCGCGGTCACCGAAACGCGCAACGACAATCCTGTGCCGGGTCTGTCCGGCTCGTTTGCAGCGGAAGATGCCTATCTCGTCAGCCTGAAGCTGCGCGACTATCCGGAGTGCGAGATCTGGGGGGAGGGCCGTCACATCAAGAAGGCGGATGTCTACGCCGGGACGACCTATCTGTACGATCTCAAGACCGACCCGCGTTACGTGATCGACAAGCCGTTCCACTCCATCCATTTCTACGTGCCACACTCGGCGCTCGATGGCCTCGCCGATCAATCGGGGACGCGGCGCATCGACGTGGTCGATTGCAGCCCTGTCGGGCATGATGATGCCATCGTCCGCCATATCGGCGCTACGTTGCAAGAGGGGCTGCGCCGGCCGGCCGAGGCCAACCAGCTATTCATCGATTACATGATGCTGGCGCTGACTGCCCACGTGGCTCAGGCCTATGGAGGCTTTCGGCACAAGGCCGAGACCAGCCCGGGTGCGCTTCCGCCATGGCAGCTGGCGCGCGCTTGCGACAAGCTCGAAGCGGATATCGGCGGCAAGCTGCCATTGCAGGCCATCGCGGCCGAACTCGGACTGTCGGTCAGCCATTTCTCGCGTGCGTTTCGCGCTTCGACCGGCCTGCCGCCTTATCGCTGGCTTCTGCATCATCGGGTGAGAACCGCCAAGCGTTTGATGAGCGTGCGCGGCCTGTCGCTATTCGAGGTTGCGATTTCGGTCGGCTTTGCCAACCAGAGCCACTTCACACGGGTCTTTTCCGAGATAGCCGGCATCAGCCCGGGTGCATGGCGGCGCGATGCGCTGGGGACAGCGAGCGGCGAGAGGTGATCTGCATTGCTTTCTGCGCGAACCGATATCCGCTTCGCCCGAAAATCTAGTCGATGATGTTGTTGGCACCTTCCGCCTTCAGGCGGGCGATACCGTCTTTCATCTGCTGCAGCCGTTCAGGCGCGTGGCCTTGCCACTGTGTCACTTCAGCAAGCACCCGCAACGGATCGCGGGAGCGATAGGACAGCGTCGGATTGCCGGGAAATTTTTTGTCCGTCACATTCGGATCGGCCATGGTCGGCTCGACGACGTAGATTCGCCCTGGTGTGGTGCCTGCGGCCAGCTCCGCGCCCCAGATCGCTGCATCGAGCGTGGTCGCGAAATAGACCCAGGACAGCGGCATGACGTCGGTGAAGTTGGATTGTTGGCCGACGACAATGAGGTCGCCAGGATTCAGATCGGCGCGGGTGCCGTGGAAAAACGATTGCACGAACGCGGTTGCAGCAGATGACATGAGACAATCCTGGAGACCTCACCCGAAGAGGTGATTGAATACACAATTTCAGAGCAGAAATACCTCGTGCCGGTGTTTCGGGCTGGGCTGATATCGGCCAGGACCCGTTGCGGACAATCCGGAACCCGCTTAGCGTTCGTGGGCAGACTTGATGAAAAGCGAGGCCTTCTTATGAGTGGACGTTTTTCGTTTGGCTTTTGTGCGATTGCATTTGTCTTGAGCTTTGTTTTCCCGGGAATCGGCTTAGCGCAAGGAAACTCGCTCAGGAATCAATTGATCGGCACCTGGATTTACGTATCCAGCACAGGCACACGAGAGGACGGCAGCGCCGTTCAGCGGCCGAGCCTGCAGGGTGCAGTCACCTACACCGCCGAAGGCCGCTTCCACTTCATCACGGTGAGGACCGATGCTCCTAAGTACGCCTCAGGTGACTCTGCCCGTCCCTCGCCGGAGGAGGCCATGGCCGTCGCATCAGGCGTGGTTGCTTACACCGGCACTTATACAGTGGACGAGAGCACAAGAACAATTCACGTCAACATCGAAACGAGTTCTTTCCCGAATCTGGTCGGCGCACCCAATCAGCGCCGGATCGTCACATCGATCACCGACGACGAGGATGGCGTGCTCGTTAACGTTCACCAATCCGCGCACACCCGCAGGCATAACTCTTGAGCTTGCATTCAAGCGGGCCAAGTAACTTTTTGAACCGAACCTCGTTCGAAGACATTTTTGGCGGCGCGCCGGTGTCCTTCTCCAAGGACAACCATCTCGGCGTATCCGCCGCAACCATCGGCCAGATCAAGAACGGCCGCTGGGTGACGATTGCCAAGAACCAGTCTCGTAAGAGCGAGAAAAATAGACTGACGACGGCGATGCCTGATAGAAGACGTCGAGCATCGCCGGTTTAGGAGGGATTCTTGACCTATCCGGCGGATTGGATCCCCCGGGGGTCGTTATCCCGGTGGGAGGCGACATAGTCGATCTCGCCGCGTGTGGTGCCGATATCCAGCAACTCCCAATCACTGAGGCCGGACAGGGCCCTGTGGACCCTCCGACGCTCGCGCCGTTCTCGAAGCGCGCTCCAAAATCTCTCAAAAAATCCGACAGTTCCGATCTGCGCGAAGGTCCGTGGAGACCCGGTTGTGTCATAGGCTGTGTTCATCGCGGTAACTCCGCCGATTGATCCACCTATGCCACGCTGCCCCGGTATCGCTGGGTGCGCTTGATATCCGGCTTACATTTTCCTTATCGGCGGCTTATTGTTGCTGGACGAATGATGCCGCGCTCTCCGGGGACAGAGAGCAAGCCCAGGGAATGGTGCCATGCGCTATTTCTTCGAGGATTTTGCGTTGGACACCGACCGGCGCGAGTTGCGGCGCGGGCCCGATATTGTGCCGACCACGCCACAGGTTCTCGATCTGCTCGAATATCTGATCCGGAGCAGGGACCGCGTTGTCAGTAAGGACGATCTCGTACGGGTGATTTGGAATGGTCGCATCGTGTCCGACGCCGCGCTGACGACCCGGCTGAACGCCGTCCGACGCGCGATCGGTGACTCCGGCGAACAGCAGCGTCTTATCAAAACATTCCCACGAAAAGGCTTTCGTTTCGTGGGCGCGGTGCATGATGAGGATCGGCGCCCGGAAACGGCGGTGGACTCGATCGCTCTCGCAGAACCGTCGAGGCTTGGCTGCGCGACCGGGGCGGCAGCAGTTTTGATCCCGGCTCTGTCCGAAGAGGATGCTGGCAAACAGCGATCCGATAGCTGGCTCGGTCACTTCAGGGGGCGCCTGAAGCTCGTCGGCGGAGCGCTGACGTCGGTTGCCGCCGTCGGCGCGATTGCCGGCGGCCTTATCGGCTATTGGAATGTCTGGAAGATCGTTCGCACCGACGCCGTTCATGAAACTCAAAAGGTTGAGAGTCAATCGGCAGTCCGGCGTGAGATCGCACCTCGTCTCTCACTGGTCGTGTTGCCCTTCGTCAACCACAGCAACGATTCCGAACAAGACGAATTTGCCGACGCCATCACAACGGAGTTGACGAGTGATCTCGCGCGAACCCCCGCCATTTTCGTTGTCGGGCGCGAGGCGGCCTTTGCCTACAAGGACAAGCCGATCGACCTGGCGCAGCTCAAGGCGGATCTCGGCATCCGCTGGGCCGTACACGGCGTAGTGAGTCGCAACGGCGACCAGGTGCGGATCAATGTCTCGCTGACCGATCTCGATACCGTCCGCGATGTATGGTCAGATCGGTTTTACGGCGATCATGCAAACCTGGCCGTCTTGCGAAACAACATCGCAGCGCGGCTTCTCTGCGTTGCGCACCTCCGCCTCCGTCAATACGAAGAGGCCATTGAACAGTGTAGCCGCTCGCTCAACACGACGGGTGCGGACGTTCAGGCCTATATTGGCCTGATCTCGGCTTACGAGCCGGCGAGACAGAAGGGGACGGCGGGCGAGGGCAATGGCCCTGCACCCCAACGCACATCCTGATTTTGCGCCCGCGCCTCAAAATTGATACCTTCGCAAACCCCCATCCACCGGGATGACCGTGCCCGTGATGTACCGCGCCACCGGCGACGCCAGGAACACCGCGAGCGCCGCGAGATCCTCCGGCTCGCCCCAGTAGCCGACCGGAATCTCTTCTTCGGCAAAGCGCTCGCGATAATCGGGCGCGTAGTTGCGGCGGATCTGCTCGCTCATGATGCGGCCGGGCGGGATGCAGTTGATGGTGATGCCGTGCTCGCCGATCTCGCGCGACAAGCCCTTGGCCCAGGCGTGCACAGCAGCTTTCGCGGCGAAAGCCGCGTTGAGACCTTCCGGCTCGGACTTGCCGGTGATGTTGACGATGCGGCCCCATTTGCGTTCGATCATCTGCGGCAGCAGCGCATGCGCGATGCGGCGGTAGCTGGTGAAATTCAGCGCGATCGCTTCGTCCCATTTGCTGTCGGGCGCATCGACCGGCAAGGGGCGGCTGCCGCCGGCATTGTTGATGAGGATGTCGACATGGCCGAGCTCGCTCACGGCGAAGGCTGAAATCTTCTCCGCTGCGTCCTTGGCCATCACGTCCTGCTCGAACGGCGTGATCAGGCCGCCGCCGACTTCCTTCACCAACTCGGCGAGCAGGTCGGTGCGCCGCGCCACGCCCACCACGCGCACGCCTTCGGCCGCGAGGCCCTTGGCAATTGCGCGGCCGATGCCGATGCTTGCGCCGGTGACGACGGCGGTTTTCGATTTCAGCCCGAGGTCCATGATCACACGCTCTCTTGTTCGCTTTTTTGCGTTTTGGTGTTCGTTTGCCGTTCGTTTCCTGCCCTGTCGCGGGTGCGGCGATTTGCCCGACCGGGACGAGCAGTGGTAACCAAGGGCGGCAGCGAAGGAAATACGAAAAAGAAAAGGCGCAGATTATGGTCTGGGATCCGCAGCAATATCTGAAGTTCTCCGGTCACCGGCTCCGGCCCGCGGTCGACCTGTTGATGCGGATTCCCGATGTTGGCCCGCGCACGGTCGCGGACCTTGGCGCCGGCGCGGGCAATGTCACGAAGCTCATCAGGGAGCGCTGGCCGACCGCCGCGGTCACCGGCGTCGAGGGCTCGGCCGAGATGGTTGCCGCGGGGCGCAAAGCCGCGCCGGACGTGGAATGGTCACATGAGGACCTCGGCCATTGGCGCCCCGCCAAGCAATACGACGTCGTCTATTCCAATGCCGCACTGCACTGGCTGCCCAATCACGCGGCACTCTTTCCGTCGGTGATGGAGAAGGTCGCGCCCGGCGGCATGCTTGCCGTGCAGATGCCGCGCAACTTCCTGGCGCCGTCGCATGTCCTGATCGGCGAGACCGCCCTGAACGGGCCGTGGCGGTCCAAGGTCGAGCACCTCGTCACGCCGCCGCCGGTCGAGGGGCCGGCCTTCTATCACGATCTCCTCGCGCCCTTGTCGCAGAATATCGACATCTGGGAGACCGAATATCTCCAGGTCCTCGAGGGCGAGAATCCCGTGAAGGAATGGACCAAGGGCACCTGGCTGACGCGCTATCTCGACGTGCTCGAGGGCGCCGAGAAGATCGCGTTCGAGGCGGCTTATGGCGAGCGAGTCGCAAAGGCCTATCCCAAGAACACCGCGGGCCAGACGCTCTTTCCGTTTCGGCGGCTGTTCATGGTCGCCCAACGCAAGGGTTAATGCCCTTCGGCGATGCGACATAAGCGCTCGCTTCCCGGGACAGGAGCGGGCGCCGGGTTGCGCATGCGACCGCCATCAAGATAGCTTCGCTGCGGCAAATTGGGCTTAGGTCTAGTTGTTCGGGGTACGGATTGCTGCCACTACTGAAACCGTAAAACAAAAAAGAAGCCGGTTTCCGAGGTTGTTGGGGAGGACTTTCATGCGCAAACTGCTCTTTGCGGTCGCAGCGGCCGCGTTCGCTTTGGCTCCTGCTGTGGCCGAGGCCCAAAGCCCGATCATCATCAAGTTCAGCCACGTCGTCGCCAACGATACCCCGAAGGGCAAGGGCGCGCTGAAGTTCAAGGAGCTTGCCGAGAAGTACACCGACGGCAAGGTCAAGATCGAAGTCTATCCGAACTCCTCGCTCTACAAGGACAAGGAGGAGATCGAGGCGCTGCAGCTCGGCTCGGTGCAGATGCTCGCGCCCTCGACCGCGAAATTCGCACCGCTCGGCATCAAGGAGTTCGAGGCGCTCGACCTGCCCTGGCTGTTCAAGGACGAGCAGACCTATTCCAACGCGATGAAAGGCACGGTCGGCAAATGGCTGTTCCAGAAGCTGGAGACCAAGGGCATCACCGGTCTCGCTTATTGGGACAACGGCTTTCACATGGTGTCGTCGAACCGCCCGCTAACGAAGCCGGAGGATTTCAAGGGCCTGAAATTCCGTATCTCCGGCTCGAAGATCGCCGACCAGTATTTCCGTCTCATGGGCTCGATCCCGCAGATCATGGCGTTCTCCGAAGTCTACCAGGCGCTGCAGACCGGCGTGGTCGACGGCTGCGAGAACACCGCGTCCAACTATCTGACGCAGAAGTTCTACGAGGTGCAGAAGGACATCACCGTGTCCTATCACGCGCATCTGCAATATGCCGTCATCGTCAACTCGAAATTCTGGTCCGGCCTGCCGCCTGACATCCGCACCCAGCTCGACAAGGCCATGGCGGACGCGAGCGAGTACACCAACCAGATCGCGCACCAGGAGAACGAGGACGCGCTGGCCGAGATCAAGAAGACGGGCAAGACCACGCTGCATTATCTGACCGACGCCGACCGCAAGGCGTGGCAGGAAGCGATGCAGCCGACTTACAAATGGGCCAAGGGCCGGGTCGGGCAGGAAGTGCTCGATCTCATCGGCAAGGAACTCGACGTCAAGATGAACTGACGCGTTTTCCGGGAGAATAATACCAACGGTCGGGAGTGTGCGCACTCCCGACCGTTTCGCATCGATAGGGGGGCTTTGATTTGCTTCGCGTGCTGAACCAGGGGCTCAATCATCTCGAAGAATGGTTGATCGCGACGCTCATTGCGGCTGCAACCGGGCTGATCTTCATCGCCGTCGTGCACCGTTACGGTGCAGGCGAATCGATCAACCTGTCGCGATGGGCGGCCGCGCACGGCATGACCTGGCTGGCATCGCTGTCGATGGCGGTGTTCACCTTCCTGTCCGAGCTCGACCTGTCCTGGGCGCAGGAACTCTGCATCTACATGTTCATCTGGATGGCGAAGTTCGGCGCGGCCTATGGCGTGCGCACCGGCATCCATGTCGGCGTCGATCTGCTCGTCAACCGTTTGCCCGAGCATTCGCGCAAGCACGTGATCCTGTTCTCGCTGCTCTGCGGCGCGCTGTTCACCGGCATGATTGCCACCTTCGGCGCCTCGTTTGTTTCCGAGATGTTCAAGACCGGGCAGCAGTCCAACGACCTGGAAGCGCCTATGTGGTTCGTCTATCTGGCGATTCCGCTCGGTTCCGGGCTGATGTGCTTCCGCTTCCTCCAGGTCTCCTGGTTCTATTTCTGGACCGGCGAGCTGCCGCATCATGACGAGACCCAGGTCGAGGGCGTGGAGGCCGACATTTCGCCGGCACTGCATCCGCAGCCTGCCGGTGCCGCGACGAAAGCCGCCGCCCGAAAAGTCTCGCCGCTCGGCGTGATCCTGATCCTGGCGCCGATCCTGATATTCGCGATGTGCCTTGCCGAGAAGTTCGGCGTGTTCGCGCTGCCGCAATGGATGCGGGCTGCGACAGTGTTTGGGCTCCTGATCGCGCTGATGCTGACCGGCATCCCGGTCTCGATCGCGCTCGGCCTCACCGTGATGACCTTCCTGTTCACGCTGACGACGGTGCCGATCGAAGCGGTCTCGATGAAGCTCTTCACGGGCATCGAAGGCTTCGAGATCATGGCGATCCCGTTCTTCATCCTCGCCGGCAATTTCCTCACCCATGGCGGCGTTGCGCGCCGCATGATCAATTTCGCGACGTCGCTGATCGGGCACTGGCACGGCGGACTGGGGCTCGCCGGCATCGTCGCCTGCGCCATGTTCGCGCTGGTGTGCGGCTCGAGCGTGGCGACGGTCGCCGCGATCGGCGCCATCGTGCTGCCGGAGATGGTCCGTCACGGCTATCCCATGCGCTTCGGCGCCGGCATCATTACGGTTGCCGGCTCGCTCGGCATCCTGATGCTGCCGTCGATCCCGAAGATCGTCTATGCGGTCTCCACCAACACCTCGATCGGCGCGCTGTTCGTCGCGGGTCTCTTGCCCGGCATCCTGCTGACGACGATGCTCTGCATCGTCACCTGGTGGCTCGCGCGCAAGCGCGACTATCCGCGGCTGCCGAAGGCGACTTGGGGCGAGACCATCCACGCCTTCCGCGAGAGCATCTGGGGCTTGATGCTGGTCGTCATCATCATCGGCGGCATCTATAGCGGGCTGTTCACCGCCACCGAGGCGGCCGCGATGGCCGCGGTCTACTCCTTCATCATCGCCGTGTTCGTCTACAAGGCGATCAAGATGGCCGACGTGCCGCGGGTGCTGCTGCGCGCCGCCAACACCAGCGCGATGCTGCTCTACATCGTCACCAACGCAGTGCTGTTCTCCTTCGTGCTCTCCAACGAGAACCTGCCGGCCACCCTGGCCGACTGGATCGCAGCGCAAAACCTCGGCTGGGTCGGCTTCCTGCTGGTCGTCAACGTGTTGCTGCTGCTCGCCGGCAACTTCATGGAGCCGAACTCGATCATCCTGATCATGGCGCCGATCCTGGCGCCGGCGGCCAAGAAGCTCGGCATCGACCTCGTCCATTTCGGCATCGTCATGGACGTCAACATGGAGGTCGGCCTCTGCCATCCGCCTGTCGGCCTGAACCTCTACGTCGCATCGATGATCGCGCGCATGCGCATCACCGACCTCGCGGGAGCGGTGATGCCGTGGCTGCTCACCATGCTCGGCTTCCTCGTCATCGTGACCTACTGGCCCGATTTGACGCTGTGGCTGCCGCGGGTGCTGGGGATGCACTAGGTCGTGCCGCGTTCAGCGACCGGCGTTGCCGGTCGTTGGCTGTTGGAACCGGGACACTAATGGGATTAGATGGCTCCAACCAAATGAGGGGAGGAGCCATCCCAATGACCGAGATTTCGAGCAGCGAGCCGAAGGACGCAACGCCGTCCGTCATTGCGCAGCAAACGGCAATGCTGAATGCGCTGCCGTTTTCGGACACGCGGGATTTTGACGACGCGGCGCGCGGCTTCCTCGGCACGATCGAGCACGCGGAGATTACGAATCCGCAGGGGCGGACGGTCTGGAGCCTCGAGCCCTATGGCTTTCTGTCCGCCGAACAGGCGCCACCGACGGTCAATCCGAGCCTGTGGCGGCAATCGCGCCTCAACATGCAGCACGGGCTGTTCGAGGTCGTGCCCGGCGTCTATCAGGTGCGCGGGCTCGATATCGCCAACATGACGCTGATCGAGGGCGACAGCGGTGTCATCGTCGTGGACACCCTGACCTCGATCGAGGGCGCCCGCGCCGCGCTCGATCTCTACTTCAAGCACCGCGGTGTGAAGCCGGTTGCGGCTGTCATCTTCACGCACACCCATACCGATCACTGGGGCGGCGCGCGCGGTGTGCTGGAGGAGGATGCGCTCGCCAGGGCCAGCGTGCCCATCATCGCGCCGAACCTGTTCATGGAGCATGCCGTCTCCGAGAACATCATCGCGGGGCCGGCGATGCTGCGTCGGGCGCAATATCAATTCGGTCCGTTCCTCGCCAAGGGGGCGCGAGGGCAGGTCGATTGCGGCCTCGGCAAGACCATGGCGGCGGGCGCGGTCGCGCTGCTGCGGCCGACCGACCTGATCATGGCGACCGGAGACAAGCGTGTCATCGACGGCGTCGAGTTCGAATTCCAGATGGCACCGAACAGCGAAGCGCCGGCGGAGATGCACTTCTTCCTCCCCCGCTACAAGCTCTTGAACCTCGCCGAGAACTGCACGCATAATTTCCACAATCTGCTGCCGTTCCGCGGCGCCGACGTGCGCGATGCGCTGGCGTGGTCGAAGTACCTCAACGAGGCGCTGCATCTGTGGGGCGGCAAGGCCGAGGCGATGTGCGGCCAGCACCACTGGCCGGTGTGGGGCCGCGAGCGCATCGACACCATGATCCGCGAGCAGCGCGACCTCTACAAATTCGCGCATGACCAGACCATCCGCCTGATGAACCACGGTCTGAACGCGGCCGAGATCGCCGAGACGATCCAGCTGCCGAAGAGCCTGGAGGGCGCCTGGCCCGGCCGCGGCTACTACGGCCATATCCGCCATAACGTGAAAGCGATCTACCAAAAATATCTCGGCTGGTACGACGCCAACCCGGTCAATCTCGATCCGCTGCCGCCGGTGGAATCGGGGAAGAAGTTTGTCGAGTACATGGGCGGCGCCGACGCGATCCTGACGCGGGCGCGTGCTGATTTTGACAAGGGCGAATTCCGCTTCGTGGCGCAGGCGCTCGGCCATCTTGTCTTCGCCGAGCCGGACAATCAGGCGGCGCGCGCATTACTGGCCGATACGCTGGAGCAGCTCGGCTATGCCGCCGAGAGTTCGACCTGGCGCAACGCCTATCTGTTCGGCGCCCAGGAATTGCGCCAGGGCATGCCGAAGACGCCGCCGCGCCCGCCGATGCCGCGCGAGACGCTGGCGGCGCTGCGCACCTCACAGCTCTGGGACGTGCTCGGCATCCGCCTCAACGGCCCGAAGGCGGAAGGAAAGCACATCGTGCTGAACTGGAGTTTTTCAGACACCGGCGAGACATTCGTGCTCAATTTGGAGAACTGCGCGCTGACCTATACCGAAGGCGTGCAGGCCGACAACGCCGACGCCAGCTTCATGCTGGCGCGCGCCACGCTGGATGAGGTGATCGCGAAGCTGACGAGCTTTCCGGAAGCGGTCGCCGCCGGCAAGGTCAAGCTGTCGGGTAACCCGATGCGGCTTGCCGAGCTGATGGGCCTGATGGACGAATTCCCGCGGATGTTCGAGATCGTAGAGCCGAAGCGGGCGGTGGTGGTGTAGGGCGGCCGCTCGCCTCGTTCCTGCTGGCATCGCTTTCCACACACTCACTGTCATCGCCCGGCTTGACCGGGCGATCCAGTCCTCCGCGGCGGATGTTGCGTGAACGAACTGCCGCCGCGGAGTACTGGATGCCCCGGTCAAGCCGGGGCATCCACAGTGTGTCTTGAGGCGACAAAGCGCCCTCTACTCCGCGCTGCTGACCAGCTTGATCCGCGGCGCGGTGGCCTCGGTCAGGTTGCGATAGGCGGCGAGATAGTCCAGCGCCATTCGCCGCGCCGTGAAGCGCTTCTCGAACTGCTTGCGGATCGCCGTGCGGTCGAGCTGCGCGAGGCGGTTGACGACGCCGGCGGCGCTGAGGATGTCCTCGACCACGAAGCCGGTGAGGCCCTCGTCGATGATCTCCGGCACCGAGCCCCGGTTGAAGGCGACGATTGGCGTGCCGCAGGCCATGGCTTCGATCATCACCAGGCCGAACGGCTCCGGCCAGTCGATCGGCAGCAGCAGGCCGAGCGCACCGCTGAGGAAATCCGACTTCTCGTGATCACTGATCTCGCCGATGAAATCCACCAGCGGATTGTTCTCGATCATCGGCTTGATCAACTCGTCGTAATAGTCCTGGTCGGCGCGATCGACCTTGGCCGCGATTTTTAGCGGGATGCCGCAATGCATCGCGATCTTGATGGCGCGGTCGACGCCTTTCTCCGGCGCGATGCGCCCGAGCACGGCGAGATATTCCTGCTTCGCCAGCTTCGGCGTCAGCAAGTTTTCAGGCAGGCCGTGATGGATCGTCGTCACCCAGTTCGCCTGCGGCACCGGCCGCCGCTGTGCGTTCGAGATCGAGATGACGGGCATCTTGGAGAACGTGTTGAACACCGGCTGGTGCTCCGGCAGATCGAGCCGGCCATGCAGCGTGGTCAGGAACGGCGTCGGCTGCCGGTAGAACAGCGACCACGGATAATAGTCGAGGTGGAAGTGGAGGAAGTCGAACTCCTCGTCGTCACATTTTTGCCGCACGCGCTCCAGGAGCACCATGTGCAGCGCGTTGGGATCGCGCACGGAACCGTCGAGGCGAAGCGCCCGCGGCCATAATGCGTCCAGTTTTGCCGACGTCTGCGAGTCGCCACTGGCGAACAGCGTGACGTCGTGACCCAGGGCAACCAACTCTTCCGTCAACCAATGCACCACCCGCTCGGTGCCGCCATACAGCTTGGGTGGAACAGCCTCCGTCAACGGAGCTACCTGCGCGATGCGCATCTCACCTTCTCCTCTGCGATCATGAAACGTTGAACCCCCAGCGTGTCGGCACCGGCAATGCCAGCGAAGGGAACGTTCCCGCAGTTGCGAAGTTCCTCTCAACGAACGTTACATCTTCGACACACTGCGGCGCGGTCGCGATGCTGCCATCACCTCTTCTCAGATCGTCCGCATCCGCATGTCGTGATGGGGGTGCCCGGAACCGAGGCGAAGCGGTCGATGTTCAATCGGCCAGTAAGAACAATTGGAATCATTACGACGGGGTCGAGTGTCATATGGATCATCTTTCTGGATACGCGCGCAGGCCATTTGCTTTTGTCGTGCGCTATTTGCGGCGTCGATTGGCGTCGCATCTGGTGATCCTGGGCGCCGTGATTGCAGCCGTTGCCTGCTCGGTAGGCACGCAATACGGCGTCAAATTTCTTGTCGATAGTCTGTCGGCGGGAACCTCGCATGGTGGTAGCGTATGGCTGGCATTCATTCTGCTCATGTCGCTGATCGCCGCCGACAACTTTCTGTGGCGGATCGCGAGCTGGACGGCGAGCTTCACCTTCGTGCGTGTCACGGGCGATTTACGCCGTGACATATTTCGTCATCTGACCGGGCATGCGCCGAGCTATTTCTCGGACCGCATGCCGGGCATGCTGACCAGTCGCATTACGGCCACATCCAATGCGGTGTTCACCGTCGAGAACATGTTCGTCTGGAACGTGTTGCCGCCGTGCATCGCCACAATTGCGGCGATCGCGCTGATTGGAACCGTGAGCCCGTATATGGCGCTCGGCCTGACCGTGATCGCGGGCGGCATGGTGATCGCCATGTTCCATCTGGCCGCGGCCGGCAAGCCGCTGCATGACGATTTCGCCGACAAGGCCGCCGTCGTCGACGGCGAGATGATCGACGTCATCAGCAATATGCCGCTGGTTAGGGCGTTCTGCGGCATCGGCCATGAGCACGAGCGGTTCGATGCCACCGTCAACCGGGAACTCACCGCGCGAAGCCGCAGCCTGCGTTATCTGGAGAAGCTGCGGCTGCTACATGCCGGCGTGACCGTGGTTTTGACCGTTGCGCTGATGGCCTGGGCCGTCACGCTCTGGCAGCAGGGCGAGGCGACCACCGGCGACGTCGTGCTGGTCTGTACCCTCGGCATCTCCATTCTCAGTGCGACGCGCGATCTCGCCGTGGCCCTGGTCGATGTCACCCAGCACGTCGCGCGCCTGACCGAGGCGATTGCGACGCTGCTGGTGCCGCACGAGCTGCGCGATCACCCGGAGGCGGAACCGCTGGTCAAGACTGGCGCCGCGATCGCGTACAACAACGTCACCTTCGGCTATCCCGGGGCTGAGAAGATCTTTGAGCGATTCAGCCTGCGGCTCCAGCCCGGCCAGCGCGTCGGCCTGGTCGGCCAGTCCGGCGGCGGCAAGTCGACCCTGTTCACGCTGCTGCAGCGCTTCTACGATGTCGACGAGGGCAGCGTGACCGTCGACGGTCAGGACATCTCCATGGTCACGCAGCAGAGCTTGCGCGAGGCGATCTCCGTGGTGCCGCAGGACATTTCGTTGTTCCACCGCTCCATTCGTGAGAACATCCGCTACGGCCGGCCGAATGCGACCGACGACGAGGTGCTGCGCGCGGCGATCGCGGCGCGCTGCGATTTCATCGACAGCCTGCCGGAAGGTCTCGACACCATGGTCGGCGACCGCGGTGTGAAGATGTCCGGCGGTCAGCGCCAGCGCATCGCGATCGCGCGCGCCTTCCTCAAAGACGCGCCGATCTTGCTGCTCGACGAGGCGACTGCCGCGCTCGACAGCGAATCCGAGGAGGCGATCCGCGAGGCGCTGTCGCGGCTGATGCGCGGCCGCACGGTGATCGCGATCGCGCATCGCCTTGCGACGCTGCGCAATTTCGACCGGGTGATCGTGCTCAAGCATGGCAAGATCATCGAGGACGGCGCGCCCGACCGCCTGATGCAGGGCCACGGACCCTACCGGGAGCTGGTGACGCAGGAAATGAGCCGGCTCGCGAAGTTCGCCGCGTAAACCCAGCAGTTGCGTTTGCGTTGGTCGCGTTCGAAAAACAAGCCGCAGGGGAGCAGCTCATGGGAGCCGAAGCCGCAACCAAGATCGTTTCGGTATCGCAGAAGATAGAGACCGTCGTGGAGCAGGCGTTCTACATTCCGATGACGGGGCCCGCTGCGCGGCCCCGCCGCTCCCTCAAGCACGACGACACTTTTATCGTGCTCGATAGCCATGGCGATATCGGTGCGTCGGCGGGCGGGCCGGACGGCCTGTTCAACTACGATACGCGCTATCTGGCGCGGCTGGAGCTCGTGCTCGACGATCTCCAGCCGTTGTTGCTCGGCTCGAACCTGCGCGACGACAATTCGGGATTGACGGTCGACCTGACCAATCCCGACATCTATCGTCAGGGTCGCATTGTCCTGCAAAAAGACCTGCTGCACATCGTGCGCACGATCTTCCTGTGGCGCGGCACGGCGTATCAGCGCATCGGGCTGCAGAACCACGGCGAGCAACGTGCCAGTTTCGAGCTGACGCTGCTGTATGACAACGATTTTGCCGATCTGTTCGAAGTGCGCGGCGAGCGGCGTCCTCGCCGTGGGACGGGGACCAGCAAGCTGCTCGGGCCAACCGACGTGCTGTTCGAATATCGCGGCCTCGACGATGCCGAGCGGACCACCGGGCTGCACTTCGATCCGCGTCCGACGCGGCTTTCGGTCAATGCCGCGACCTGGCAGCTCGAGCTCGATCCGCATGAGTCGAAATCGCTGTTCGTGGCCGTGTCCTGCAACCGGCCGATCGCGGAGAAGCCGGCGCGCTTTTTCAGGGGCCTGCTCGCCCACCGCCGCGAGATGCGGCAGTCGACGATTGGCGCGGCCTGCATCGAGACCTCCAATAACATTTTTAACGAGGTGCTGTGCCAGGCCATGGCCGACCTCAACATGCTCATGACGGAGACGCCGCAGGGGCGTTATCCCTATGCCGGCATTCCCTGGTACTCGACGACGTTCGGCCGCGACGGCCTGATCACCGCGCTGCAGATGCTATGGGTCGATCCGCGTATCGCCAAGGGCGTGCTGCGGCGGCTCGCGCATTTCCAGGCCGAGGCGGTTGATCCGCTCGCCGATGCCGCGCCGGGAAAAATCCTGCACGAGATGCGCGGCGGCGAGATGGCTGCGCTGCGCGAGGTGCCGTTCTCGCAATATTACGGCAGCGTGGATTCGACCGCCTTGTTCGTCCTGCTCGCGGGGCGCTATGTCGAGCGCACCGGCGACGAGAAAACGCTCGTCGAGCTGTGGCCCGCGATCGAGGCCGGGCTCGCCTGGATCGATGGTCCCGGCGACCCCGACCAGGACGGCTTTATCGAATACCAGCGCGCGACCGAAAAGGGGCTCGCCAACCAGGGCTGGAAGGACTCTTTCGACGCGATCTTCCATGCCGACGGCAAGCTCGCGGAGGGCAACATCGCGCTCGCCGAGGTCCAGGGCTATGTCTACGCCGCAAAACAGCTCGCCGCGCGATGCGCGCTGCGGCTTGGCAAGCCTGATGTCGCGAACAGGCTCGAGGCGGAAGCCAAGACGCTCGCCGAGCGCTTCGAGGAAGCGTTCTGGTGCGAGGACCTCGGCACCTATGCGCTGGCGCTCGACGGCAAGAAGCGGCGATGCGAGGTGCGCACCTCGAATGCCGGGCAGGTTCTGTTCAGCGGCATGATCCGCCAGGACCGCGCCCGTCTCGTCGCAGCCGATCTGATGCGGCCGCATTTCTTCTCGGGCTGGGGCATCCGCACCGTCGCGCGCGGCGAGGTGCGCTACAACCCGATGTCGTATCACGACGGATCGATCTGGCCGCACGACAACGCGCTGATCGCGCTTGGCCTGGCGCATTACGGGCTCAAGCACTCGGTTGCGCATGTGTTCAAGGGCCTGTTTGATGCCGCGACCTATATGGATCTGCGCCGGCTGCCGGAGTTGTTCTGCGGCTTCCGCCGCGAGAAGCGGCGCGGCCCGACGCTCTATCCGGTCGCTTGCGCACCGCAGGCCTGGGCCAGCGCGACGCCGTTCACGCTGCTGGAGGCGGCGCTCGGCATCGAGTTCGACGTCGCGCGCTGCGAGATCCGCCTGCGCAATCCGCATCTGCCGGCGTTTTTGAACGAGGTCATCCTGCACGACCTGCGGCTCGGCGAGTCCAGCGTGGACTTGCGCGTCAGCCGCCACGGCCACGACGTGGCGCTGGAGGTGCTGCGCACGCGCGGCCAGATCCAGGTCTCGATCGTGCTCGCGCACTAACAGCGTGCGGCAAGGAGGGTTCATGCGTACCGCCGGATGGTTGGTCCTGAGCGTGGCGACCGTCGCGGGCTTGACGGTTGCCGTATCGCGTGCCGCGGAGGAGCAGCCCGCGGCCGCAACCGAGGCGAACGCGCCGCCGACGGTGCAGCCGCCTGCTTCGGTCGTGCCCGTCACGCCGAAGGATGCCGCGCCACCGCCGTCGGTGACCATCATCGGCGCCAGCGACGCCCATGGCGTGCTTGGACGCGACGTGCGCAGCGCGGCGGACGAGGACATGGGCCATATCGTCGACGTCATCGTCGACCTCACCGGCCATGTGCGCGCCGCCGTGATCGATTTCGGCGGCTTCCTCGGCGTCGGCAGCCGCAAGATCGTGGTCGACTGGAACGCGCTTCGGTTCGGCAAGATCACCAACAAGAAGGACAGCATCACGCTGGAATTGACCAAGGCGCAGGTCGCGGCGGCGCCGGAATACAAGGAAGACACGCCGATGGTCGTGCTCGGCGCATCCGGCAGCCTGCAACCGCTGCAAGCGGTTCAGTGAGGCGAGGGAAGGGATGGCTGCCTGTGCTGTTGTCGAGGAAGCCGAACCATGCAGGTCGCGAGGGACGCGTTGAACAGGACAACGTCACCTTGCCCCTGCCTGCCGGCATTCCGGCGCCGTCGCGCCGGAGCCTGCGCGGCCTCGACTGGTTCATCTTCTTCCTCGCCGACGTGCAGACCGGCTTCGGCCCATTCATCGCTGTCTATCTGACCACGCAGAAATGGACCCAGGTCGAGATCGGTCTCGTGCTGTCGATCGGCGGCATCGTTGCGCTGATCGGCCAGATGCCTGGCGGTGCCATCATCGACGCCGCGAAGTCCGAGCGGCTGGTCGCAGCGCTTGCGATCGCGACCATCGGCTGCTGTGCGCTCGCCTATGCGGCGATGCCGATCTTCCCCGTCGTGGTCGCCGCCGCTACTTTGCATGCGGCGGCGAGCTGCGTGCTGGGGCCCGCGATCGCGGCGATCAGCCTTGGCCTGGTCGGTCCGCTCAAGATCAGCGAACGGCTTGGCCGTAACGCCCGGTTTGCTTCGCTCGGCAACGGCGTTGCCGCCGCGGTGATGGGCACGGCCGGATATCTTCTCTCGAGCCGCTCGGTATTTCTCGTCAGCTTCCTGCTCGCGATTCCGACTCTGATCGCGCTGTCTCGCATCCGCGAGGAGGAGGTCGATATTGGACGCTGCCACGGCGAGATGCCGCGTGAGGCGCCGATTCCCGGCGACACCAATATCTGGCATCTGATCCGGCAGCGGCCGCTCATCGTGTTTGCGCTGAGCGTGCTGCTGTTGCAGCTCGCGAACGCCTCGATGATGCCGCTGATGGCAAGCGCCGTGACGGCGCGATCGAGCCAGTGGGCGACGGTGCTCGTTGCCTTCTGCATTGTCGTGCCGCAGGCGATTGTCGCGCTGTTGTCGCCGACCGTCGGACGCAAGGCGCAGCTCTGGGGCCGGCGGCCCCTGCTGCTGATCGGGTTCGGTGCGCTGGCGATCCGCGGCCTGCTGTTTGCGACCGTGCGCGATCCCTATCTGCTGGTGCTGGTGCAGGTGTTCGACGGTTTTACCGCGGCGGTGTTCGCAGTGATGATTCCGCTGATCGTCGCCGACGTCGCCTTCGGCAGCGGGCACTTCAATCTGGCGCAGGGCATCGTCGGCACGGCGACCGGCATCGGTGCGTCCTTGAGCACCGCGCTTGGCGGCTATGTCAGCGACAAGTTCGGCAATGCCACCGCCTTCCTCGGGCTGGCGAGCATCGCCGCGACCGGGCTGTTGCTGATCCTCTTCGTGATGCCCGAGACCAGGCGCACGGGCATGACGGCAAACAAAATGGCCGGCTGAACGAGATCGGCCGGCCATAAGTGGAAGACAAAATCAGGCGTCGAGGTTGTGCAGGCGCTGGCGGTTTCGCAGCACCGATCTGGCGAGCGCCGGAGAAACCAAGAACGCCCTGGGCGTGAAGCTGCGACAGCGCGCGCGACACGGTCTCGAGCGTGAGGCCGAGATAGTCGCCGATGTCGCGGCGGCACATCGGCAGCGCCATCATGCCGGCAACGGCGAGACGACGATCCAATTCGAGCAGGAAGGTCGCAACCCGCTCCATCGCGGTCTTGCGGCCGAGCAGCAGCATGTGGTCTTCGGCATGGCGCAGCTCGCCGGCCGTCATGGCCCAGAGCTTGCGGGCGACCTGGTCGGCCGCTTCCTCGACCAGAACATGCGGCGCCGGACGCGCGCGGTCGCCGGCAATCTCGCCGCGTTGAAGGCGGAGACTGCGGCGAAGTTCGTCGGGCCCGATGAAATCTCGCAGGTGCCGGTCGCTGCGATTCATCCCGGTGACATCGTGCTGCTGCGGCCCGGCGAGCGCTGCGCGGTCGACGGCACCGTGATCGAGGGGCGTTCCGAGATCGACCAGAGCCTGATCACTGGCGAGACGCTCTACGTCACGGCCGAGCAGGGCACGCCGGTCTATGCCGGCTCGATGAATATCTCCGGCACGCTGCGGGTGCGGGTCTCGGCCGCTTCGGAAGCAACACTGCTCGCCGAGATCACGCGGCTGCTCGACAACGCGCTTGCGGCGCGTTCGCGCTACATGCGGCTCGCCGACCGGGCCTCGCGGCTCTATGCGCCGGTGGTGCATGCGACCGCGCTCATCACCATTCTGGGCTGGGTCATTGCGGGTGCCAGCTGGCACGATGCGATCGTCACCGGCGTTGCCGTCTTGATCATCACCTGTCCCTGCGCACTCGGGCTTGCGATTCCCACCGTGCAGACGGTGGCGTCGGGCGCGATGTTCAAGGCGGGCGTGCTGCTCAATTCCGACGATGCCATCGAGCGGCTGGCCGAAGCCGACCACGTCATCTTCGACAAGACGGGTACGCTGACACTGCCTGATCTCGACGTGACGAACGCGGCCGACATTCCCGCCGATATTTTCGAGCTCGCCGGCCGCCTCGCGCTGTCGAGCCATCATCCCGTCGCCGTCGCGGTTGCGCAGGCCGCCGGTGCCAGATCGCCGATCGTCGGCGCGGTTGAAGAGGCCGGGCAGGGCGTGCGCGCTGTGGTGGATGGTGTTGAGATCCGCCTCGGCCGCCCGTCCTTCTGCGGTGCCGAGGATTTGGTCGGCAGCGCCACGCTCGATCCCGAAGCCTCCATCGTCGCTTTCAGCAAGGGCAGCGAAAAGTTCATCCTCTCGGTGCGGCAGGGCCTGCGCCCGGACGCACAGGCAGTGATTGTGCGCTGAAGGATCGTCACATCAGCATCGAAATCCTCTCCGGCGACCGGGAGCCTGCGGTGATTGCGGCGGCTCACGCACTCGGCATCGCCGGGTGGCGCGCCGGCGTCACGCCGGCCGACAAGATCGCGCGGATCGAGGAGCTGAAGCGGCGCGGCGCAAAGGTGCTGATGGTCGGTGACGGCATGAACGACGCGCCGTCGCTGGCGGCGGCGCGTGTCTCGATGTCGCCGATCTCGGCTGCGCATCTGAGCCAGGCTACCGCCGATCTCGTCTTCCTCGGCCGGCCGTTGGCCCCGGTCGTGGCCGCCATCAATTCCGCCCGCAAGGTGCTACATCTGATGCGGCAAAACCTCTGGCTTGCGATCGGCTACAATGCACTGGCCGTGCCGGTCGCGATCAGCGGCGTGGTGACGCCCCTGATCGCGGCGGCCGCCATGAGCGGATCCTCGATCCTGGTGATGCTGAACTCGCGCGGGCCCGGAGCCGCGCGCGGGAGATCGTGTGATGGAAATCCTGGTCTTTCTGGTGCCGCTGGCGCTGATGCTCGGACTTGCCGGCCTCGCCGCCTTCCTCTGGTCGCTCCGCAGCGGCCAGTACGACGATCTCGACGGCGCTGCTTGGCGGGCGATTGCCGACGACGACCCGCCGCCGGCGGAAGCGCCGGCCAAACGCTAGCGCGTCAGCCTGAAGGTGAGCACGGCGGCCACCGCGAGGGCCGCGCCGACACCGGCGACGCAGGCGTGCCAGCCGAAATTGTCGAACAGGCGGCCCAGCACGGCGGTGCCAACGAGGCCGCCGCAGAAATAGCACGCCAGATATGTTCCGCTGGCAATGCCGCGGTTGTCGGTGGCCGTCTGCCCGACGAATCCTGTCGCTGCGGCCTGCGCGAAAAAGGTTCCGACGCCGACCAGGACCATGCCGGTGAGGACTTCGCCGAGATTCGGTGCCAGCATCAGAGGCAGGCCCAGTCCGGCGACCACAAGCGAGCCCCAGATCGTCGGTCGCGTTCCCAGGCGCGACGCCACCTTGCCCGCCAGCAAGGTCGTGACGACCGACGGCAGGAAGACGAAATAGACGAGACCAAGGTCCATCATGCCGAGCGACAGCGGCGGCCGGACCAGGACGAAATTGACGAAGGTGAAGGTGCCGATGAAGGCGAACAGGATGCAGAAGCCGATGCCGAAGGCGGAGCGCAGCCGCGGATCGCGCCAATGCGCGATCGTGGCCGCCAGCGGTGATCCCCGCGGCATCATCGCATGCATCGGCTGCACGTGCTTGATAGTGAAATAGACCGGTAGGGCGCCGGCCAGATTAAGCGCTGCAAAGAAATAGAAATTCCACGCGAGGCCAAGGCCGTCGGCGACCGCCGCCGAGATCAGCCGGCCGACCAGATTGCTTGCAACATTGCCGGTGATGTAGGCGGCAAAGGCGCCGCCAGCGTCCATGGCGCTGCATTGCTCGCCGAGATAGGCGAGGGTGAGCGCGAAAGCAGATGCCATGCAGAGGCCCTGCGCGATCCGAAAAATGGTGAAGACGGCAAGGCTCGGCGCCGACGCCAGCAGGCTCGTCGGGATCGCCAGAAGCGCGAGGCTGAGCAGGATACCGGTTCGCCGGTTGATGTGCGGGCTCAAGA
The DNA here is from genome assembly GCF_016616885.1 of Bradyrhizobium diazoefficiens. Lineage (NCBI taxonomy): Bacteria > Pseudomonadati > Pseudomonadota > Alphaproteobacteria > Hyphomicrobiales > Nitrobacteraceae > Bradyrhizobium > Bradyrhizobium diazoefficiens. The sequence continues at coordinate 6,122,397 of NZ_CP067102.1, read as the reverse complement.
ACCCGACGATAAGTCCCGCAACCGCCATGCCGAATGTGCTGGCGTTGACGGCGAAGCCCATCGCAGCCGGCGTGACACCATAATGCCGCGTCAGCGAGGGCAGGATCGCCTGTGTCGCGAAGAGATCGACGACCGTCAGGAACGCGGTCAATCCGATCACGAGCGAGCGGAGTGCTGCTCCCGGCGAATGCGCATCCATTGTCACGGCGATAGGCCTGATGGGGGTGGAGAGATCAGTCATGGCGTGCTTGTCCTTCTTGTCATTCCGGGTTGGTGCGCTAGCACCCGACCCGGAATCTCGAGATTCCGGGTTCGCTTCGCGCCCCGGAATGACGGCGCATTCAGGCACCCGTTACATGTTATGGTCGTGCGGATCCCTGCGAACGTCGCCGACATAGAGAATGACCGTCTCCTTGCCGAGGTTCTTCCACCAATGCGAGGTGCCTGATACCTCGGGGCGGATGTCGCCGGCCTTGTGCAGGATCGGATCGACACAATTGGAAGCGTATTCGACGATCTCGCCCTGCTGCACGAAGATCAGGGCCGGGCGGTCGTCATGGCTGTGCCACGGCACGATGCCGCCGGGCTCGATCGTGAGCTTGCGGAAGCGAAGCTCGCGGCCTTCGATATGGGCCGGCTGCTTGCCGAGGTCGATCGCACCCAGCGTGGTATCGGTGACGCCGACCGGCTTGTAGTCGACCATCTGATGCGCGTTCGGCTTGATCTTGTCGGCGGGGCATTCGCCGGCAAGCACCGGTTGCGCGAGAAGCGTCAATGTGCCGGCGACGGCGAGGCCCGGCCAGATCAGGCGTGACAATGTGGGATGCTTGGACATGAGACGTCTCCCGTGTTGGCCGCAACCTCGCTGGTTGCCGGCTATGGCAGGAGCTTGGTCGAGACCAAGCCCATCCTGAAATGCCGGTTGGCTCTCGATGCGATAGTCCCGCGCTATGTTGATGCGCCGCGGCTATCGAACCGATTGGGGATCGGTATTTCCGTCTGACCGGGAGCTGGCATTAGATAGCCATCACCCCCTTGCACGAGGGGCGGAACGCAAAAATAATGCGACCCCCGATGCCGGAGCCGGAGATGCCGGAGATGACATCACTTTCGCCAGCCGATGCCGAACGTCTCAGGCTCGCCTTCCAGCGCTGCCGCGACATGGAAGGGACCCTGAACGAGCAGCTCCACGCCTATGCCGACGCCAGCCGCGAGGTTTTTCCGGCCTATGGCGAGGCGGTCGATCGCCTGGTGGTGCGATTGAATGGCAACGGCGGCGGCGAGACCGCGCCGCGTCCGGGCGACGCGATGCCGCCATTTATGTTGCCCGACGAGACGGCGCGTCTGGTCGCGCTATCCGCGCTGCTGGAGCAGGGCCCGGTCGCGGTGATGTTCTTTCGCGGACACTGGTGTCCCTATTGCCGCCTCAATATGCGGGCGGTGGCCCAGGCCGAAGCGCGCATCCGGGCGATGGGCGCGCAGGTCGTCGCGATCATGCCCGAGACCCAGGAGTTCACCGAACAGCTCAAGGACGATGCGGACGCGCGGTTTCCAATCCTGACCGATCTCGACAATGGCTATGCGCTGTCGCTGAACCTCGCGATCTGGCTTGGCACGGAGATCCAGCAATTGCTGTCCTACCAGGACATGGCGAAGTTTCATGGCAATGACGGCTGGGTGCTGCCGATCCCGGCCGTGTTCGTCGTCGGTCGCGACGGGATCGTGAAGGCCCGCTTCGTCGACCCCGATTTCCGCAAGCGCGTGGAAATCGATGACCTGCTCGCCGCGCTGGAGAGTGCGAGCCGAGAGCGGTGAATTCCGCGCGGGATGACTACCCCACAACAATGCGCCAGTCCGCACCGCGCAGCATGCGCATCACGGCGTTGGCGACCGCCGTGCGCTGCCGGCCTGCCACGCCATAGAGGCTGACAGTGCGGCGCGCGTCGAGCCCGGCGACTGCGGCCCGTTTCAGGCTCTCCGGCACCGGCGAGGTGCGCGGCATCATGGCGATGCCGATATCGGCCTCCACCAGCTCGATCAAGTCGCGCTCGCTCGAAATCTCGTGGCAGTACTCGATGTCGACGCCGTGCTCGCGCAGGCTTGCCGAGATGCGCCTGGAATGCTCGCAATAGCTGCGGCCGAGCAGTTGCTCCGCGCGCAGATCGTCTGGCTCGATCGTGTCGTGGCCGGCGAGCCGGTGCTCTCTGCTGACGACGAGATCGAACGCTTCGGTGAACAGCGGCCACGTGTCGAGCCGATCCCAGGCTTCGTCGATCTCGGCGGCGATGCCGAGCTCGGCGTCGCCCTTCTTCAGGAATTCGCCGACCTCGCGGCTGGTCCCGCGCAGGAAGCGGAATTCGAGACGATTGAACTGCCGCCTGATCTCGTTGAGATGCGGAATCAGCAGCGACAAATCGATCGCATGCGTCAAGGCAATGCGCAGCGCGCCGATCTCTCCGCTCCTGAACGAGGAGGCGAGCGAGCGCGCGCCCACGGCGGCGTCATAGCACTGCTTCAGCAGCGGATGCATGCGCTGACCGAGCTCGGTCAATTGCGCGGCCGGCCGTTCACGGCGGAACAGGTCGCCGCCGAGCTCGGCCTCGAGCTGCTTGATCGCGCGCGTCAGCGAGGGCTGTGTGACGTTGCACTCCTCGGCCGCGCGCGTGAAATTCAACAGCTGCGCCACCGCGAGGAAATAGCGGACCTGGTGCATTTCCATGGATCGGCTCCCAGCGAGATCGCCCCGAAATCTAGCCGATCGGAGCCGGAAATGACATCCCGCCCGCGATAGCGCCGACGTATGGACTCGGAAGCCAGCCGGCATTTCAAAAGGTCCCGTAATCTCGTAAAACCATCAGGCGTAACATAACCACCGCGTTCGACGAATATTCGACCAGTACGGGCTCACCGGGAGCGAATCATGAACGGCATGCAAGGCAAAGGCGCTGACCTTCCGGGTCAAGTCGTCCTCGTGCTGCAAGGCGGCGGCGCGCTCGGCTCGTACCAGGCCGGCGTCTACCAGGCGCTGCACGAGGCTGGCATCGAGCCGGACTGGGTGATCGGCACCTCGATCGGCGCCATCAATGCAAGCCTCATTGCAGGCAATGCGCCGGCGCACCGGCTCGCGCGTTTGCGGGAATTCTGGAAGCGGATGGAGCAGAAGCCGGTCTGGGGTCCGGGCAGCATCTTTCCCGGCTTCAACGAGAAGCTGGCCTATTGGTCGACCGTCACCCACGGCGTTGCCGGCTTCTTCCGGCCCAATCCGCTGGCACATGTCAGCGAGACCTACCCGCTCGGCGCCGATCACGCTGGATTCTATTCAACCGCGCCACTGGAGACGACGCTGCGCGAGCTGGTCGATTTCGATCTGGCCAATCGCTGCGCGCCGCGACTCACGGTCGGCGCGGCTCATGTCGGCACCAGCCAGATGCGCTATTTCGACAGCCGCGACGGCGAGCTGACGGTGCAGCACGTGATGGCTTCGGGCGCATTGCCGCCGGCCTTCCCGGCGGTGCGCATCGATGGCGAGCTGTATTGGGACGGCGGCATCCTGTCGAACACGCCGACGGAAGCGGTGTTCGACGACAATCCGCGCCGGGACTCGCTGATCTTCTCCGTGCATCTGTGGAATCCCGTCGGCGGCGAGCCGACGACGATGGCGGAGGTGCTGAACCGGCACAAGGACGTGCAGTATTCAAGCCGCATCGCCAGCCAGATCGTCCGCCAGCAGCAGGCTCATCGCCTGCGCCACGTCATCAACCAGCTTGCGGCACGATTGCCCAAGAGCGAGCGCGACGATCCCGCGGTAAGAGATTTGATCGGCTACGGCTGTTCGACCCGGATGCATGTGGTGCGGCTGCTGGCGCCGCAGCTCGAGCGCGAGACCCACACCAAGGACATCGACTTCAGCCCGTCGGGCATCACGCGGCGCTGGAATGCGGGTTACGCTCACACGAGGTCCGTGCTGGCGCGCAAGCCATGGGTCGGCGAATTCGATCCGTTGTCCGGCGTGGTGCTGCACGAGCATATGGACGAGATGCCACTGGCGGCGGAATAGCGCCACAAGCCGCCGCTCGCTTCATGGAATTGCCACAGGCCTTGTGGATCGTCGGCGCCGGTCCGCAGGCGAAAGGCTCTGCAAGTGGTATCCGGCAATGATCTGGAATTGGCTCTCGATCAGGTCCGCACCAGTGCGGCGGGACCGATCCCGGGCGTGTTCGGCCCCGACACGGTGACCTGGCGGATCGACCGGGAGGCCGTCATCTTTCTCGGTGCCGGCCGTGCGCTGCTGCTGCAACTGGCGCATCCCTGGGTCGCCGCCGCCATCGCCGAGCATTCCAAAACCTTGGCCGATCCGATCGGCCGCTTCCATCGCACCTTCGACATCGTCTTTGCCATGGTGTTCGGCTCGCTCGACCGGGCCATGCTGTCGTCGCGGCAGCTGCACCGGCGCCACGCGATGATCGTAGGCCTGATGCCGGAGACGGTCGGTCCCTTCGCGGCCGGCTCGCGCTATTGCGCCAACGACATCCCGTCGCTGTGCTGGGTTCACGCGACCTTGGTCGAGACGGCGCTGATGGTGCATGATCTGGTTCTGCCGCCGCTCTCGGCCGAGGAGCGCGAGCGCTACTGGACCGAGAGCCGGACCTTTGGCGCGCTGTTCGGTCTGACGGGCGATGATCTGCCGGCGGACTGGTCCGGCTTCTCGGCTTACGCTGCCGCGATGACGCAGTCGGACACGCTGACCGTGAGCCCGGCAGCACGCGAGATCGCCGCGCAGATCTTTGGCGGTGCGCGTCCGTGGCTGCGACCGCCGCGATGGTATCGCGCGCTCACGGCAAGCCTGGTGCCGGAGCGTCTGCGCGCGGGCTTTGGGTTTGAGTTCGATGAGCGCGACGCCAGATCTGCCGACAACGCGCTGCGATGGATACGGCGCGTCTATCCGAAACTCCCCGACCGGCTGCGTTACGTCGGCCCCTATCAAGAAGCGCAGGCCCGGCTACGCGGCGAGCCGCAGCCCGACTGGATGACCCGCTGCCTCAACCGCGCCTGGATCGGCCGGTCGCAGATGGATGTGCGCGGGAAGCGGTGAGGTGCTCAGCTCTTAATCCGTCCTCCTGAGGTGCGAGTGGCGCGATGCAGAAGCATCGCGCCGGGAGCCTCGAAGGATGCACGGCTCCGCTGCTGCAGCCGGGCCGTCGCCCTTCGAGGCTCGCCGAAGGGGCGAGCACCTCAGGGTGACGGGAGATGGAGTGTCGTACGTTGCTCTCACGCCGCCGCCAGCTTCCGATACAGCGCGCTGTAGCTGCCGGCCGAAATGCTCCAGGAGAACGAGCGGCCCATGGCGCTGCGGCGCATCGTGTCGAGCTGGTCCTGGGCCATGAACGCCTCGAAGGCGCGGCGGACGCCGCCGAGGAAAGAGTCATGCGAGGGCCTTGAGAACAAGAAGCCGGTCTCGCCGTCGGTGATGGTCTCTGCCAGGCCGCCGGTCTGGTGGCCGATCGGCAGCGAGCCGAAGCGCTGGGCGTACATCTGGCTGAGCCCGCACGGCTCGAAGCGCGACGGCATCAATGTGAAATCGCTGCCGGCAAAAATGCGTCGGGCCTGGGCGTCGCTGAAGCCGATGGTGACGCCGATAGCGTCGGGCCGGCGGCGATGGGCGTCGATCAGCGCCTGCTCGAGCGCGGGTTCGCCGGAGCCGGTGACCACGATCTGCCCGCCGGCATCGACGATCTCGTCGGCCGCCGATAGCACGAGGTCGATGCCCTTCTGGTGCACGAGGCGCGCGACGATCGCGAACATCGGCCCGCGCGAGACCGCGAGGCCAAACTGCTTGCGCACATAATCCGAATTGGCCTTCTTCCCGACCCAATCTCCGGCACCGAATTGTTGCGCGAGCTGGGCGCAGGAGCGCGGGTCCCAGCTCTCGTCGATGCCGTTGAGGATGCCCGTGAGCTCGGACGCGTCGGAGCGGACGCGCAACAGGCCTTCGAGGCCGCAGCCGAATTCCTCCGTCGTGATCTCGCGCGCATAGGTGCCGCTGACGGTGGTGAGGTGCGAGGCATAGACCAGCCCTGCCTTGAGGAAGGAGAGCTGGTCGTAGAACTCGACGCCGTCGATGTGGAAGGAGCTTTCGGGGACGCCGATCCGCCGCAGCGACTCCTTGGGGAAGAGACCCTGATAGGCGAGGTTGTGGATGGTCAGGATCGACGGCAGCTTGCTGCCGCGCCAGGCGAGATAAGCCGGCACGAGCGAGGCTTGCCAATCATTGGCATGGATCAGGTCTGCTGCCCAATTCTTGTCCAGCTTGCCCATGGCAAGCTCAGCGGCCGCCGAGGCAAAGCGCGCGAAGCGGATGTCGTTGTCGGGCCAGTCGCGCCCGGACTCGTCGCCATAGGGATTGCCGGGCCGGTCGTAGAGTTGTGAGCACAACAGTACATAGACCGGCAGGCCGTCCTTGGTGGCGGCCCGGCCGAGCGAGCAGGCCGGCATCTCCGCAAATGCCGGGCAGCGGCCAACGATCTGAATATGCGTGAGTTGTTCGATGATATCGCGATAGCCGGGCAGCATGATCCGGATATCGGCGAAGGGGCGGAGCGCTCGAGGGAGGGCAGCGGAAACGGCACCAAGTCCGCCGACGCGGACGAAGTCGTCCATCTCCGTGGTAACGAATAAGACCCTCAAGAACGATTGCCCTCTTCCGATCCCGATTGCTGCTATGCAAGATCGGGTCCAGTTGCCCCTGGAAATCTCGGCCTGCCCACGAGACGCGTTCGTTCGGTAAAGACTTTCCTACTCAGCCGCCGCCATCTAGGGTCGGCGCACCAACAAGAGAGAACAACATTAGTTCCTTAAGGGACGGGCCGGGGATGCAGCTACCAGATAAGCACGAAGACATGACGACAAAGGCCTTCGCGGGCTTAAGGGTCCTGGATTTTTCGACCACCATCGCCGGCCCCCATTGCGCGCGGATGCTGGCCGACATGGGCGCCGAGGTCATCAAGATCGAGACCGACGGCGGCGAGACGATGCGGACGCGGCCGCCGCTGCGCAAGGGCTGCAGCACCGTGTTCGGCCAGCTTAATGTCGGCAAGAAGAGCGCGGTGCTCGACCTCAAGTCGGAGGACGGCAAGGAGGCGGTCCGCCGGCTGGTCGCCACCGCCGACATCCTGGTCGAGAATTTTCGGCCCGGAGTGATGCGCCGGCTGCGGCTCGACTATGACAGCCTGCGCTCCGTCAATCCCAGGCTGATCTACTGCTCGATCTCGGGCTACGGCCAGACCGGTCCTTCGGCCGAGCTGCCGGCCTACGCGCCGGTGATCCATGCCGCCTCCGGCTACGACATGGCGCATCTCGCCTACCAGCCCGGCCGCAACCGTCCGGACTATTGCGGCATCTACCACGCCGATGTCGTCACCGGCACCTACGGCTTCGGCGCGATCGCGTCTGCGCTCTATCAGCGCACGGTGACCGGGCTTGGTCAGCACATCGACGTCTCCATGCTGGAGTCGATGCTGACCTTGACAGTGATCGAGCTGCAGAGCTCGCAATTCGCGGTGAAGCCGCCGCCGCGTCCGATGTTCGGGCCGACCGAGACCGCCAACGGCTATGTCATGATCACGGTCGCCAGCGAGAAGACGTTCCAGGCCTTGATGGGTGTGATCGGCAGGCCTGAATGGATTTCCGATCCGCGCTTCGCCTCCTATGCTTCACGGCGCGAGAACTGGGCCGACATGATGGACGGCGTCGAGGTCTGGTCGAAGCCGCTCACGACCGATGCATGCCTTGTGGCCTTGAGCGCCGCCGGCGTGCCGGCCTCGGCCTACCGCAGCATCAAAGAGGCCCTGGCCGATCCGCAACTCGCGCACCGGTAGGCGCTCTCGTCGGTGGAAGACGGAGGCGGCTCGTTCCGGGTGCTCAATCTGCCGTTCCGGATGACGGGTGCCGACACGACTCCGGGCGAGACGATCGCTGTCCTCGGCGAGCACACGGATGCGCTGCGCGACGAGATCGGCCTCGCCAATGCAGCGCCAATTCCGTCAGGCAAAACAGAAGCGGCCAACTGAGCGCGTCACGCCGCGCGCATGGGGCATCGAACCCCGTGTGTTCCTCTTGCCGTGGCGAGCATTTGTCGCCAATCTCGCCTCCAAGTCATTCAACGATCCGAAACATCGGACGAGGATCCCGGGAGGAACCATGACGAACATTGCTGCCGCGGCGTGCAAGCGCGCGCCGATTTTCCTTGTTGCGGCATTTGCGCTCCTTCCGCTGGCACAGCCCGCGCAGGCGCAGAAGGCGGGCGGCAGCATCACCGTCGGCCAGGAGCTCGATATTCCCGGTTTCGATCCGCTCAAGGTCGGCGTCTACGACACCTCGACGTTCACCGCGGCGGCCGCGATCTTCGACACGCTCACCACGCTCGACGACAAGGGCGAGGCGGCGCCAAAGCTCGCGGAATCCTGGATCCACTCCGACGATTACAAGAGCTGGACCTTCAAGCTGCGCCAGGGCGTGAAATTCCACGACGGCACGCCGTTCAACGCGCAGGCCTTCAAGGAAAATTTTGACCGCCAGAGGGACCCCGCCAACAAGTGCCGCTGTGCCTTCTACATCACCAACGTCAAGGAAGTGCTGGCGCCGGACGAATACACCCTCGTCTATAACCTGACCGATCCGTCCGTGAACCTGCCGGCGGTGATCAGCATCCAGAGCCAGAACAACGCCGTGCATTCGCCGACGGCCTGGAAGACCAAGGGCGACGACTATAATCGCAATCCCGTCGGCACCGGCCCCTACATCCTGAAATCATGGACCGCCGGCGACCGCATGGTGCTGGAGAAGAACCCCAACTATTGGGACAAGGGCCGTCCCTATCTCGATCGCATCATCCTGAAGCCACTGCCCGACGCGCAGTCGCGCTTCGCCTCGCTGCAATCAGGCGAGGTCGACATCATCTGGGACGATGAGAACGACGCCGACAACATCATGAAGGCGCAGAAGGACTCCAAGCTCACCGTGCACACCTACAAGGGCTCGGGTGCCGCAGTCTATGCCTTCAACACCAAGGTGGCGCCGTTCGACGACGTCCGCGTGCGCCAGGCGCTGGTGATGGCGATCGACCGTCCAAAAATGTCGCAGGCGATCAGCAACGGCCTGAGCCGGCCGGCGACCAACCCCTATGGCGACGGTTCATGGGTCAGGTGCAAGGACGACGGCGCACTGCCTTACGACGTCGAGAAGGCCAAGGCGCTGCTGAAGGATTACGGCAAGCCGGTCGACTTCAAGATGCTGGTGACGGCGACGCCGCGCGGCCGCGTGATCGGGCAGGTGCTCCAGCAGTTCTGGAAGCGGGCCGGCGCCAATATGGAGATCGACCAGGTCGACCAGGCGACGATTCCGTCGCGCGCCTTCTCGCGCCAATTCCAGCTGACGCCGTGGCGCATTGTTGATCTCGCCGATCCCGATCCGCAGGTGTACGCGAACTTCCACACCGGCAGCCCGCTCGCGCTCTCCGGATTCTCCGATCCGGAGCTGGACCGGCTACTCGACCATTCCCGTGTCACCGCCGACACCGCAGCGCGCATCGAGGACTATTGTGCGATTAGTCGCTTGATCAACAAGGAGGCGATCTGGTTCTGGGCCTTCCAGAATACCTATTACGCGCTGTCGAGCGCCAGGCTGAAGGGTTTTCCGAAAATTTACAACGGCGTGATCGACGTCTCGACCACCTGGCTGGAATGACTGCGCGATGCTGAACTTCGTCGTGCGGCGGATCCTGGCCATCCTACCGGTGTTGCTTGCCGTCTCGCTGCTCACCTTCCTGATCGCCTCGCTGCTGCCGGGCGATCTTGCTTTCGTCATCCTCGGCGATCAGGCGACACCGGAGAATGTCGCAGCGCTCCGCCACGAGATGGGGCTCGACCAGCCGTTGTGGTGGCGCTACCTGAGCTGGCTCGGCCACGTCCTGCAGGGCGATCTCGGCCGCTCGTTCCGTACCGGGCAGACCGTGCTGCAGGCGATCTCCGAGCGCATTCCGGTCTCGCTCGAGCTGATGCTGATGGCCGAGTTCATCGGGCTCCTGATCGGCGTGCCGCTGGCGATCGCCTGCGCCGCGCGCGCCGGCGGCGCGTTCGACCGCTTCATGACCGGCAGCGCGTTTGCGATGCTGTCGATGCCGTCCTTTCTGATGGCGATCCTGCTGATCTATCTGTTCGCGGTCGAGCTGCACTGGCTGCCGGCGACCGGCTATGTCCCGTTCACCGAGGCGCCGCTCGCCAATTTGCGCTTCTTCGTGCTGCCGGCGCTGACGCTGGCGCTGGCGGAATGGCCGGGGATCATGCGGGTGCTGCGCTCCGACATGATCGCGACCCTGCAGGAAGACTACATCGCGCTGGCCAAAGCCAAGGGGCTGAAGCCCTCGCGTATCCTGTTCGTGCATGCGCTGAAACCCTCGTCGCTGACGCTGGTGACCGTCACAGGCATCAATATCGGCCGCCTGCTCGGCGGCACGCTGATTGTTGAGTCCATCTTCGCGCTGCCCGGCATCGGCCGGCTGCTGGTCGGCGCGATCTACACCCGCGACCTCGTCATCCTCCAGGGCGTGGTGTTGCTGGTCGCCTGCGGCTTCGTCATCGTGAACTTCATCGTCGACATGCTCTATGCCGTGCTCGATCCGAGGATCCGCCATGGCCACGCTTGAGCTCTCGATGCAGGACGAGGAATTGGCGCCGGTCGGGCGCAAACGCAAGCTCGGCCTGCTGTTCTGGATCGCGAGCCTTTGGCTCGCCGCTGTCATTGCGGTCGCGATCCTCGCGCCGGTGCTGCCGCTGCAAAATCCTGTAGACATGGACATGCTGGAGCGCCGTGCCGCCTTCTCCACCGAGCATTGGCTCGGCACCGACGGCCTCGGCCGCGACGAGTTTGCCCGCCTGATCTTTGGCGCACGCGTGTCGCTGACGGTGGGGCTGATCGCGCCGATGATCGGTCTGATACTCGGCGGCGCGCTGGGCCTGCTCGCCGGCTATTTCCGCGGCCGGTTCGAGACGCTGGTGGTCGGCAGCATGGATGTGCTGCTGGCCTTTCCGCCGCTGATCTTCGCGCTCGCGGTGACGGCCTATCTCGGCCAGTCCATCCCCAATCTCACGTTGATTTTGGGCGTGCTCGGCATTCCCGCCTTCATGCGGGTGGCGCGTGCGGCGACGCTGACGCTGGCGCGGCGCGAATTCGTGATCGCGGCCGAGGCGCTGGGCGCCAGCCATGCGCGCATACTGCTGCGCGAGCTGCTGCCGAATGTGATCCTGCCACTGCTCGCCTTCTTCCTGCTCGGCGTCGCCGTCACCATCGTGGTCGAGGGCGCGCTGTCCTTTCTCGGGCTCGGCGTGCCACCGCCGATGGCGAGCTGGGGCAGCATGATCGGCGAGGGGCGTGACAGCCTCGACGTCGCGCCGCGGCTCGCCTTCCTGCCGGCGGCCGGACTGTTCCTGACCGTGCTGGCATTCAACCTCGTCGGCGACGCCATGCGGGCGCTGACCGACCCGCGTCAGGGGGCGCTGTGAGCACGCCGCTGTTGACCATCGCGGACGTCGCGGTCGAGCTGCCGACCCCGCGCGGCAACTTGCGCGCCGTCGATCATGTCGATCTGTCGCTGGAGGCCGGGCGTACGCTCGGCATTGTCGGCGAATCCGGCTGCGGCAAGACCATGCTGTCGCGCGCGATCCTTCAGCTGCTGCCGAAGAAGGCGAGGCTCTCTGGACGCGTCATGTTCGACGGCCAGGACCTGGTGCGGCTTGCGCCTGAAAGCCTGCGACGGCTGCGCGCGCGCGAGCTCGCGGTGGTGTTCCAGGATCCCATGACCTCGCTCAATCCGGTGCTCACGATCGGCACGCAGTTGATGGAGACGATCCAGGAGCACCTCGAGCTCGATGCGCCGGCGGCGCGGAAGCGCAGCATCGAGTTGCTCTCGGCCGTCGGCATTCCGGCGCCGGAGCAGCGGCTCGCGCAATATCCACATCAATGCTCCGGCGGCATGCGCCAGCGCATCGCGATTGCGATCGCGCTGTCCTGCGAGCCGAAACTTCTGATCGCGGATGAGCCGACCACCGCGCTCGACGTCACCATCCAGGCGCAGATCCTCGACCTGCTGGCGCGCGAGCAGCGCCGCCGCCACATGGCGATGATCATCATCACCCACGATCTCGGCGTGGTCGCCGGCCGCGCCGATGAAGTCGCGGTGATGTATGCGGGCAGGGTGGTGGAACACGCGCCGACGCAGGCGCTGTTCAAGCACATGCACATGCCCTACACCGAGGCATTGCTGGCGGCGATCCCGAAGCTGGAGACCGCGCCGCATACGCCGCTGCCCGCCATCTCCGGCCGGCCGCCCGATCCAACGCGGCCGCTCAAAGGCTGCTCCTTTGCGCCGCGCTGCCGCTATGCCGCCGGGCGCTGTCACGAAGCCAAGCCCGAATTGAAGAGCGCCGAGGTGCCGGGACATCTTTACGCCTGCTTCCACCCGATCCAGATGGCGGGAGGGATTGGCGCATGATGCAGTCGGCCGTGCGCGATGAGACGCTGCTGGACGTCGACAATCTCGTCGTCGAGTACGGTCTCGGCAACAAGACGGTTCACGCGGTTTCGGGCGTCAGCCTTCACGTCGCGCGCGGCGAGACGCTGGGACTGGTCGGCGAGTCCGGCTGCGGCAAGTCGACGCTGGGCCGCGCGGTGCTGCAGTTGCGCCGGGCCAAATCCGGCCGCGTGTTGTTTGACGGCGAGGACCTCACTGCGATGGAGGGTGAGGCGCTACGAAAAATGCGCCGGCGCGTGCAGCTGATCTTCCAGGATCCGATCGCCTCGCTCAACCCGCGCCGCCGTATCGGCGACATCGTGGCCGAACCGCTGATCATCGCCGGTGTCAAGGATGCTGCCGAGCGCAAGCGGCGTGTTCACGAGGTGCTCTCCGCGGTCGGGCTCGATCCTGATTTGGTGGCGGGCCGGCTGCCGCACGAGTTCTCCGGCGGCCAGTGCCAGCGCATCTGCATCGCGCGATCGCTCGTGCTCAATCCCGAGTTCATCGTTTGCGATGAGCCGGTCTCGGCGCTTGACGTCTCCATCCGCGCGCAGATCCTCAATCTGCTGGAGGAGATGAAGGCGTGGTTCGGCCTGACGCTGCTGTTCATCGCGCATGACCTTGCCGTGGTCAAAGCCGTCAGCGATCGTGTCGCGGTGATGTATCTCGGCCGGCTCTGCGAGGTCGGGCCGTCGGAGCAATTGTTCGCAAGACCAGTGCATCCCTACACGAACCTGTTGCTGCAGGCGATCCCGGTGCCTGATCCTGATGTACGTCCCACCGAAAGCGTGGCGACTGGCGAGCCGCCATCGCCGATTGCGCCGCCATCCGGTTGCCGCTTCCGCACCCGCTGCCCGCGGGCGGATCAGCGATGCAGCGCGGAGATACCGGAGTTGCGTGAGGTGGCAATCGGCCAGTTCGCGGCTTGCCACCATCCGCTCGCCTAAGACGGTGATTTGTCTCGCCCCGCCGCCCGTGGCATGGTGGCGCGACGAAGAGTGTGCCGGGAGGATGCCGATGAAGAGTTTCAAGGTCGCCGATTTCAAGGCGCCGCTGCAGGAGTTCGACGAGGCGACGCCGCAACCATCCGGCACGCAGGTGCTGATCAGGGTCAAGGCCGCCGGCGTCTGCCACAGCGATCTCCACATCTGGGAAGGCGGCTACGATCTCGGCCACGGCCGCAAGCCGCTGTCGTTGAAGGACCGCGGCATCAATCTGCCGCTGACCATGGGCCACGAGACCGTCGGCGAGATCCTTGCGTTCGGACCCGACGTGAAGCCGACCGACCAGGGCGGCCTCAAGCTTGGCAATGTCGGCCTGGTCTATCCCTGGATCGGCTGCGGCAAATGCGCCACGTGCCTCGCCGGTGACGAGAACATGTGCCTGACGCCGCGCTCGCTCGGCGTCTATTGCGACGGCGGCTATTCCGATCACATGCTGGTGCCGCATCCGCGCTATCTGCTCGACCTGAAAGGGCTCGATCCCGCGTCGGCCGCACCCTACGCCTGTTCGGGCGTCACCACCTACAGCGCGCTGAAGAAGGTCGAGCAGCATTTTGATACGCCGATCGTGATGTTCGGCGCGGGAGGTCTCGGTCTGATGGCGCTGTCGTTGCTGAAGGCGATGGGCGGTAAGGGCGCGATCATGGTCGATATCGACGCCAGGAAGCGTGAGGCCGCCGAGAAGGCCGGCGCGCTGGCGACCATTGATCCCAAGGCGCCGGATGCGCTGGAGCAGTTGGCGAAGAAGGCGGGCGGGCCGATCCGTGCCGTGATCGATCTCGTCGGCAATGCCGCGACGACACAGCTTGGCTTCGACTGCCTGACCAAGGGCGGCAAGCTCGTCATCGTCGGCCTGTTCGGCGGCGGCGCGACCTGGGCGCTGCCGCTGATCCCGATCAAGGCGGTGACGATCCAGGGCAGCTATGTCGGAAACCTGCGCGAAACGCGGGAGCTGCTCGATCTCGTCCGCGCCAGGAACGTGGCGCCGATCCCGGTGACGAAGGCGCCGCTCAACAAGGCCAACGACGCGCTGCTGCAGTTGCAGCAGGGTGCGGTGGTCGGGCGCACGGTGCTGACGCCGTAATTTCACTCTCTCCGCCGTCATTGCGAGCGAAGCGAAGCAATCCAGAATCCATCCGTGGAAACAGTCTGGATTGCTTCGTCGCTTCGCTCCTCGCAATGACGACTTGGCTGGCTCCTTCTTCAAGGTCCTTAAATGTCCGCAAACAACGCCTTCCACATCGCCGTGCTCGCCGGTGACGGCATCGGTCCCGAAGTCATGGCGCCCGCGCTCGAGGTGCTGCGCAAGATCGAGGCGAAGTCCGGCTTGAGCTTCCGCTTCACCGAGGCGCCCGCCGGCGCCAACAATTATCTCGCCACCGGCAAGTCGATGCCGGATTCCACCATCAAATTGTGCGAGGAAGCCGACGCGATCCTGCTCGGCGCCTGCGGCCTGCCATCGGTGCGCTATCCCGACAATACCGAGATCGCGCCGCAGATCGAGCTGCGCTTCATCTTCGATCTCTATGCCGGCGTACGCCCGGCGCGGCTGATTCCGGGAGTGCCGAGCCCGATCGTCGGCGCCGACAAGCGCGGCATCGATCTCGTCGTGATCCGCGAATCCACCGAAGGCCTGTTCGCCTCGATGGGAAAGGGCGTGGTCACGCATGAGGACGCGCGCGAGACCATGGTGATCACGCGCAAGACCTCCGAGCGGCTGTTCGATTTCTCGTTTCGTCTCGCCGAGCGGCGCAAGGCGCGCGGCAAGCCGGGTTCGCTGGCCTGCGTTGACAAGGCGAATGTCTTCAAGGCGTTTGCATTCTTCCGCGGCATTTTTGACGAGATCGCCAAGAAGCATCCCGAGGTGAAGACCGATCGCCTTTATGTCGATGCCTGCTCGGCGATGCTGGTCAAGCGTCCCTGGGATTTCGACGTGATGGTGATGGAGAACATGTTCGGCGACATCGTCTCCGACATCACCGCGAGCCTGATCGGCGGTCTCGGCATGGCGCCATCAGCCGACATCGGCGACAAATACGCCGTGTTCCAGCCGTGCCACGGCACCGCGCCCGATATCATGGGGCAGGGCAAGGCCAATCCCACCGGCATGATCCTGTCGGCGGCGATGATGCTGGACTGGCTCGCCGACAAGCACGGCGTCGAGAGTGCGGCGGAAGCCGGCGAGCGGATCGAGCACGCGGTCGATCAGGTCTATGCCGGCGGCCTCAAGCCGATCGAGTTTGGTGGCAGCAACGGCACGGCCGACATTACCAAGGCGGTGCTCGCCGCGCTGTAGGAGTGAACCACGTCCTAAGGTACCTTCTCTGAAAGGCTTGGACGACCATGAGCAAGCCGGTCCCCGAACACTATCGACACCTCCGGAGTTTCGCCTTCGGCGACAGTCCGGCGCTTGCGGATGAATTGCTCGAGCTCGTCGTCAAGGGCGTCAAGACCGCGACCTGCAGCACGGAAGACGAACCCAACACGTCGACGCCGGGTGAGCGCTGGGTCGTGCTCGACGGACGGGGAGAGCCGCGCTGCGTCATCGAGACCGTCGAGATCACCTATCGGCGGTTCAATGACGTCGACGCCGCCTTTGCCTTCGATGAGGGTGAGGGCGATCGTAGTCTTTCCTATTGGCGCAACGCTCATCGCACCTATTTCGGCCGGCTCGGACGATTCAGCGAAGACATGATGCTCATGTGCGAGCGCTTTCGCCTGATCGAAGTTTTTGGCGATTGACCGCCTGCGACGCCTTGCAGGAAAAAGGGGCCTCGCGGCCCCTTTTGTCATTTACCAGCGGTGCCAGCGATGGCCCCAGCCCCACGGACGCGGGCCGTAACCGTAGAAGCGCCGCGGTCCGCCGCCGTAATAGCCGTACGCGCCGTAGTAGTTCGGACGCCACCAGCAGCGGCCCCAGGCATTGCAGACCATCCGCACCTGGTCGACATGCGCGGCCGGGCCGCCTGCCACCTGATCGGCCTGCGGAATGCCGTTCGGCATCGCCGCCAGCGCTTGTCCCGACGCCAGCGCCACGCCGCCCAGGGCAGCCAGACCAAGAACAGCAAGTTTGAGTTTCATCACGATCTCCCTCATTGGTGGCGGGAGAACTTGCGGCAGATCAATTGGTTGCTATCGCAACGCGAAGCCGCAAGGAATTTAATCTTGGTGAATGACCGTTCAGATCGGCTGACGGTTCCGGACGCGTTGGGCGCCTCCACCTCGCCATTGCTGCCTTCTGATCGATGCCGATTCAAACGCGGCCGGTTGCCTTTACAGTCCACATTCGCTCCCGAATGACACTGCAAATCTGGAATCTGAATTCGCTGAAAAAGGACTCGATTCCACGCCGCTTTGCCTTGCCATGCTCGGGATCAATCCGCCATTGATGGAGCGCTTCCTCCGTCTCGAATTCGACGATCGTCACACGCTCTCCATCGTCCGCGACGAAACCCTTGTGCGAGATGTAGCCGGGCATTGTTCGCGCCAACTCGCTCATGCGCTTTGCCATCGGCCCATATTCCTCTTCCGCACCTGGATTCATCCGCGTGCGAAATACGGTGACGATCATCAGATAATCTCCTGCGTGGGACGAATTCTGTTCACGGCTATGCGGCGACGATCGCCCTAGTCGGCGATGCCATCAATGATGATGAAATCGGCGTCCGCGCACTTTTGGCGAATAGCCCGCGCACCCTGGTATTCCGGACTTGCGTAGCAGGCAGCGGCCGTGGGGCGATCCTTGAATTCGACCACGACGTTCCGGTCGCGGGCGTTTCCCTCCATTCGTTCGAACGCTCCTCCACGCACGATGAACTTTGCGCCGAATTTCTTGAATGCCAGGTCAGTCGCAGCAAGATACTCGGGATAATTTTGCTCATCGCGAACCGAGACGCGCACAATCCAATAGGCCTTCGACACATCAGTCTCCTCTGTTTCCCGGACGGCAGAAGCCGCCGTCGGGGCCGCGATCTTTACCCAATGCAAAATATCACATATAATGAATAATTATGATGTAGTTGATCACTAGGAGAGATATATGGATCTGCCGGATCTGCGGATATTCGTCGCGGTCGTGCGCGAAGGCGGCGTGACCCGCGCGGCCGAGCGCCTGCACCGCGTTCAGTCCAATGTCACAACCCGTGTCCGGCAGTTGGAAGAGGATCTCGGCGTTGCTCTCTTTGTACGAGAGGGTAAACGCTTGCGTCTGGCGCCTCAGGGCCAAGTGCTGTTTGGTTACGCCAATCGCCTGCTCGCTCTTGCGGATGAAGCACGTAATGCCCTGCAAGATGCAAAACCCCGCGGTACGTTCCGCCTTGGCGCGATGGAAAGCACGGCGGCTGTCAGGCTGCCGGGACTGCTCAGCGAATACCACCAAAGGCATTCAGGGGTCGTTCTGGAGCTTCGTACAGGCAATCCGCAGGTTCTGGCGAGCGCCATCCTCGCCGGCGATCTCGATGCAGCGCTTGTTGCCGAACCAATAGCCGATGAGCCATTTGAGAAAGCGCTCGCCTTCGAGGAAGAGTTGGTGATTATTGCGGCCGCCAATCATTCACCGATCGGCAAGAAAGGCGGCGACCTGCCGCGTACCATCATCGTCTTCGAACACGGATGCCCGCATCGCAAGCGGCTTGAAGACTGGTACGCGAAGCGAAACGAAATGCCGGAACGCATGATCGAACTGGGGTCGTATCACGCCATGCTGGGTTGCGTTGTTGCGGGCATGGGGGTGGCGCTGATTCCAAGGAGCGTTCTGGCCACTTTTCCAGACAGGAGACTCCTGAGCGTCCACCCGTTGGGAAGAACAGAGAACCGGGCATGGACTGTGCTCATCTGGCGCAAGGGAGCGGGCTCCGCGAACGTTCAGGCCTTGAGGGAATTATTGCAAGGCCCCCGGTTGGCTGGTCATCGGCAAGCGAGGATCGCCAAGGCTGTATGAGGTGCGTCCGGCGCCGAGGCTACTTCCCCTGGAACTGCGGCTTGCGCTTCTCCATGAAGGCTTGCCGGCCCTCGCGAAAATCCGCGCTGTCCATGCAAGCCGTGCCGATCGCCTTGATCGCACCCATGTCGCGTGCGCTTTCGTCCTTCAGCACTTCTGCGATGGTGATCTTGGCGGCCTTGATCGCAAGCGGCGCGTTGTGCGAGATCGTCTCCGCAATCATCATGGTCTCGCCCCAGAGCTGGTCGTCCGGGATCACGCGCTCGACGAGGCCGATGCGCAGCGCCTCGGCGGAATCGATGCGCATGCCCGTGTACATCAGAAGCCGCGCCCAGGACGGGCCGACCAGCGACACCAGGTGCCGCAAGCCGTCATAGCCATAGGCGATGCCGAGCCTGGCGGCAGGAATGCCGAACTGGCTGTCATGCGCGGCGATCCGGATGTCGGCGAGCATCGCGACCTGCATGCCGCCGCCGAGACAAAAACCCCGGATGCAGGCAATCGTCGGCTTCGGGTAATCGGCGAGCAGCGCGCGTTGGGCGGCGCTGCGCTTGCCGTATTCCTCGGAGGCCGCTGCGTTATGACGGGTCCTCTCGAACTGGCTGATGTCGGCGCCGGAAACGAATGCCTTGCCGCCGGCACCACGCATGATCACGACGCGCACGGCGTCGTCTTCTCGCAAGGCTGTCAGCGCCTCGCCAAATCCCACCCACATCTCCAGCGACATCGCGTTGCGCTTGTCGGGATTGTTGAAGGTGATCACGCCGACGCCGTCGGTGACCTGTGTGATGATCTTGCCGTCGGCGTAGGGAGTCTCATCGGAGAGATCAGGCATCGCGCGCTCGCTTGTCATTGACGAGGCGCAATGTGCGACCGGGCCAAGGCCCAGGTCAACCGCGGCAGGGGATGCGGCTCTGCATCCGCCCGTGCCGCGATTGCATGCCTACTGCGCCATATGCGCGGTCAGCGGATGGTTGCCGGCATTGCTGAAGAACGCGGCTTCTTCGGCGGTCGCCTCCAGCAACTGCTCGTCCTGGTTATAGACGTCGTTGCGGAACTGGATGGTCTGGTCCTTGGTCATCCACGCCGTGAGATAGATCCAGGCCACCGGCACCTTCCTGGCCATGGCGACCTCCTGATGCTGACCGGTGGCGATTTCCGCGTCGATCGCGGCGCGCGTCCATTTCGGCTGGTCCTTCAGCAACCAGGCGGCGAGATCGCGCACATTGTCGACGCGGGAGCAGCCGTGAGAATCGAAGCGGTAGTCGTCGCTGAATAAATTGCGCTGGTTGGTGTCGTGCATGTAGACCGAATAGGAGTTCGGCATGTCGATCTTCACCGCGCCCAGCGCGTTGAAGGTGCCGTTCTGCTGCCGCACGGTGAAGTTCGGCGTGTGCGTGCCCGACCAGTCGACCGAATGCGGGTCGATCGGATTGTCGTGGCCGTCGAGCACCTCCATGTGCATGCGCGACAGATAGGTCGGATCCTTGCGCATATGCGCGGAGATCTCGGTCTTGGCGATCGAGGAGGGTACCGTCCAGGTCGGATTGAGCACGACGCCGGTGATCTGGGCCGTCAGCGTCGGCGAGGGTTTTTCGGTCTTGCCGACGATGACGCGATAGCGCCGCACCACGACGTCGTTCTCGACCGCCTCGGCAAAGGCGGCGGGGATGTTGACCACGACATAGCGCGGGCCGAAGCTGAAATTCGTGTTCTCGAGCCGCTCAAGCGACGCCTCGAGTTGACGGATGCGCTTTTGGACCGTGACGTTCAGGGCCGCGAGCGTGCGCGGCGTCATCGTGCCGGTGGGCGCAAGACCGTGGCGGGCCTGGAAGCGCTTCACACCGTCCGCGAGATCCTGGTCGAAAGCGCCACTCGCCTTCTCGGCGGCGAGGTCGCCCGAGAGAATCAGCCGCTTGCGCAGGAGGTCGTCATTGGCGCCCTGGACGCCTGGCGCGAACTTGGCGTCCGCAGGAATCGTCGGCCAGCCGCCGCGTACCGCAAGATCGGAATAGCTCAACGCCGCGTCCTTGATCCGCTGCGCGGTGCCCTCGTCATAGGTCGGCTCATGCGTCAGCGCGAGCGCCGCAGCCGAACGGCTCTCGGCGATCGAGGCCGGTGCCGCTGCGGTTTTGGGGACGGCGGCGTGAGCCGGGTTGGCGGTCGCCGGCACGGTACCGGTCGGCTTGGGGCCGGCCTGGCCCGTGGTCTCCGTCTGCGCAAGCGCGGAGGCGCTGGCGAGGAGGCCCATGGCAATGATCACGGCATGGCGTTTCGACATCTGTCTGGTTTTCCCCCAAGAGGCAATTCCCGGCCGCTGTGCTGCGTGCGCCGATTCGCGAAATCGGCGAGAAGCTAGGGCATCAGGGTTGCGGTCCCATTAAGCACGAGGCCCCGTGCGTCCGACGCGGAGGCTCTCGATTAGGTCGCAACGAGGTTGGGATGGGTTCGCGAAAACCGCGACGAATGACAACGAAATGCCAAAAAAAGAGCGGCCAAGCCGCTCCAAAGATCGAAGGCCGCGCGTAAGGCGCGCAAGCCTCGGTTCTGCCAATCAGGCCTCGCCCAATCCGGCCGCGCCCCCGCGACGCGGCGGATTGAACATTGGCCGTTAAGGCCAGGCCGTCGACCGGCTCAGCTCTCGTTCGCTGCGATCGATTCCATCAGCGAGACGAGCTGACGCTGCACCGTCTGATCCTTGATCTTGCTGTAGGCGCGCAGCAGGCGGAGGCTGAAAGCCGAGTCCAGGAACAGGAGGCTTTCGACTTCGCGGGCCTTGTTGTCGCCGTCATAGAAGAAGGTCACGGGCACATCGAGGGCGGTGGCGATCTGCTGAAGCCGAGCCGCGCCGACGCGATTGACGCCCTTCTCGTATTTCTGGACCTGCTGGAAGCTCACGCCGAGCTTTTCGCCGAGCTCGGCCTGCGAGATCTTCATCTCGACGCGCCGCAAACGAATCCGTTTGCCAAGCTCGATGTCCGGCTTGCCGGCACTGCGTTGCTTCATTCTCTTCGCCGCTGCTTTCATTTTCGTTTTCACCTTTGTTCTTCGGTTGAAAATCCCCCGAAGAGCTGGGTCAGGGGTTCGCCCATATACGAGTCCTTGAATTCATGCGGATGCACGAATTCTTCCTTAAACCACGGGAAGCGAGCTGGATTGAAAGCTTCGATCAGCCAGTCAATCATGTGCCGCACGCGGGGAATCCGGCCGCTACCGGGATGGTAGGACAACCAGATATCCAGCGGTCGGTTCAACTCGACCTCCAGTGGAATCAACTTCCCGCCAAGCGCGATCGCATAGCTCGGGAATACGCCGATTCCGGCTCCATTCGCGACGGCCCAGTAGTTGGCGCTTGAGACGTTGGTCTTCATGACCAGGAGGTCACGTTCCGGAACGCCCGGGAAGAAGCTCTCAAAGGTTTCCTTGGCGGCGATCTGGTCAGCGAATTGCAGCACCAGGCGGTGCTTGATCAATTCGACGGCCGAGCGCGGCGTGCCGTATTTCTCAAGGTATTTTTCCGAAGCCCAGAACATCAAATGCATGCGGCCAAGCCGCACCAGCTTGACGTCGAGCGCCGACGGCCGCGACAGATGGATGGCGACATCGGCTTCGTGGCGGGAAACGTCGGCCGAGCGCATCGCGCAATGCAGGTCGACCAGGACTTTCGGATAGGCCTGCTGGAATTCCACCAGCCGTGGGGCGAGCCAGAAGGTGCCCAGTCCCTCGGTGACGGCGACGCGGACTTCGCCGGTGAGGGCGTTGGCCGTCGAATCGCTGGTGCGCAACACGTCGAAGGCGGCCGCCTCCATGCGCTCGACCGCGGAGACCACCAGCGCGCCTTCATCGGTGAGATGGGTGCCGTGGACATCGCGTGTGAACAGGGTGGTGCCGGTCTGGCGCTCGAAATCATCGATGCGGCGGCGGACAGCGTTGATCGACAGCGACAAGCGCTCGGCCGCCGAGCGGAAACTGCCGCATCGAACGACTTCCAAAAAGATGCGGGCCGCATCCCAATCGGAGAGGCCGCTGATGTTTGTCTTTAGGCGTTCCTCCAGTGGAACGCCCCTTTCCGCCAAGGAGTGCATACAAGTCCCTTCGGGGCGCTAAACTGGCAGAATCTAGCGAAAACCACAACCACGACGGGTTGGGGAACGGTGAGTTTTGAACGCCATACTTACCGCGTCCGAAGTGGTATTTGAGTGTGCTTGAGGTTGGGAATCGGGCTAGTTGTTGCCCGGAAGAGGGGTACGCGTGCGTTCCGTTGCGAGCCTTACCGTGGCTGCGGGATTGCCGGGTCCATGTGGGCCAGAGGGTGGCGTGCGAAGTGTCGCGCGCTTTCGTGCAGTGGATCGATCGCGCGGACCCAGGCGTTTGAATTTTCACCGTTCCGACCTGCGCCGCGGAGCGATGCTGTCTGGAACCGCGGTTTCGACGCAGAAACACATTGAAATGGTATTCGAGGGTGCGGACTCCTCATGCTATCCTTGTCTCTCTTTGGGGGCCCAGGGGATCGTTTCAAGCACGTCTCGAAGCCCGAATTAACGGAAAGAACTCCGGTGTCGCATTCAGACGAACAATTGCAGTCGGTGCTCGAGACGCTCGAGGAGTGCCGCAAGGTTCTCAACGAGAGCAACAGCCGTGAGTCGGCTGAGCTGCTCTCGATCGTCATCCTCGATGTCAGGATGAAGCTCAAAGGAATTGACAGTGCCGACCTCAAGGCGCTGTGCGACGAAATGCTGCGGGGCGCTGCCAGCGAACCGCTTCCCCCCTCCAAGCAGACGCAGGACCAGCCCCGGCGTCCGCTGCTCCGCGTGGTGAAGTAGCCGCGCCGCTGAATCTCGCTTTTTGGCGAGGTTTGTGCGCGTCCCGATGCCGCATCTGTGATCGCAGACGGCATCGGGAGGAGCCCTGGTTTGATCGCGCCTCTGTTGCGCATTCCCCGGCATCGGCTACACCAGAGCCGGTTCGGCTCCGGTTGCGTGCGCATTTCCCGCGCCCGGCCCGAGGGCCCGGGATGGCTCCGACTACATCATGCAAAATGTCTCGATTACGGCGGCGCTGATTGCCGGCCTTGTCAGCTTCCTCTCGCCGTGCGTTCTGCCCCTGGTTCCGCCCTATCTGATCTATCTCACAGGCGCCACGATCGAGCATGTCGAGAGCGACGAGCCGGCCTCGGCCTCCAAGCGCGCGATCATGATAGCGGCGCTGCTGTTCGTGCTCGGATTCTCCACGGTGTTCGTGGCGCTCGGCGCCAGCGCCTCGCTGATCGGCGGGCTGATCCGCGCCTGGTCGGCGGAACTGTCGATCCTTGCCGGCATCGTCATCATCATCATGGGCCTGCACTTCCTCGGACTGACGCGGATCGGCCTGTTGATGCGCGAGGGGCGTCTGACCGCGCCAAAGCCCGTCGGCCTCTGGGGCGCCTATGTGATGGGGCTCGCCTTCGCCTTCGGCTGGACGCCCTGCATCGGTCCGATCCTCGCCGCGATCCTCTCGATCGCCGCGGCCGAGGCGACGGTGACCAAGGGCGCAGGGCTCCTCGCGGTCTATTCCGCGGGCCTCGGCATTCCCTTCCTGATCGCGGCGTTGATGATCGAGCAATTCTCAAAACTATTCGCGCGCATGAAGGGCCAGCTCGTCAATGTCGAGCGTGCGATGGGCGTGTTGATGGTCATCACCGGCATCGGCTTCCTCACCGGCGCGGTCTCCAATGTGAGCATCTGGCTGCTCGAGACGTTTCCGGCGCTGCAGACGATCGGGTAGCGCGCGGCTCGCAATGCCGGCAGTCATTGCGCGCTCCACATACTGAGCGCTTGCTCAATCGAGCGTAGCTGGAAATGTCGATTTCCGGTTGCGGTCCAAGGCCGACGCGCAGTCATGTCAGTATCAACGTCGCTTCCCGAGTCACCGGGTTTCATCCAGCGCGCAGATCACCGTGCAGACCACGCCGCGTGGCAGGAAGTCGACCGTTGCCTCGCCGCCGAGCTGGTCGCGGGCGCTGCGCTCGATCAGGCGCGAGCCGAAGCCGCGCTGCACCGGCGCTGTCACCAATGGTCCGCCGGTCTCGGTCCAGATCAGCCGCAGCCGTGGCTTTGGCGTGTCCTCCATGATTTGCCAGTCCAGCGTCACCCGGCCGGTCTCGTTGGACAGTGCACCGTATTTCGCGGCGTTGGTCGCGATCTCATGCACGATCATCGACAGCACCACGGCAAGCCGTGGCGACAGCGGCACGGCGGGGCCATTCATCCGGATACGATCGGGATTTGTGAGCAGGAATGGCTGCAGCACGCGCGCGATCACGTCCCTCAGCTCCGAGCCCGCCCACTTCTCCTGGCTGAGGAGATTATGTGCCTCGGCGAGCGCGCAGAGACGTCCCTCGAACTTGGCGCGCTCGTCGCGGCTGGCGCTGCGAAATGTCTGCACCGCGATGGCCTGCATCAGCGCCAGCGTGTTCTTGACGCGGTGGTTGAGCTCCTCGATCAGCAGATTGTGCAGCATGTCGCCGCGCGCGATCGTGGTCGCCATCCTGATCGCAAAGGTCAGGCCGACCAGCAGCAGCACGCCGCCGATCAGGCTGGTGATCGCGATGTTGCGCCAGAGCGGTGCGATCAGCGAGCTCTCGGTGACGCCGGCGGCAACGGTCCAGCCGGTCAGCCGCGAGCGCGTATAGGCCGAAGCGAGCGCAACGCCGTCGAGCGACACGCTCGACAGCACCGCCTCGGGTGAGCGGAACATCGCTTCAAAGAGCGACGGTGAGGCCTGCTTGCCGAAAGTCTCGTTCGGATTGGGGGCGCGCGCGAACACGACGCCTTTGCT
This sequence comes from Bradyrhizobium diazoefficiens, assembly GCF_016616885.1. NCBI lineage: Bacteria > Pseudomonadati > Pseudomonadota > Alphaproteobacteria > Hyphomicrobiales > Nitrobacteraceae > Bradyrhizobium > Bradyrhizobium diazoefficiens. The sequence continues at coordinate 6,097,076 of NZ_CP067102.1, read as the reverse complement.
GTCCAGCAGCGACACGGTCCATTGCTCGTCCGGGCGCTGCCGCTCGACCAGATGCTGGAAGATGTCGATCGGCGGGCTGAAGGAGAGCGCGTAGATCACCTCGCCGTCGCGCAGCACCGGGACTTCGACCGTGACGATCGGGCGCTTCTTGGTCGACCCGATGAAAAGATCGGAGAATTGCGGCGTCTTCGTCGTGAAGACCCGTTCGATGATGTCGTGGTTGTTGCGCAGTGGCAGGTTCGCGGCGTCGGTCGTGACCGTCGAGAACAGCTGTTGCCCGGACCTGTCGGCCAGCAGCAGGACGCTGTCGTCGCCATACTGGCTGATGAACCCGACTGCCGAGCGCCGGAAACTGTCGAAGTCGCCTTTGCGTAAGGATTCGCTGAGCGCGAGCACCTGCAGGCCACCCGTCATCCGCTGCACTTCGGAATCGAGCACGAGGCGCATGCTTCGCACCGTCTCGAGCACCCGGCGCGTCGCGTCGCTGCGGTCCTGGCGATAGTTGGAATAAGCGAGGCCGACGGCGAAGACGATCAGCGGCAACATCGTTCCCGCCACCAGGAGAGCGAGCCGGACCGGCAAGGTGAGCTTTGACAACGCGGGCGTCCCGGTTCCAGCGCTGCGGCGCCGGATTATGATTTTGTCAGACCATACGGGCAGGATTTACGCGGCGCCATAATTATCATATCTGGCGCGAAGACCGGGGCGGGTTTTTTGCAGCGCGGCCGCCGGCACTTCAGCTCATGCTGATTGCGGTGAGCAGCAGGCACATGGCGTACACGGCCGCCAGGCTGAGGCCGGCGATCCGGGCTTGTCGACGCAATGTCATGCGATCAACTCCGAGGTGACGGCCGCGCTCGAGGCGACCGCCCCCGTTCGTCAGGTCTCAATCAACTTCCTGCACGACCGTGCGGGTGCCCGGATCGACAAGCATGACGCGATCGCCGGAGTAGACGTAGCGATATTGCGTAAGCGACGGACCCCAATCGGCCGGGACCGCCTCCAGTTCGATATCGCTCGGAACCTTCGCGCCGACGATGATTTTCTCCTTTGTCATGACCGGCCGCAGGTGATGCTCGGTGACGTAGGATTTGATCCGCGTCCGGTATTCCGGCTCGATTTGAACCGTCGCAGCGTGACCGGTTCCAGTCGTGGTCACCACGGTGGATTGCGCGAACGCGCCCGTCGAGATCATCAGCGCTGCCGCGGAAAGCAGAAATAACCTTTTCATTGTGTCCTCCTCGGGAATAAGCGCTGCACCAACATCTCACCCTCGGTGACGTTCCCATTGGATAGGAACGAATTGCTAGTTTTTCCCGTTGTGAATCGGCCGGACGCGGAACGTCCCGGCAAAATTGGAGGAGGAGAGAATGAAGCTGAGGATTGCAACCGCAGCATCGATGGTTGTTGCGTTTTCCGTGCCGACGTTTGCAGCCGACGAGTTCTACGTGGTGCAGGACGTCAAGACCAAGAAGTGCACCGTGGTCGACAAGAAGCCGACGGACTCGTCCATGACGGTCGTCAGTCCCTCGGGCACGATCTACAAGTCGCGCACCGAGGCTGAGAGCGGCATGAAGACCGTCAAGGTCTGCACGTCAAACTGAGAAGGATGGCACAATGCCAGTTCTGATTTTGTGGGCCGTGCCGGCCGTGCTGGTGATCGGCGGCGGTATTTATCTGATCGGCCATTTCCACTGAGCAGAAGAAGCAATCGATTGGCTCCGCGATCGCTCGCGGAGCCCATTGCAACAAATGTCAGGAAGCTCAGAGATTGCTCTCGGTGATCGCGGCGTAGACCATGCTGCGCAACTCGCGCCGGATCGGATAGGCGCTCGACGGCAGCACCTGCGTCATGAAGATCGTGATCAGTTCCTCGGCGGGATCGATGAAGAACGAGGTCGTGGCTGCGCCGCCCCAATTATATTCGCCGGGGCTGCCGGCGATCAGCGTCTCCGCCGGGCGCATCGTTACGGCGAAGCCAAGACCGAACCCGATGCCGTTATAGGCCGCTTCGGAGAACAGCGAGCGCGACACTTCCGGCAGCGATTGTCCGCCCGGAATGTGGTTGCTCGTCATCAGCGCCAGAGTCTTCGGCCCGATCAAGCGGACGCCGCCGAGCTCGCCGCCGTTGAGGAGTGCTCGGCAGAAGGTGAGATAATCCGCCATCGTCGAGCACAGCCCGCCGCCGCCGGAGATGAAGGAGGGCGGCGACAGGAACGAACTCTTGGTCGGGTCGTCCTGGAGTGTCAGGCCTTCGCGGCGCTGGCCGGCATGGAAGGTGAATCCACCACTGGGATCGGCGTTGTAGCAGGCGGCGAAGCGGTGCGCCTTCGAGGCCGGCACGTGGAAATCGGTGTCGGTCATCCCGAGCGGGTCGAGAATGCGTGCCTTAAGGAATTGCTCGAACGGCATCCCGGAGATATTGCCGATGAGATAGCCGAGCACGTCGGTCGCGACCGAGTAATTCCAGGCTTCGCCCGGCGAGAACTCGAGCGGGATTTTGGCAAGGCTCTCGATCATGGTCTGCAGCGTACCTGCTTTCTCGACCTCGCCGATCTTCTCGGCGCGGTAGGCGGAATCGACATTGGAGCGCTGCTGGAAGCCGTAAGTGAGCCCCGACGTGTGACGCAGCAGGTCGACGATCAGCATCGGCCGGGCCGGCGGCCGGGTCAGGAAGGCCGGCGAGGTGCCGGCGACGAACACGCCGAGATTCTTCCATTCCGGAATGTATTTGGCGACGGGCTCGTCGATCGCGACCAGGCCTTCCTCGACCAGCATCATGAAGGCGACGCTGGTGAGCGGCTTGGTCATGGAATAGATGCGGTAGATGGTGTCGTCCTTGACCGGTGCCTTGCGCTCGACGTCGGCCAAGCCCTGGACGGTGCTATGGGCGATCTTGCCGCGTCGGTAGACTAGGAGATGCGTGCCCGGGAAGCGGCCGGCCTCGATGTACCGGTTCTTCAGATGGGCATCGATGCGGTCGAGCGCGGCCTTGGACATGCCCACGGATTCGGGCGGGGCGGGGGTAGCGGCGAGCATCAGTTCCTCCGGGCAGTTTTCTCAGGCGTTGATAACCGAAATGAGGGTCCCATTCCAAGCTGGTCGCGCTTAACGCGGGCGGGTCGACTGGTGTAGGCTCCAGTCTGGAACGCTTCCAAGGCGCCCCAAGGATTCCAATGGGGTCAACGAGAAAACGCAGGCAAACGCACCATGACCCAGTTCAACGAGACCGAACTCACCGAAGCCGTCGTCAAAAGCTTCGACAATACGCCGAACCCCCGTGCGAAATTCCTGCTCCAGGAATTGGTGAAGTCGCTGCACGATTACGTGAGCAAGACCGGTCTCACCTTCGAGGAATGGGAATACGCCATCGATTTCCTGACCCGCACCGGCCAGAAATGCACCGACACCCGCCAGGAGTTCATCCTGCTGTCCGACGTGCTTGGGGTCTCCATGCTGGTCGACGCGGTCAACCACCGCGACCGCGATGGTGCGACCCAGACCACGGTGCTCGGCCCGTTCTATGTCGGCGAGCACAAGGTCACGGCCCACGGCACCGACATCTCGCCGAACAATCTCACGGGCGAGCGGATGTTCGTGCAGAGCCGTGTCACCGATCTCCAGGGCAAGCCGCTTGCGAATGTCCCCGTCGACGTCTGGCATGCCGACGATGACGGTTTCTACGATTCCCAGAAGGCGAACTATGACGAGGTCGGCGCCTCGGCGCGGGCGCGTTTTATCACGGACAGCAACGGCCGCTTCTTCTTCCGCACGATTTTGCCGTGCAGCTATCCGATCCCGACCGATGGGCCGGTCGGCGAGATGATCGTGCAGACCAAGCGCCACCCGATGCGCCCGGCGCATGTGCACTTCCTGGTCAATGCGAAGGGCTACGAGCCGCTGATCACCCACGTTTTCATGGACGGCGACAAATATCTCGATTCCGACGTGGTGTTCGGCGTCAAGGACGACCTCGTCGCCAAGGTCGAGCCGCGCAACGATGCGACGATGCCCGACGGCGCCAAGGCGAACGGGCAATGGCATCTGATGACCTACGAATTCCACCTCAAGCCTGGCGGCGGCACGGCGCCCAAGCCGCTCGGGACCAAGGCGGCTGAACCGGCCTGATGACCGGCACCAGCCCTGTTAGCGCGCATGCAGCAGGGCGAGCAGGGTCACAACGGCGCAGGCCAGGACCACCGTGGTCAGCTTCCAGAACAGAAGCGGATTGCGCTCCAGCAGCGGCGTGGTCCGCGTGCTGAGATAGGCCGGATTCGGGTTTCTAAGCTCGTAGGTGAATTCGGACAGGTCCTCGTGTCGCTTGTTGGGATCAGGATGCAGCGCCTTGCGCAGCGCGCCGTCGATCCAGACAGGGACCGCCCGGTCATCGTGGCCGGCCGGACGATATCGGAGCTTCCACGCGTCCGATCGTCCCCGGATGCGCGCGATTTGGGCGCCGTAAGGCAGATCTCCCGTCAGCATCTGGTAGCAAATCACGGCCAGCGAGAACATGTCCGACCGCGGCGAACCACCTTCTCCGAGAAAGTATTCCGGCGCGGTGTACTGCACCGTGCCGAGGATCTCGGCGTCGTTCGGATGTGGCGCGGCCTCGACGATTCCGGCGACCTTGACCGCGCCGAAGTCGATGATCTTCGCGGTGCCGGTCTTGTCGATCAGGATGTTGTCGGGTCTCAGATCCTGATGCAGCATCTCCATGCGATGGAAGGCGCGCAGGCCCGATGCGATCTGGTCCACGATGCCACGCACGGTCTCGAGGTCGGGGCGCGGATTGTCCAGCATCCATTGCCGCAGCGTCTGCCCCTCGATGAACTCGGTCGCGACGTAAAGGTAGTTGCGCCGCTTGGACCGCCAACGGGGTTTCAGCACGTGCGGGCTGTCGATCCGGCGCGCGATCCATTCCTCCATCAGGAAACGCTTCAGATAAGCGGGATCGTCGCGAAGATCGATCGAGGGGATCTTCAGGGCGACCATCTCCTCGCTCTCAGCGTCGACGGCGAGATAGATGTGGCTGCGGCTGGAGGCGTGTACTTCGCGCACGATACGGTAGCCGTCGAACAACGCTCGCGGCCCCGGCAACGCAGGCAGCGGCAGTTCTGTCGTGCCGCCGAAGATGTCGGATGAACCGGTCTGCGGCACCTCGTCGATGCGCAGGATCTGCACCGTGATGTTGTCGTCGCTGCCGCGGCGATAGGCTTCCTCGACGATGGATTTGGCGGCGCCGTCGAGGTCGCCGGCATGGGCATCGATCGCGCTCGTGATGAAGCGATGATCGACGAACTCGTAGGCGCCATCGGTGGCGAGCAGGAAGATGTCGCCTTGCTCGATCTGGAACGCCTGGTAGTCGATCTCGATCTGCGGGTTGATGCCGAGCGCGCGGCCGAGATAGGTCTGCTCCGACGAGACGATGACGCGATGGTCTTCGGTGAGCTGTTCGAGCGCCTTGCCGGCGATGCGGTAGATCCGGCAGTCGCCGACGTGAAAGATGTGGGCCATGGTCGACTTGACGACCATTGCGGTAAAGGTGCAGACGTAACCCTTGTCGCGATCATAAGAGTATTGGCTGCGCCGCGTTTCCGCATGCAGCCACGAGTTAGTGGCTTCCAGAACGCGTCGTGCCGACGTCTTCACCGTCCAGGATTCGGAGGTGCAGTAGTAGTCGGTCAGGAAGCTCTTGACCGCCGACTCGCTCGCCACCTGGCTTACCGCGCTGCTCGAAATGCCGTCGGCCAGCACGACGGCGATCCCCTTCAGGCTCAATAACGGCTCCGCCGGGATGAGGGCGCCGTGAAAGTCCTGGTTGACCGGCTTGCGCCCCTTGTCGGAGTGCTGCCCGATCGAAATTCGCAAGCCGCGGCCCATCTCGCCACCAATGCAAAGGGAGCCTCACCTTATCAGGCAAGGCTCCCTTGTTGACGTACATTCCAATCAAGCCGCGGCGCGGGTCGAGTTGGTCGATGCCGGCTGGCGCTTCGGCTTCGTCAGCACATGGGTCGTGTAGAGCGTGAGGCCAGTGAAGGCGAGGCCGCCGACGAGATTGCCCAGCACGGTCGGGATCTCGTTCCAGATGAAGTAATCCATGATCGAGAATTTGGCGTGGAGCATCAGGCCCGAGGGGAACAGGAACATGTTCACCACGGAATGCTCGAATACCATGTAGAAGAACACCAGGATCGGCATCCACATCGCGATCACCTTGCCCGGCACGGTCGTTGAGATCATGGCGCCGACGACGCCGGTCGAGACCATCCAGTTGCAGAGCATGCCGCGGATGAACAGCGTCGCCATGCCGGCGGCACCGTGCGCCGCGTAGCCGAGCGTCCGGCCTTCACCGATGTTGCCGATGGCCGCGCCGACCTTGTCGGGGTCCTGCGTGAAGCCGAACGTCGTCACGAACGCCATCATGAAGGCCACGGTGAGGGCGCCGGCGAAATTGCCGATGAAGACGAGGCCCCAATTCCGCAAGACCCCGCCGAGCGTGACGCCGGGGCGTTTGTCGAGCAAGGCGAGCGGGGCGAGGACGAAGACGCCGGTCAGAAGGTCGAAGCCCAGCAGATAGAGCATGGAGAAGCCGACCGGAAACAGCAGCGCGCCGATGATCGGCTGGCCGGTGTTGACGTTGATGGTGACGGCGAACCAGGCCGCGAGCGCCAGGATGGCGCCGGCCATATAGGCGCGGATGACCGTATCCCGGGTAGACATGAAGATCTTGGATTCGCCTGCGTCCACCATCTTGGTGACGAATTCCGAAGGCGCGAGATACGACATAACAGCTCCTTTGCTCATGTGAACGATCGACCCGGCCCGTGCCGGATCGACGCCTCTATCCAGACCAGTGAGCTGTGTGCGCGTCCGCGGGACGGGGACGCGTAGCGGAGAAGGATACCGACATGCGCAAGGGATAGCGTCACGATGACCGCGCCTTGGCGGACCAGCGAACAGGCTTCCCAATGGCCTTCGGTGGCTTAACGCTCCGGCTCACTGTCAGTCATCGTTGACCAAGCAGGACAAAAGCAATCGATGTGCCAGACGGGCGGCGAGCAGGACGGCGGGCTGGGCCCGATTTTGCCCTGTTTGGAAGAAGATAGGCCTCTCCGGCCGTGCCTTCTCGGCTCTGGCAGATTGCCCGATGGCGAAAAAACGGGCGCATGCCCAAGCCTTGTGCGACGCACAATCAACGGGCGAATCGGTATTCAAGAAATGAGCGCCTCGCTGGTTTTTGATGCAATTGTAGGCGTGATTACTTTTTCATCATCATAAGCAAGGTATTGTAATTATTTATCTTTCTGGCGTTGCCCAACTTGGCACGGAGCTTGAATTAAGGGTTTTCGACGCCATCGACGCCGTCACCGAGCAAATCATTCAAATCGTGACACCGCCGAAAACGGGGGCCTCCCCGAGCGTGCATCTGTGCGCCCCCCGCGTCAGTCGGTGTCCCGCTTCCTAGCGAAAGGGAATTTTTCCAATGAGGGAAAGCAATCCGACGTGGATTTCTGACTGGCGCCCCGAAGATGAGGCGTTCTGGAATGCGGGCGGCAAAGCCGTCGCCCGGCGCAATCTGATCTGGTCGATCGTCGCCGAGCATATCGGCTTCTCCGTCTGGCTGATCTGGAGCATCGTCGCGACCAAGCTGCCGCAGGCGGGCTTCCACTATTCGACCGACGAGCTGTTCCAGCTCGTAGCGGTGCCGGGCCTGATCGGCGCCTTGATGCGCTTTCCCTATACGTTCGCCGTCACCACGTTCGGCGGCCGCAACTGGACCATCTTCAGCGCGGCCGTGTTGTTCATCCCGACGCTGGCGCTCGCGTATTTCGTCGGTCAGCCCGAGACACCGTTCTGGCTGATGCTGGTGATCGCTTCGACCGCCGGTCTCGGCGGCGGCAATTTCGCCTCTAGCATGACCAACATTTCTTTCTTCTTCCCCGATCGCATGAAGGGTTGGGCTCTCGGCCTGAACGCAGCCGGTGGCAATATCGGGGTCTCCAGCGTGCAGCTGCTGACGCCGATCCTGATGACGCTCGCCGTCATCAACCTGTTCCAGGCCGCGCCGGTCGGCGGCGTCTACCTCCAGAACGCCGGCTTGATGTGGGTGCTGCCGATCGCGATCGCGGTGCTCGGCGGGGTGTTCTTCATGAACAACCTGACCTCGGCCAAATCGTCGATCAAGAACCAGCTCGCCATCGTCAAGCGCAAGCACACCTGGATCATGGCCATCATCTACATCGGAACGTTCGGCTCCTTCATCGGCTACTCCGCCGCGTTTCCGCTGCTGATCAAGACCCAGTTTCCGACGGTGACGATCTCGATCGCGTTCCTCGGCCCGCTAGTCGGCTCGTTGTCGCGTCCGTTCGGTGGCTGGCTCGCCGACAAGGTCGGCGGCTCCATCATCACCTTCTGGAATTTCATCGCGATGGCGGCGGCCACGATCGGCGTGCTTTACTTCGTCGGGGAGAAGGACTTCACCGGCTTCCTGTCGATGTTCCTGATCCTGTTCCTGACCACGGGCATCGGCAACGGCTCGACCTACCGCATGATCCCCTCGATCTTCCGCGAGGAAAACCTGTTCAAGGTGCGCGGCAAGGGCGATGCGGCGCGTGCGCTCGCGATGAAGACCGCGAGCATCGAGAGCGGTGCGGCTGTCGGCTTCATCGGCGCCATCGGTGCCGTCGGCGGCTATCTGATCCCGAGCAGCTTCGGCAAGTCGATCGCGATGACGGGCGGACCGCAGGTCGCGCTCGCGATCTTCCTCGCCTTCTACGCCGTCTGCCTCGGACTGACCTGGTGGTTCTACCTGCGTCGCAGCCCGCAGGCTGAAGGCGCGCCAAGCCTCGCCGAAGCGCGCGTGTGAGCCTGGTCCAAATCTCGCCTCTCCCCGTACGCGGGGAGAGGTCGCTCTGATGACGTTTGACCCATGAACTTTTTCCGCAACGACGCGGACAAGGCAGACCGAAACAGACAGGACAACATCATGACGCCCCAGCAGATCGCCCTCGTGCAGCAGAGCTTTTCCAAGGTCGCACCGATTTCAGAAGCAGCCGCCGTGCTGTTCTACGATCGCTTGTTCGAGGTTGCGCCGTCCGTGCGCGCGATGTTTCCCGAGGACATGACCGAGCAGCGCAAGAAGCTGATGGGCATGCTCGCCGCTGTCGTCAGCGGCCTGTCGAAGCTCGAGACGATTCTTCCCGCGGCATCCGCGCTCGCCAAGCGCCACGTCGCCTACGGCGCCAAGGCCGAGCACTATCCCGTGGTCGGCGCGACCTTGCTGTGGACCTTGGAGAAGGGTCTTGGCGAGGCCTGGACGCCCGAACTCGCAACCGCCTGGACCGACGCCTACGGCGTGCTGTCCGGCTACATGATTTCCGAGGCCTACGGCCCACAGGCGCAGGCCGCCGAATAGGAGATGCCTTGTGAGTGAACCGCTCGTCATCGTCGGTAACGGTATGGCGGCCGCGCGTCTAGTCGACGAGCTCGCCAAGACCGCGCTCGGCCGCTATGCGGTCGCTGTGATCGGCGAAGAGCCGCGGCTCGCTTACAATCGTGTGCTGCTCTCCTCCGTGCTGGCCGGCGAGACCGGCTCGCACGAGATCGAGCTCCGCCCGGCGGACTGGTGGCGCCATCGCGGCGTCACGGTGCGCTACGGCTATCGCGTCACCGAGATCGACACCGGCCGCCGCGAGCTCAAGATCGCCGGCGAAGAGAGCATGGAATATTCCAAGCTCGTGCTCGCCGTCGGCTCGACGCCGCTGCGGCTTAACGTGCCTGGCGCTGACCTTGCCGGTGTGCACACCTTTCGCGACACCCGCGATGTCGACCTGCTGCTGACGCTGGCGGCTGCAAAGAAGCGCGTCATCGTGGTTGGCGGCGGCTTGCTCGGGCTTGAAGCGGCCTACGGCCTGGCGAAAGCCGGCGCGCCGGTGACGCTTCTCCATCTGATGGACCGGCTGATGGAGCGCCAGCTCGATGGGCCGGCCGCCGATCTGCTCAAGACGCTGGTCGAGCGCAAGGGTATCCGCATCCTGCTCAATGCCTCGACCGCCCGCATCCATGGCGAGCGCTACGTCGAAGCCGTCGAGCTTGCCGACGGCAGCCGCATCGAGGCCGACGCCGTGATTTTTGCTGCCGGCATCAGGCCCAACATTGCGCTCGCCAAGGAGGCCGGCATCGCGGTCAACCGTGGCATCGTCGTCAACGACGTGATGCAGACCGCGTCGTCCGACATCTACGCGCTCGGCGAATGCGCCGAGCATCGCGGCACCTGCTACGGTCTGGTCGAGCCGGCTTATGAGCAGGCGCGGGTGCTGGCGCGGCATCTCGGTGGCCGTCCCGCCGCCTATCAGGGCAGCGTGGTCTCGACCAATCTGAAAGTGTCCGGTGTCAGCGTGTTCTCCGCCGGCGACTTCATGGGCGGGGAGGGCAGCGAGAGCCTCCTGCTGACCGACCGCAGGCGCGGCACCTACAAGAAGCTTGTGATCGCCGACGGATGCCTCACCGGCGCCGTGCTGATCGGCGATACTGCGGACGCGCTCTGGTATCTCGAGCTGATCCGTACCCGCGAGAGGATCGCCGGGATCCGCGCCGACATGATGTTCGGCCGCGCGCTCGCGCTTCCGTCCAGGGCGGCGTGAAGGAGGCGGCTTGACATGACGGCGATCGACCCTAACCTCCGCACGACCAAGACGACCTGTCCCTATTGCGGCGTCGGCTGCGGCGTGCTCGCAACGCCCGACGGCGCAGGCGGCGCTGCGATCGCGGGTGATCCCGATCATCCTGCCAATTTCGGCCGGCTGTGCTCGAAAGGCTCTGCGCTCGGCGAGACCGTCGGGCTCGAGAGCAGGCTGCTGTATCCGATGATCCGCTGCAAGGGCGTGCTGGAGCGTGTCGCGTGGAGCGATGCGCTCGACCATGTTGCGCATCGCATGCAGCACATTGTCGCGCGCGACGGTGCCGACACGGTCGCATTCTATCTTTCGGGGCAGCTGCTCACCGAGGACTATTACGTCGCCAACAAGCTGATGAAGGGCTTTGTCGGCACGGCGAACGTCGACACCAATTCGCGGCTCTGCATGTCGTCCTCGGTCGCCGGCCACCGCCGTGCCTTCGGCGCCGACACCGTGCCCGGCTGCTACGAGGATCTCGACCAGGCCGATCTGCTCGTCTTCGTCGGCTCGAACGCGGCCTGGTGCCACCCGGTGCTGTTCCAGCGCATGCTGAAAAACCGGCAGGAGCGCGGCGCCCGCATGATCGTGATCGATCCGCGCCGCACCGATACCGCGAGCGATGTCGATCTGTTCCTCGGCCTCAAGCCCGGCACCGATACCGCGCTGTTCTCCGGCCTGTTCGTCCATCTCGCCGACAACGGAGCATTGGATCAGGAGTATATCGCTCAGAACACGTCGGGCTTCGACGATGCGCTGGCGCGCGCGCGCAACATCGCCGGCAGCGTCACCGCGACCGCGCTGGCGTCCGGCCTCTCCGAGCAGGACGTCGCCACCTTCTTCAAGATGTTCCGCGACACCGAGCGTGTCGTCACGCTCTATTCGCAGGGCGTGAACCAGTCGGCGCAGGGCACCGACAAGGTCAATGCGATCCTCAACTGCCACCTCGCCACGGGCCGTATCGGCAAGCTCGGCGCCTCGCCGTTCTCGCTGACGGGCCAGCCCAATGCGATGGGCGGCCGCGAGGTCGGCGGCCTCGCCAATATGCTCGCCGCCCATATGGGTTTCACGCCGCCCGACATCGACCGCGTGCGGCGGTTCTGGAAGGCGCCGCGCACTGCGACCCATGAGGGGTTGAAAGCGGTGCAGCTGTTCGAGGCGATCAATCGCGGCGAGGTCAAGGCGCTGTGGGTGATGGGCACCAACCCCGCGGTGTCGCTGCCCGATGCGGACTTCGTGCGCGAGGCGCTGAAGAAGCTCGAGCTGTTTGTGGTATCCGAGAACGTGCTCTCCAACGACACGGTCGAGGCCGGCGCGCACGTGCTGCTGCCGGCGCTGGCCTGGGGCGAGAAGTCGGGCACGGTGACCAATTCCGAGCGCCGCATCTCGCGCCAGCGTTCGTTCCTCCCCGCGCCCGGCGAGGCGCGCCCCGATTGGTGGATTCTCAGCGAGACCGCAAAACGCCTCGGCTTCGGCGACAGCTTCAATTACAAATCCGCCGCCGAAATATTCCGCGAGCATGCCGCGCTATCGACCTTCGAGAACAACGGCAGCCGCGATTTCGACATCGGCGCGCTGACGTCGCTATCCGACGAGGCCTTCGATGCCCTGAAGCCCGTGCAATGGCCCGCACGCGAAGGTGAGGCTCCGGGCGAGCGTTTCTTTGCGAACGGCGGCTTCTTCACCAATGACGGCAAAGGCCGCTTCGTTGCGCCGGAGGTACCGGCGCTGCGCAGCGAGACCGGACCGTCGCGTCCCCTGCGGCTCAATACCGGACGCATCCGCGACCAGTGGCACACCATGACGCGCACGGGGCTGAGCAAGCGGCTCGGCGCGCATCTGCCCGAGCCGTTCGTCGAGATCCATCCCGACGACGCCAACAAATACGGCATCGTCCATGATGGCTATGCCCGCATCACCACCGACTACGGCCAGTGCATTTTGAAGGCCGTCGTCAGCGAGCGGCAACAGCGCGGCGCGTTGTTCGCGCCGATCCACTGGAGCGCGATGAATGCCTCGCACGGCCGCGTCGGCGCGCTGGTCGCGCCGTTCACGGATCCGTTCTCCGGGCAGCCGGAGTCGAAGGCGACGCCGGCTGCGATCGCACCGTATGAATACGTCTTCCGTGGTTTTGCACTCTCGCGGAAGCAACTCGATCTCCCGCAAAACCTGCTGTGGACTCGCGCGACTGTCGCCGGCGGCTTCGGTTATCTCTTCGCCGACAACGCCGATCTGTCGCGCTGGCCGGCCTGGCTCGGCGGCCTTGCCGGCGAAGACGTCGCCGATTATCGCGATTTCGGCGGTGGCGTTTATCGCGCGGCCTCGTTCACGGGCGATCGCATCGAGACCTGTCTGTTCGTCGGCCCCGCGCATGATGCTGGCGACTGGGAGGTGGTGAAGAGTGTGTTCGCGGCCGATCGCGTCACCGACGATCAGCGCCGCATGCTGCTGTCAGGCAGGTCCAGCGAAGGCGCCGCGGCGACCGGTCCGATCGTCTGCGCCTGCTTCGGCGTTGGCCGCGCCACCATCTGCGACACCATCGCGAGCGGCGCGCGCACCGCCGCCGAGATCGGCGCAAAACTCAAGGCCGGCACCAATTGCGGCTCCTGCATCCCCGAGCTGAAGCGCCTGATTGCAACGACCGAGGCGGTGCCGGCGAAGCAGGCGAAGATCGCGGGCGCGGCGGGGTAGAGACGCCGTTCGAGGTCGTCGCCGCACGCGCTGCCGTCATCGTCCGGCTTGACCGGGCGATCCGGTATTCCAGAGACAGCGATGGGGTACAGAGAAGCCGCGGCGTACTGGATTCCCCGCTTTCGCGGGGAATGACAGTGAGGGCGAGGAGCCATGCCGCTGTCCCAATCGACGCGCCGTCGATTGTGCCCTATGTTGCCGCGCTCTTGCCGACATCAGCGGATTGAACTCCTGAGCTTGGTGGCGGTTGCCTGAGCGAAAGAGCGGCATCGGAGAACAACATGAACACGCATCCCTTCGGCAGGACCGGCGCCAACGTCTCCGTGATCGGGCAGGGCACATGGTATCTCGACCACGGCGATCGCAAGCGCGCAATCGCGGCGCTGCAGCGCGGGCTTGATCTCGGCGTGACCCATATCGACACCGCCGAGATGTATGGCGATGCCGAGCTCGTCATTGCCGATGCGATCGCCGGCCGCCGTGATGAAGTGTTCCTGGTCTCAAAGGTGCTGCCGAGCAACGCCTCGCGCCGCGGCACCATCGCGGCTTGCGAGCGCTCGCTGAAGCGGCTGAAGACGGATCGACTCGATTGCTATCTGCTGCACTGGCGTGGGGCGTATGCGTTGGAAGACACCGTCGCCGCGTTCGAGGAGCTGGTAAAGGCCGGCAAGATCAAATCCTGGGGCGTCTCCAATTTCGACGCCGACGATCTCGGCGAAATCCTCGATGTATCCGGCGAAGGCCGTATCGCCTGCAATCAGGTGCTCTATCATCTGAAGGAACGTGCGATCGAGCACGCCGTCATCCCCTGGTGTGAGAAGCACGGCGTCGCCGTCGTCGCCTATTCACCGTTCGGGCACGATGATTTTCCCGATGAGCGCAGCAAGGGCGGCGCCGTGCTCGCGCACATTGCGGAGGCGCGTCGCGCGACGCCGCGTCAGGTCGCGCTGAGCTTTCTCACCCGTGCAACTACGGTATTCGCGATTCCGAAGGCGTCGTCTGCGGAACATGCCGGTGAAAATGGCGCCGCTGGCGATCTTGTGCTGAGGAAAGAGGAGATTTCGGCGTTGGATGCGGCGTTTCCGCGCGGTCCGAAGCCGCGCGGTCTGCCCATGCTGTAGTGCACAAAGGCCTATTATTAACGGAGTATTGATGCGCGGACGTGAGCGCATATCGGCATCCTGTTTTCGGAAGTTGTGAAAGCGGCGCATATGTCGTTTTTTACGATCGTTCCCGAATCGTCGTTTCCCCAGGTTCCAGCCGTGACACCGCCGCCCGCCGCAGCCGCAAGGCTCGACAGTATTCCCATGCCCGTGCCGGAGAAGAAGCAGGAGGCTCGCCGTGCACCTGCGCGCGTCGATCATCCCTTCAAGGGCATTGCGCTGGTGCTGCTGTCGACGGTGTTTCTCGGCTGCTCCGACGTCACCGCGAAATATCTCTCGACCAGCCTGCCGTCGATCGAGATCACCTGGATCCGCTTCGTCACCTTCGCGCTGATGTTCACGCCGGTGATGCTGCCGGGGTCGCCGCTGCACGCGATGCGCACCGAGCGTCTCGGGCTGCAATTGATGCGCGGCGTCGCGCTGCTCGGCTCCTCGCTGTTCTTCATCACCGGCCTGCGCTTCCTCCCCATCGCGGAAGCGTCTGCGACCGGCTTCGTCTCGCCGCTGTTCGTCACCGCGCTGTCGATCATCTTCCTCAGCGAGAAGGTCGGCATGCGGCGCTGGATCGCGACCGTGATCGGCCTGATCGGCGTGATGATCATCCTGCGGCCGGGTTCGAGCGCGTTCCACGTCGCCGCCTTCTTCCCGATCGTCTCGGCGTTCTGTTGGGCCGCCGCGCTGATTCTGACGCGCCTGATGAGCGGCCGCGAAGCCGTGCTCACCACGATGGCGTATTCGGCTCTCACCGGCGTTGCGATCCTCAGTGTGATGGTGCCGTTCGTCTGGGTCACGCCGACATGGACAGGCATCGGGCTCGGCATCGTGATCGGCCTTGCCTCCACCATCGGCCAGTGGATCATCGTGCTTGCCTATCGCTACGGCGATGCCTCGGTGCTGGCGCCGTTCTCCTACACGCAACTGCTCTGGGTCAGCATTCTGGGCTTCTTCCTGTTCGGGGAACTGCCTGACGTCTGGACCGTCACCGGCGCGGCCTTCATCGTCGCCAGCGGTCTCTATATCGCCCATCGCGAGCGCATCCGTCGCGCCCAGCTCCTCGTGCTGGAAGAGCGTTCTCCGAACCCCTGACGCAAGTTCAGGCGTCCCGCTTCGTGCTATCAACGGCTCCAACGATATGGGAGGAGCCGGATGCGCGTCCTACGGGACCTTCTCAATACTTCGAAGGCACGTACATCTCCGGCGGGATCGGGCCGCGGTGATAATCGGGATTGCGCACGCGCGGTGGCAGCACCACGGGCGTGCGGCCGACCTCCTGGTAGGGGATCTGGCTCAAGAGATGCGAAATGCAGTTGAGCCGGGCGCGCTTCTTGTCCACGGCATCGACGATCCACCACGGCGAGTCGGGCAGGTGCGTGTGCTCCAGCATGGTCTCCTTGGCCTTGGTGTAGGCTTCCCAGCGGCTGCGCGCCTCGACGTCCATCGGGCTCAGCTTCCACTGCTTCAGCGGATCCCGGATGCGCATGGTGAAGCGGAACTGCTGCGTGTCGTCGGTGATCGAGAACCAGTACTTGACCAGAATGATGCCGGAGCGGATCAGCATCCGCTCGAACTCCGGCACGGTCTGGAAGAATTCCTGGTACTGCTCGTCGGTGCAGAAGCCCATCACGCGCTCGACGCCGGCGCGGTTGTACCAGCTGCGGTCGAACAGCACCATTTCGCCGCCTGCGGGGAGGTGCGAGACATAGCGCTGGAAATACCATTGCGTGCGCTCGCGCTCGCTCGGTGCCGGGAGTGCGGCGACGCGGCAGATGCGGGGATTGAGGCGCTGGGTGATGCGCTTGATGACGCCGCCCTTGCCGGCGGAATCGCGGCCCTCGAACAGCACCACGACCTTCTTCTTCTCGCTCTGGACCCAGTCCTGGAGCTTGACCAACTCGCCCTGGAGACGAAGCAGCTCGCGGAAATAGACCCTGCGATCCACCGTCGGATTAAGGACGTCAGTCTCGTCCAGCAGTTCGTCGAGCCTGGAGTCATCGAGCTCCATCTCCAGCTCCTCGTCGAGGTCGTCGGCCATCTCCTGAATGATGCGCTCGCGCTTGGCGGTCTGGGAGGTGTGGTCGGATGCAGTCATGGGTCTCTCTCTCGGGCCAAGGATGCCTGTCGCCCACGACCATCGACGGGGTTTATTGCGTCCATGTGACACCGGCGGCCGGCCGGGCCGACCAGTGCGAAAATGGCCCGGCAGGAGCCGTCAGACCGGCAGCGCGATCGAATATTTGACCTGGCTGAGCGCGAAGCTGGACTCGATCGAGGCAATGCCGTCGAGCCGGGTCAGCTTGGTCTTGAGGAAGGTCTCGTAGGAGGCGAGGTCGGCCGCGACGACGCGCAGCAGATAGTCGCGGTTACCGGTCATCAGATAGCACTCCAGCACCTCGTCCCATTTCGAAATGGCGCGGGCAAAGCGGTTGAGATCCTCCTCCTTCTGCCGCGCCAGCTTGATCGAGATGAAGACGCTGACATGCAGGCCCAGCGCCTTCTGGTCCACCGTCGCGATATAGCGCGAGATGACACCGCGTTCCTCCAGCAGCTTGACCCGGCGATGGCAGGGCGAGACCGAGAGCCCGACCTTGTCGGCGAGCTCCTGCATGGTCAGCCGGCTGTCGGTCTGGAGGGAGCTGAGGATTTTGCGGTCGATGGCGTCGAGCCCGGGCATTGGGATGAAACCTGTATTTGGCTGGATAGATTGGTAAAGTATCCCAATATTCGGTGTTACGGCGCGAAAAATTGAGAAGTATGGCGGCGCCCGCAGGCGTATCATTTGGCACCTGTTTCCGGGAGCATTGCCATGCCCGTTGATTCCGCCCGTCTCGACACATTGACCGCACTGACCCGCAAGGCGCTGTGGCTGTCGTCATGGACCATCCACCACGCCAACCACGTTCGGTCGAACACGGATGGACTGAAGGTCGGGGGACATCAGGCCTCCTCGGCCTCGCTCGCCACCATTATGTCGGCGCTGTATTTTAGCGTGTTGCGGCCTGAGGACCGTGTCGCGGTGAAGCCGCATGCGAGCCCGGTGTTCCACGCCATCCAGTATCTGTTCGGCCGGCAGACCCGCGAGAAGCTCGAGAATTTCCGCGGCTTCAAGGGCGCGCAATCCTATCCCTCGCGCACCAAGGACGTCGACGACGTCGATTTCTCGACAGGCTCGGTCGGCCTCGGCGTCGCGCAGACGCTGTTCGCCTCGCTGGTGCAGGATTACGTCAAGGCGCATGGCTGGATGAAGGATCGCCGTGAAGGGCGGATGATCGCGCTCGTCGGCGACGCCGAGATGGACGAGGGCAACATCTTCGAAGCGCTGGCCGAAGGCTGGAAGCACGGCCTGCGCAACACCTGGTGGGTGGTCGACTATAACCGCCAGTCGCTCGATGCCGTCGTGCGCGAAGGTCTCTGGGAAAAGTTCGAGACGATGTTCCGCAATTTCGGCTGGGACGTGGTCATCGTGAAATACGGTCGCCTGATGCGCGAGGCCTTTGCCGAACCCGGCGGCGAGGCGCTGAAGCGCTGGATCGACAATTGCCCGAACGCGCTCTATGCGGCGCTGTGCTTCCAGGGCGGCGCCGCCTTCCGCAAGCATTTGCATGACGAGATCGGCGACCAGGGACCGATCACCAGGCTGATCGACAAGCGCAGCGACAAGGAGCTCTTGGCGCTGATGTCGAACCTCGGCGGCCACGACATGGCGAGCATGCTGGAGGCGTTCGAACGGATCGATCACGACCGTCCGGTCTGCTTCATCGCCTACACCATCAAGGGCGTCGGCCTGCCGTTCCAGGGCCACAAGGACAACCATGCCGGCCTGATGACGGTCGCGCAGATGGAGAAATATCGCGAGAGCCAGAACATCCGTCCCGGCCACGAATGGGACAAGTACGAGGGCCTGACGCAGGACGCCGCCGAGCTTGACGCCTTCCTCGCGCGTGTGCCGTTCAACAAGGACGGCCGCCGGCTGACCGCGCCTGTTATCGAGGTGCCGCAGCAACTCGCGTTGAAGCCGTCGCCACAAATGTCGACGCAACAGGGCTTTGGGCTCGTGCTGAACGAGATCGCGCGCGGTGACAGCGAGCTCGCACAACGCATCGTCACGACGTCGCCCGACGTCACGGTCTCGACCAATCTCGGCCCGTGGGTGAACCGGCGCGGCCTGTTCGCGCGCGGCGAGAAGGCGGATTTATTCCGCAGCGAGAAAATTCCATCCACCTTCAACTGGGACTTCTCGCCCAAGGGCCAGCATATCGAGCTCGGGATCGCCGAGATGAACCTGTTCATCATGCTCTCCGCGCTCGGCCTGTCGCACCAGATCAACGGCGCGCGGCTCTTGCCGGTCGGCACGCTTTACGATCCCTTCATCGAGCGCGGCCTCGATGCGCTCAACTATGCCTGCTACCAGGATGCGCGCTTCATGGTGGCGGCGACGCCATCCGGCATCACGCTCGCGCCGGAGGGCGGCGCGCACCAGTCGATCGCGACGCCGCTGATCGGCATGGCGCAGGACGGGCTCGCCACGTTCGAGCCGGCTTTCGTCGACGAGCTCGCGGTGATGATGGGCTGGGGTTTTGAGCACATGCAGCGCGATCTGGGCGAGGGCGGCTCGGTGTATTTGCGGTTGTCGACGCGCAGCATCGAGCAGGCGCAGCGGATCATGACGCCGGAGCTGCAGCAGGGCATCACCGACGGCGCCTATTGGCTGCGCAAGCCGGGCCCGAATGCCGAACTCGTGATCGCCTATACCGGCGCGGTGGCGCCGGAGGCGATCGAGGCAACCGGCTTCATCGGCGAGAGCCGCCGCGACATCGGCCTGCTCGCGATCACCTCGGCCGATCGCTTGCACTCCGGGTGGACAGCCGCGCGAAAGTTGCGGCGCGATCGGCGTGGCGTGCAGCATCTCAGCCACATCGAAAAGTTGCTGGCGCCACTGCCGCGCGACTGCGGCATCGTGACCGTGATCGACGGCCATCCGTCCGCGCTCGGCTGGCTCGGCAGTGTCCGCGGCCATCGCGTCGAGCCGCTCGGCGTCGAGCAGTTCGGCCAGACCGGCACCATCGCCGACCTCTATCGCCACTATGGCATCGACGCGAACGCCATCATCGATGCGGCGGAAAGCCTCACCACCGGCGCGCCGGTGCTCCATCGCAAGGTGGCGGTGTAATTCGTCGCCCTGGCGAAAGCCAGGGCCCATACGCCGCGGCGGTTGTTGTCAGTGACGGATGGCAGACGCCTGAGCAAGCCAACTGAATCCGGTGGTACTGGGTCCTGGCTTTCGTCAGGACGTCGAGGCCACCTTGCCACGTTCCCGCCATCGGCTCATATAACCTCCGTCTGCCGCAACGCTGGCCCCGCATATGGCGGGTTCAATTGCTGGCGCTTTCGTGCAAGGATGCCTGCCGAAACGCCCCCTCCAAGCCCCAAGAAGAGGTTAACGATGGTCAATCGCATGCAATTCTACATCGACGGCGCCTGGGTCGATCCCGCCGTCAAGAAGTCCACCCCGGTCGTCAATCCGGCGACGGAAGAGGCGATGTACGAGGTTGCGCTAGGCTCCAAGGCTGACGTGGACAAGGCTGTCGCCGCCGCCAAGCGCGCTTTTGCAACATTCTCCCAGACCAGCCGTGAGGAGCGCGTGGCGCTGCTCACCAAAGTCATCGAGGTCTACAAGGGCCGTCTCAAGGAGATCGGTGCCGCAGTCTCCGACGAGATGGGTGCGCCGCTGCCGATGGCGGAAAAGCTCCAGGCCGGCGCCGGCCTCGGCCATCTCATGACCACGCTCGACGTGCTCAAGAACTATCATTTCGAGGAGCCGATCGGCACCGCCATGGTGCTGCGCGAGCCGGTCGGTG
Source organism: Bradyrhizobium diazoefficiens (assembly GCF_016616885.1). NCBI lineage: Bacteria > Pseudomonadati > Pseudomonadota > Alphaproteobacteria > Hyphomicrobiales > Nitrobacteraceae > Bradyrhizobium > Bradyrhizobium diazoefficiens. Next base: position 6,076,694 of record NZ_CP067102.1, on the reverse strand, counting down.
TGGTGGGCATGATCACCCCCTGGAACTGGCCGCTCAATCAGATCGCCTGCAAGGTCTCGCCCGCGCTCGCCGCCGGCTGCACCATGATCCTGAAGCCGTCGGAGTTCACGCCCACCTCGGCGCTGATCTTCGCGGAAATCCTCCATGAAGCCGGCGTGCCGAAGGGCGTGTTCAACCTCGTCAACGGTCTCGGCCCCGAGGTCGGCGCCGCCATGAGCGAGCACCCCGACATCGACATGATCTCCTTCACCGGCTCGACCCGCGCCGGCATCGACGTGGCCAAGCGCGCGGCTCCGACCGTGAAGCGCGTCAGCCAGGAGCTCGGCGGCAAGTCGCCGAACGTCATCCTCGAAGGCGCCGACCTGCAGAAGGCGGTGACGGGCGGCGTGATGCACATGTTCAACAACTCCGGCCAGTCCTGCAACGCGCCCTCGCGCATGATCGTGCCGCTGTCGAAGATGAAGGAAGTCGCCACGATCGCGAAGGCCGTTGCCGACAAGACCAAGGCGGGTGATCCGCGTGCCGAAGGCACCACCATCGGCCCGGTCGTCAACCGCGGCCAGTGGGACAAGATCCAGGCGCTGATCAAGAAGGGCATCGATGAAGGCGCAACGCTCGTCGCCGGCGGCCCGGGCCTGCCGGAAGGTGTCAACAAGGGCTTCTATGTCCGTCCGACCATCTTCGCCGACGTCACCCCCGAGATGACGATCGCGCGTGAAGAGATCTTCGGACCGGTGTTGACCATCCTCGGTGCCAAGGACGAAGCCGAGGCCGTGCACATTGCCAACGACACGCCGTATGGCCTCGCTGGTTACGTCACGGCCGACACGGTCGAGAACGCCAAGCGCGTCGGTCGTCAGATCCGCGCCGGCAACGTCAACCTCCAGGGCGTGCCCAACGACCGCAGCGCGCCGTTCGGCGGCTACAAGCAGTCGGGCAACGGCCGCGAGTGGGGCAAGTACGGCCTCGAGGACTTCCTCGAAGTGAAGGCCGTCGCCGGCTTCAACGCTGCGTAAGTTTGAGCGTCTGAACACAATGACGCCGGAGCGGACAACCGCTCCGGCGTTTTTTGTTTTGGGTCGTCATTGCGAGGAGCCCGCGACAAAATTGCGAAGCAATTTTGCGCTGGCGACGAAGCAATCCAAACTGTCTCCACGGAAACATTCTGGATTGCTTCGCTTCGCTCGCAATGACGGAGGAGGGCCGGCGCCTATCCCCCCACCGTCCCCTGCGTGTTCACATACAGCGCGTAGATCGACTGGCTCGCCGCCATGAACAGGCGGTTGCGCTTGACGCCGCCGAAGCAGAGATTGGCGCAGCGCTCGGGCAGCGCGATGCGGCCGATCATGACGCCGTCGGGCGCGAACACCACCACGCCGTCGAGTTCGGGATCGCCCATGCCCCAACCGCACCAGAGATTGCCGTCGATGTCGCAGCGCATGCCATCCGGCGTGCCGGGACCAGCGTCGATGTGGACGCGCTTGTTGGAGATCGTGGTGCCGTCAGCCGAGACGTCATAGGCGAGGATTTTGCGGTTCGGCACGCCGCGGGATTCCACCACGTACAGGATCTTCTCGTCGGGCGAGAAGCACAGCCCGTTCGGCCCAAGCACGCCCTCGGCGACCATCGTCGCCCTGCGGGTCACGGGATCGAGCCGGTAGACGTTCGGGTCGATCTCGGGCTCCGCCTTGTAGCCCTCGTAATTGCCGAGCAGGCCGAAGGTGGGATCGGTGAACCAGATCGAGCCGTCGGACTTGACCACGACGTCGTTCGGCGAGTTCAGCCGCTTGCCGCCGAATGAATCCATCAGCACAGTGATCTCGCCGTCATATTCGGTGCGGGTCACGCGACGGCCGCCGTGCTCGCAGGTGACCAGCCGGCCCTGACGATCCCTGGTATTGCCGTTGGCAAAATTCGAGGGCTTTCGGAAAACCGAGACCGCGCCGGTCTCTTCCTCCCATTTGATGATGCGCTGGTTCGGGATGTCGCTGCAGAGCAGATAGCGCCCGTCGCCGAACCAGACCGGCCCCTCGGCCCAGCGCAGGCCGGTCGCCAGCCGTTCCACCGCCGAAAGTTTTAGCCAGTATTTTTCGAAGCGGGGGTCCAGTGCTTTTATCGCCGGATCGGGGTAATAGGTCGCCGGTTGCCAGCCTCGAGTGCGGGACGATGCATCGTTCATGTGCAATTCTCGTTGTTACGTTCCCTCTATCCAGGTCTGCTACCATCAGTGATCAACGACCGCAAATCGGTCGCCAAATACGAGGAAAGACATGCCGCGCATCTTGATGACGGGAGCTTCGGGCGGAATCGGAACGCACCTGCGGAAACTGCTGCCGCCGATCTATCCGGACCTTCTGCTCAGCGACATCCGCCCGCCCAAGGATCTCGGGCCGAACGAGCAGTTCAAGGCGGCGGACCTGGCCGACCTCGCGCAATGCGAGGCGCTCTGCGAAGGCGTCGACGGCATCATCCATTTCGGCGGCTATTCGGTCGAAGGCCCGTGGGACGACATTCTCCAGGCCAACATCATCGGCGGCTACAATCTGTTCGAGGCCGCCTACCGCAAGGGCGTCAAGCGCGTGGTGTTCGCATCCTCGAACCATGCCGTCGGATTCTATCCGCGCCACCGCAGGATCGACACCGACGTCACCGCGCGCCCAGACGGCCGCTATGGCGTCAGCAAGGTGTTCGGCGAAGCACTCGGCGCGCTCTATGCCGATAAGCACGGCCTGAAAGTGACTTGCCTGCGCATCGGCAACTTTGGTGACGTGCCGCTCGACCTTCGCCGGATCTCGATCTGGCTGAAGCCGGAAGACCTCGTGCAGCTCTGCCAGATCGGGCTCGAGCATCCCGACATTCATTTCGAGGTGTTTTATGGCGTATCGCTGAATGAGCGCGCCTGGTGGGACAACCACCGCGCCTACGAATTCGGCTATCGCCCCACCGGCCGCTCCGAGGACCATGTGGCGCACGCCATGGCGGAGCAGGCCAAGCTGAAGCCGGATCCGGTCGGCGACCACTACCAGGGCGGCGCGTTCTGCAGCAACGAGTTCGACGGCGACGCAAGCCGGATTATCGATTGGACCAAGCGCTAGGCGTCGCGCTCGTCAATTCCTCGCAATTGCGGCGGCCGGGCCGAGCGCCCGGCTTGCGGTGCACGTCGTCATTTCGCAACCCGTGCTTCCTGCTGTTTGGTCACATGCCAGAGCACCACATGGTAATGCGGCACATCCACACCGGGGTGGCCCGGGTTGAAGTAGATGCTGACGTGGTCGACTGGCCGCGCTGATCCCGCTCCCTCCAATGACTTGTGATCGTCGATGTCCTTGATCGGGACCATATACACGGTCGCGACCAGACGATCCCTGCGATCGAAGCACAGGAATGGACCCAGCGGCAAAGTGTCGGGCTTGACGAAGATGATGCCAAGTCCCGGAAAGAACTTCGGGAAGTTCACGAGATCGCTGACCCGCTTGTATCCGCTTTTTTCCGCGACCTCCCGCTGATTTGGCGGCGGACGAATGACTTCGTGTTTTCTGTGCGCCTTGCGGCTTCGATGAGGAGCTGTCCTGGTTTGCTCGACATTGTCGGCCGGTGGCGCGCTGGCCGGTGGGAGCTGCTGCGGCGCTTGTGGCCAGAAGGGAGCAAATTGGGCCGCGGGACGCCTCACATCGGCGATCAAGACGAGCAACGCAACCAGGGCTGCGCTCACCAACGCTTTGCGCATCGACACCTCCCGAGGTTCGTTTGCCAAAGTTCGCTCACTTGGCCGGATTGCGTTCTCTCCAGCGCAGGAAATCCCGGAACAATTCTTCACGGTCGGGCGGACTGGCGGTTGGCTTTCTCTCGAGGAACCGGCCGAACGCCTTGCGAAGCGCGGCCTCGCCCCCCGATTGCTGCTGGAGCCAGCGCTCCGCGGGTCGGAATCGTCGCCATCCGGGAAGCAACGCGGCCAGGTTCACCTCGCGCCATTTAGGGTGATGCCCGTCGCCGAGAAACTCGGGAAAGCGCGTGAACAATGTCTGGACGAACAAATCCAGCAACCGATATCGCTCGTTGCCGATCGGCCAGTTGTAGGCCAAGAGAGCGGATTTAATCGCGATCGTGTCGACGCTTGCTTCGGCCGCGATGATATTCGGGTAGTCCTGATGGCGAAGCGTCGATGGCAGATAATCTTGTTGCAGCAGCTCTTTGGAGTAGGGGATGGGCAGGAGGCGAATACCATCGAACTGCGAGATCTGCGTCAGGAAGCTCACCGGCTTTCCAGAGACCAACAGAGCGGCGGAGAGATCTCCCTTCCTCAGACCATCCAGCGCCGCCTCCGGTCCCAGGTTCGACTCGCTGATCTTGACGCCCAGACGGTTGAACACTTCGCGGCCAAGGATGGCGCTGGCACTGCCGTCGTCCCCGAGATTGACCCTCTTTCCCGCCAGTTCCGCCAGGCTTCCGATCTCCGGCCGCGCGAGAAGATGGAACTCTTCGATATGGAGCGGGGCAATGTAGGTCAGCCTGTCGGAGATATCTCCAAAGGTCCTTGTCTCCCGGAGCCGATCGACAAGGACGACAGGCGCGATCGCCACGTCGGCACCAGCAAGCGTGAGCACATCAAGGACGTTGCGAATACCGTCGTTTCCCACGATGGGCAGAACCCGCAAGGCGACCTCGCCGTGAGGGCCGGTCTCTTGGCCGGTAGCGAGCGTGGTCGCAATGTCCTGAGCGATCGCGAATTCAGTGCATTGCGGCGTACCTGTTACGAATCCCACCGTATACGGGTCCGCAGATCGTCCCGTTTCCTTCCTGGGGGTGGCTTCCTTTCTCGGCGACGCCTTCGTGGAATCGCTCGGAGACGCGGGCGGCGGCTTTTGAGCGAGGGAATCCTGGACCTGTCCGCCGAGCCAAGCCGCTGCAATCAATGCGATGAACAAACCGGCCCGCATCGCTTCGCAGACCCTCATTGTTCAAGCCTGCTCGGTCAGCGCTTCCCTTGGGCGCGACGTGCTCCGAGAAACTGCGCCTGCCGCGTCCGAAGCAGGACCGAGCTTACTTTGCCTTTCAACGCGTCCGGGCCATTGGCGTTCCGTGACGATGCCTGCATCAGGAGTTTGGCGATTGGCGCCCGGCCTCGCTCGCAATCCTTGCGAGATAATCCGACTTGCTGAACTGCATGTGATCCACACACAGCCGCGCCAGCGCCCAGCTGTCGCGGCCTCTGAGTAGCTCGATCATCAGCTCGTGCTGTCCCCACAGCATCCACTCCAGCGTGTCCCTGGACGAGCGCGCTTGGTGGACAACCACCATACAGCCCGGCGATTGCTCTTCATCCGGTTCGCCGATCGTGGTATTACCATCGACATTCAAGTGCCGCCCTCCGACAGCAGAACGATAGGGCAAAGGCCATGCTATTCCGCTCTCACTCGCTTGCATCTCGGGTCGACGAGTCCGCCACCAAGAATGCCGACCTCCTGATTCTGATCGGCCGCGTCCTGCTTGCATGGATCTTTGTTGGAAGCGCGTACGGAGCGATTACCAACTTCAGCGGCTCAGTGGGTTATTTCAGGTCGCTGCACGTTCCGGCGCCTGAGCTGTTCACGACGATGACGGTTGCGCTGGAGGTGCTGATGTCGGCTGGTTTGATACTCGGCATTGGTACGCGCTACTGCGCGGTGGTGGTTTTTCTGTTTGTATTGCTGGCTACTGCGATCGCCCATCGTTACTGGGAGTATCCCGGTCCGCAGCAGATCGGTCAGTACAATAATTTTTTGAAGAATATCTCGATAATGGGAGGCGCTATGTTGATCTTTGTCACCGGAGGCGGCCGGTTCTCCCTCGATCGGAAGCTGGCAGGATAACAGCTTGATTTTCAGCCTCTCCCGCAGCCTGATATCCGGGCGATGACAGCTCGGCGCCGTCAACGCTGCCAAGCCGTACCTATGAGGCCGTCACTGCGTCACTTCGCCTTGAGCTTGAAAGCTTCCTCGAGCAATCGGCTAATGAGTTTTGAGAGCGGCTTCAGGCGCTCGCTTATGAGCCCGAATAAAAGCATCAGCCACGTCGCAAGCGCGGCACACCACAACAGGCTTTCCAATGTCTCGGGCATCACGCCCTCCTTAAAATACTACCTTAAAATCCGAGGAGTCCGCTGCGCTAAGGAGAGGCTCTTGTTTAGTGGCCTCTTCCATCCGCCTCGCCGCGACCGAATTCGTGCTGCGCGTCTGTCGTGCCGGCACCACCCTGATCAGCAGGATCGTAGTCCGCTTCTCGGACTTCAGGATTTTTACCCGCGATCAGCAGCTGCTTCCGCATTTCAGCGAGACGGGCGCGGCAATATTCGACGTAGAGCAGGTCGAGTATGGTGGGCATGATCACCCCCATCGTTTGACTGTCGCTATGGAAATATTTCCATCGCGAATTTCCGGATGACCTTAGCCCCATTGATGGCTGCACAATGTGAGCTCGTTCACGAGCCGACCTCATTCAAACGCTCAGAGGCGGCTGGCTCAGTTGCTTGTCGGTGCAAGAAAAAGGCACAGGGCTAATGACCCAAAATCCACGATAGCAGCTATTTGTTTCAGCAGAACTTCGTCGGACAACCTAAGAGAGGCGCCCTGCGATCAAAAATCCAACTACAGCGCGAAATGACTTACCAATGGCTGCGATCGTTGCTGGATGCAACGCGGACCGAGATCACCCGGCGGCGATATCGCGACTTATCTTTTGCAATCGCGTGAAAGCTGCCCACGCCTTTGGATATTCGATATCCTTTGGATCAATCGTGAGCAGCGCCCTGCATGCCTCGTTAATGTCTTCCGCTGAAGGACGCATCGAGACGTCGGCCGACGGCTCCGCCTGTTTCCAGCGGTCCTCTACGTCTTTCGCGAGCTTTAGTGCTTCGGACGGGGTTCGCTTCCGGGTTGGCTTCGCAAGCGCGTGATCCGGAGGGAATTTGGGCCACGCGGTGGGCGGCCGATCTGCGTGCCACTCACTCTCCTTGGCAACCTCACGCGTGCCGGCCGGATTTGGCTGATGTCTATTGGCAGCATCCGGCGGAACGGTCCGGGCGGCCAGTTCGCGGACCTGCTGCTCCATTGTCCCACCAGACGACGATCCGCCCGCCGAGGGTGCGGGCGTCGTCAGCACGGGCGCAACCGAAATCTGTACTTCAGGGGCGACTTTCTGAACGGCCTCGACGACCGACGTCAGCCCGGGCGACACAGCCGGCCGCTGCTGCACGACCTTGCCCTCTCCAGTGGGGCAAGGTCTGTATCCCGATTGATATTGCGTGATCCGTCCGTCGTCATCGATGCGGGCAAAATCGATGGCCACAGTGTAGACGAACGCGGCGTTGACGGATTGGCCGGACTTGTCCCTCGCGTTGACAGCGCCACAGACATACCTCGCCGCGTCGGCCTCGACTGAACGGAGTGTGCCGAATTTTGCCGAGTCCGGATTGATCAGCGCATGTCGGACTGCTGCTCGGGCCCTCCTATGTTCTGTGGAGAACGCGCTGATCAGAACGTCTGGGTTAATGGTAGTACAACCCATACTCAATGGCGAAAAATGCTCCGCCGAAGGTCACTGCGATCAGGAAACCGGATACATTCATCTGATTGCTCCGGGCAATGCAACCCGGCATGGTTGTTCTTTCTCTCTGAAACCATTTGCGATAGTATCTTCTAACAACCGGTTAATTGGTTGAGCGGTTTAGATGATTCTACCAAAAGATTAGCGATTTGATCGGATGAGTTCCGCCGGTTCCGTTGCCGGCGCGAGGTTTATCCGTATTGGCTGCTGCCGCGCCGACAATCGCGTGAGCGCTAGCGCCCTTCCTCGCCCGCAATCCTTGCCAGATAATCCGACTTGCTGAATTGCATGTGGTCGACGCAGAGCTGGGCCAGCGCCCAGCTGTCGCGGCCCTTCAACAGCTCGATCATCAATTCGTGCTGGCGCCGCGACTGCGCGAGGCCCTCGCCGTCGGCGAGATTCTTCGCGCGCATCGGCAATGTCAGGTTCATATAGTCCTGAAGGGAGCGCACCAGATAGGGATTGCCGCAGGCCGAAAACAGCGCGACGTGGAAGGCATCGTTGGCTTCGTGGATGCCACGCAAATCCTGCACGTCCGCCTTCGCGCAATACTGCAATTGCAGCGCAGTCAGTTCGTCGATCAGGCCTTGCGGCGCGGGCAGGGGGATCATCAGCGCGGCCTGCCGCGTCAGCATCTCCCTGACTTCGTAGATCTGCCGGACCTCCTCGGCCGAATAGAACCGCACGGTGGCGCCGACATTCTTCTCGCGGCGGACGATGCCGCGGCGCTCCGCATCCACCAGCGCCTGGCGCACGAAGTGCCTGGAGGTGCCGTAGCGCGACATCAGCGCGTCCTCGGTCAGGCGCGCGCCGGGCGGCAGGCGGCCGAAGATGATGTCCTCCTCCAGCCGCGCGACGACGTCGTCCGGATCGTCGCGCCGGAGCGGCATGGCGTCTGCGGTGCGAATGTCGGACATGCCCTCAGCCTCCGGCGCCTCGCCGGTCTGCCTTGTGGAGCAGGGAGAGGCCAGATTGTCAATAATTTGCGTCTGCTGACGGCCTCAGGAGCAGAAAGCGCGGCGATGTGGCCCTGTCTTATTGACAATCGGGGGGCAGGCTGTACCACAATGGCAGGTAAGGAGTGGCATGATGACGAGTGGTTTGCGCAAGGGTCTGACGAGCTATGGCGATGCCGGCTTCTCGCTGTTCCTGCGCAAGGCGTTCATCAAGGCCATGGGCTATTCCGACGACGCGCTGGAGCGCCCGATCGTCGGCATCACCAACACCTACAGCGACTACAATCCCTGCCACGGCAACGTTCCTGAGATCATCGAGGCCGCCAAGCGCGGCGTGATGCTGTCGGGCGCGATGCCGTTCGTGTTCCCCACCATCTCGATCGCTGAGAGCTTCGCGCATCCGACCTCGATGTATCTGCGCAATCTGATGGCGATGGACACCGAGGAGATGATCCGCGCCCAGCCGATGGATTCGGTGATCGTGATCGGCGGCTGCGACAAGACCTTGCCGGCGCAGGTGATGGCGGCGATCAGCGCCGACCTGCCGACCGTGGTCATTCCCGTCGGTCCGATGGTGGTCGGCCATCACAAGGGAGAGGTGCTCGGCGCCTGCACCGACTGCCGCAGGCTGTGGGGCAAGTATCGCGCCGGCGAAATCGACGATGTCGAGATCGAGGCGGTGAACGGCCGCCTTGCGCCATCCGTCGGCACCTGCATGGTGATGGGCACGGCATCGACCATGGCCTGCATGATCGAAGCCATGGGCCTGTCGCTGCCGATGAGCGCGACGATACCGGCACCGCACGCCGAGCGTTTCCGCCTGGCCGAGGCGAGCGGCCGGCTTGCCGCTGAAATGGCCAAGACCAATGGGCCGAAGCCGAGCGAGCTGTTGACGCCGGCGTCTTTCAAGAATGCCCAGGTCGTGCTTCAGGCGATCGGCGGCTCGACCAACGGCCTGATCCACCTGACCGCGATGGCACATCGCTCGCCGCACCGGCTTGATCTCGAAGCATTCGACCAGATCGGCCGCGAGGTGCCGGTGCTGGTCGACCTCAAGCCATCAGGCGAGCATTATATGGAGCATTTCCATCACGCCGGCGGCGTGCCGAAACTGTTGGCGCAGCTCGGCGATCTGGTCGATCTCGATGCGAAGACCATCAGCGGCCAGACGCTGCGCGATGTCGTTGCGAATGCCGAGGACGTGCCGGGCCAGGACGCCATCCGTTCCCGCGACAATCCGATCAAGAAGGAAGGCGGTCTTGCCGTGCTGCACGGCAACCTCGCGCCGCGCGGTGCCGTGATCAAGCAGTCGGCCGCGAGCCCCAGGCTGTTGCAGCATACGGGACGGGCCGTCGTGTTCGAGTCCGTCGAGGACATGACCTTGCGGGTCGACGATCCCGATCTCGACGTGAACTCTGATGACGTGCTGGTGCTGCGCAATGCCGGCCCCAAGGGCGCGCCGGGCATGCCCGAGGCCGGCTATCTGCCGATCCCCAAGAAGCTTGCGCGGGGTGGCACCAAGGACATGGTGCGCATTTCGGATGCGCGCATGAGCGGCACCGCGTTCGGCACCATCGTGCTGCACATCACGCCGGAATCCGCGGTCGGCGGGCCGCTGGCGCTGGTGCAGAACGGCGACAGGATCAGCCTGGATGTGGCCAGGCGCAGCATCGAGCTTTTGGTCGATGCTGCCGAGTTGGAGCGGCGGCGCGCCGCCTTGAAGCCGACTGCTGCGCCCGATGAAGCACGCCGCGGCTATGCCTGGCTGTTCAACGAGACCATCATGCAGGCCGACGAGGGCTGCGACTTCGACTTTATGCAGAGGACTGGGAAGACGACTGAGTAAGGGCTGACAACCAACGAGCGCTCAGACCGCTTAAAGCGGCGGGCGATAACACAGGGGGAGACGATGATTGCACGATCCATGCGTGCGTTGGTGGCTGCGGCCGCCATGCTGTTCGTCACGAACGCCGCGGCGCAGGAGGTGAAGCATTATCGCTTCGCCTATGACCAGCCCCGCAATACCGGCTACTCGATCGCCGGCGACCTCTTTGCCGACAAGCTCAAGGAATTGAGCAAAGGCACCATGATCATCGACCAGTATCCGGGCGCGCAGCTCGGGCAGGAGCCGCAGGTGCTCCAGCTCGTCAAATCCGGCGACGTCGAATTCTCCATCGTCTCCTCGGCCAACACCGCGACGATCTCGCCGCAGGCCGGCGTGATGTCGCTGCATTATCTGTTCCGCGACGAACAGCATGTGATCAAGGGGCTTGCCGATCCGAAAGTGTTCGAGGCGCTCAAGGCCATGATCGAGGAGACCACGCAGGGCTTGCACCTGATCGGCACGGGATCGCAGGGCGTTCGCCACATGTACTCCAAGAAGGAGATTCACAATGTGGCTGATATCAAGGGCCTGAAGGTCCGCGTTCAGGCGACGGCGACCGAGGACACCATGTTCCCGGCCTACGGCGCCCAGACCGTGCACATGCCGTTCGGCAGCGTCTATACGAGCCTGCAGACCGGCGTGGTCGACGTCGCCGAGAACAGCATCAACGTCTACCTCGTCAACAAGCACTACGAGGTCGCGCCGGTGCTGAACATCACCGAGCACGAGGCCAACAACGCGCTGGTGTTCGTCTCCGACAAGCTCTGGCAGAGCCTCTCGGCCGAGCAGAAGGGCTGGGTCCAGACCGCGGCGAACGAGATCAGCACCAAGGAGCCGGCGAAGGCGTTCGACCTCGAACGCGCGGCGGCCGAGAAGCTGAAGAAGATAGGCGTCAAGGTCGTCGATAACGTCGACAAGAAAAGCTTTGCGGCGATCGCCGATCCCTATCTCGACAAGCTCGCCAAGGAGCTCGGCCCGCATGCCGAGAAGATCAAGAATTTGATCCGGTCGATCAATTAGGTCGCCCGCAGCCATCCTTCGAGACGCCCGCCTGGGGCGGGCCCTCAGGATGAGGTTGCGCTTTGCGGCGGGTTCTCAGACCCTCATGGTGAGGAGCCCGCCAGAGCGGGCGTCTCGAACCATGCAGGCCGAGCAAGTTCGGCAGCTTTCCAGCTGTCACATGCGATAGCTCCGGGACGACGAGGACATTGATGGCCATCGCCGACAAGCTCGTGTTGCAGCGCCAGCGCCACCTGAAATGGCGCTGGCTCGATTGGCTCGAGCTCGCGCTCATGATCCTCTGCGGGCTGCTGTGCTTCGGTTTCTCGCTGTCGGTGACCGCCGACATCGTTACCCGCACCATCGGCCATCCCTGGCTGTGGCTCCAGGAAGTCACCTCGACGCTGTTCATCTATGCGATCTTCATCGGAACGGCGGTGGCGACCCGGCGCAACGATCACCTCTATCTCACCGCGATCTCCGAGGCGATGCATGGCGTGCCCAGGGTCATCGTCGAAGTCATCATCCGCCTGATCGTGCTCGGCGTGGCCTTCTGCCTGATCTGGTACGGTTACCAGAACTATCTGCGCGGTTTCGGCAGCTTCCGCCTGCCGTCGGGCACGCCGATCGCCTCGCTCTACGCGATCATTCCGCTCTCCGGCATCCTGGTCGGCCTGTTCACCATCGAGCAGCTCGTCAACGGCCTGCGCAACGGTTTCGACCATCCGGAGCCGCCGGATGAGGATGCCGCGCCCATCGTCACCGAAGCGCAGATGGGGGCGCAGCCGTGAGCGCACCCATTGTCCTGGCGTTGATGTCGATCTGCTTCTTGTCGTTCGGCTATCTCGGCGTGCCCGTGCCATTCTCGCTGCTGGCCGGCGTGTTCATCGGCGCGATCCTGTCGGACGTCTCGCTCGCGGCGATCATCCAGAAGATCTTTGACGGCGTCGATTCCGAGGCGCTGCTGGCGATCCCGTTCTTCCTGCTGGTCGGCGAGCTCATGAGCTCGGCCAATGTCGTCGTGCGAATAGCCAATCTCTCGGTGTCGCTGGTCGGGCATATCAGGGGCGGGCTGTCGCAGGTCGTGGTCGTCTTCAGCATGTTCTTCTCGGAAATGTCGGGTTCCACCACCGCCGACGTCGCCGTGATGAGCCGCGCGCTCGGCGGCCCGATGAAGCGCGAAGGCTACGAGCCCGCCTTCATCGCCGCGATCATCGCGTCGGCCTCGACCATCGCGGCCCTGGTGCCGCCGAGCATCACCGCGGTGGTCTACGGCGCGGTCGGCAACGTCTCGATCGCTGGCCTGTTCATGGCAGGCGTGGTGCCGGGCCTGATGATCGGCTTCGGCCTGATGATCTATTGCTATTTCTTCGGCCCGTCGGGCTTGCGCAAGCCGCGCGCGCCGCTGCGGCAGATCGTGTTCGCGGCCGGCGATGCGGCCCTGCCGCTGATGATCCCGGTGATTTTGCTGGGCGGCATCCTGACCGGCTGGTTCACGCCGACGGAGGCCGGCGTCGTCGCCGTGGTCTGGATCATCCTGGTCGTGATCCCCGCGCTCAACCGCGGTCACTTCAGGAAGATCCCGTATGATTTCTGCCTTGCCGGCCTGATCTTCTCGCTGCCGCTGATCACCATTGGCGCTGCCAACGCCTTCGGCTGGATGCTCGCCTATCTGCGCGGCGCCAGCTACATCGCCGACATGATCACCTCGATCGCGGGCAACGACCCGCACCTGATCATGTTGCTGATGGTGCTGCTCTTCACCGTGGTCGGCGATTTCATCGAGCCGGTGCCGACCATCATCATCTTCATGCCGCTGGTCAACACGCTGACGGAAGCCGGCGACATCAATGGCGTCCATATGGGCGTGGTGCTGATTGCGACGCTCGCCTTTGGCCTGATCACGCCGCCTTACGGGCTGGTGCTGCTGATGGCGTCGAAGTTCGTCGGCGTCAGTTTTGCAAAGGCGTTACGCGCGGCGCTGCCGATCTATGTTGTGTTCTTCGCGACCATCGCGTTTGCGATCTACTTCCCGAGCGTGGTGCTGTGGCTGCCGCAGAAGGTGCTGCCGGAATCGGTCGGTTGCTTCAAATCGCCGGCGGGGACGGGCTACATCTGTCCCAAGTGAAGGGCTACTTACTTCCCTTTGCTCGTGAACTTCTTCACGGCAACGCGAAACTCCGACGTGTTCATCGCCATGATGATCTTGTGCTCCTCGGCATCGAGCTGCTGTTTTATGGGCGTGGTGGCGGCTGCGTAGACGAGGGATTTGGTGCCGGCGATGGCTGCCGGCGAATTCTGCGCCAGCCGCTCGGCGAGCTGCCGCGTCGCAGCTTTCAACTCGGTCGCGGGAACGGTCTTGGCGACGAGGCCCCATTCATAGGCCTGCTGCGCCGTAATATTGTCCTCGGCCAGGAAGATCTGCAGGGCCCGGCGCGAGCCGACCGTGGCGACGATCCCGACCGTCGAGCCGCCATCCGGTGACACGCCGATCTTGGCATAGGCCGGCGTGAACTTGGCATCTTCCGCAGCGATGCAGAGATCGGTGACGAAGGCCAGCCCCATGCCGGCGCCAGCGGCTGAGCCGTGCACGCTCGACAGCGAGATTTTTGGCATGCGCCGGATGATCTCGATGAAGGAATGATAGTGCTTGAGCAGCTCGCCGACCACCGGCGTCACGGTGTTGGCTTCAGCCGCCGCACCAATCGTCTGCAGATCGCCGCCGGCCGAGAAGGCGCGGCCTTCGCCCTCGATCACCACGACCCTGATGGCGTCGTCGCCTTCGATAGTGGCCGCGAGCTGTTCGAGCTTTTGCGCGATTGCAAGGTTGACCGAGTTGAACGCGGCGGGGCGGTTGAGCGTGATGGTCGCGATCGGACCGTCGATCCGCAGCAGCGCGGGATCATCGGGTTGGGAGACGGGAGCTGGCATCGGAGAATCCCCGGTTAGAGGTTCGTTGCTGCAACTAAATCGCAGAAGGCGAGGGGAGACAATCCCCGTGTATGGCCCTTGCGAAAGCCGGAATGATCGGCTCAAATGGGCCGCCTTCGTTTAGGGACGGACACGAGCGCCGGCTCCTCTTGGGCGAGCAAGCCAAAATCAGCGAGAGAGGAGACGACATGGGTGACGCTCATGTCTTGCGGAAATGGGCTGTCCAATGACGGATGGTCCTGTGATCATTGTCGGTGCCGGCCATGGTGGCTACCAGGTCGCGGCATCCCTGCGCCAGGCGGGTTTTTCCGACCGCATCTGCCTGATCAATGACGAGCCGCATCTGCCCTATCAGCGGCCGCCGCTGTCCAAGGCCTACATCAAGGGCTCGGCCGGGCCGGAGAGCCTGATGTTCCGGCCGGAGAAATTTTACCACGACCAGACAATCGAGCTGATCGCCGGCCGCGCCGTCTCGATCGACCGCGCTGGGCGCAAGGTGCTGCTCGCATCGGGTGAGATGCTTGCCTACGGCCACCTCGTGCTGGCGACCGGCGCGCGCAACCGGCTCCTTGATCTGCCGAATGCGAATTTGCCCGACGTGAAATATCTGCGCATCCTGGACGAGAGCGAGGCGCTGCGAAAGATCATGCCGTCGAAGACGCGGGTCGTGGTGATCGGCGCCGGTTTCATCGGCCTCGAATTCGCCGCCACCGCGCGCATCAAAGGGCTCGAAGTCGACGTGCTCGAGCTCGCGCCGCGGGTGATGGCCCGTGCAGTGACGGCGGAGGTCTCGGACTATTTTCAGGCGCGGCATCGCGAGGCCGGCATCCGCATTCACCTCGGTGTGCAGGCGACCTCGATCGAGGCCGAGGGCGGCAAGGTCACCGGCGTCTCCTTGAGCGACGGACGGCATCTCCCCGCCGACCTCGTCGTGGTCGGGGTCGGCGTGCTGCCGAACATCGAGCTTGCGGCCGAGGCGGGGCTGCCTGTTGCCGCCGGCATTATCGTCGACGAATATCTCTCGACGGCCGATCCCAACATCTCGGCGATCGGCGATTGTGCGCTGTTCGCAAGCCCGCGCTTCGGTGGCTCGCAGCGGCTGGAATCGGTGCAGAACGCCACCGACCACGCCCGCTCTCTGGCGGCGCGTCTGACCAGCGACAGGAAACCCTATGACAGCCATCCCTGGTTCTGGAGTGACCAGGGCGACGACAAGCTCCAGATCGCAGGTCTCACCACCGGCTACGACCGCGTCGTGCTGCGCGGCGATCCCGGCAAGAAGGCGTTCTCCGTGTTCTGCTATCACGGCGACAAGCTGCTCGGCATCGAATCGATCAACCGCGCCGGCGATCACATGTTCGGCCGCCGCTTGCAGGCCATGGATCGCTCGATCACGCCGGAGCAGGCCGCGGATGAAAAGTTTGACCTGAAGAGTGCGCTGGCGTGATCAGCCTGTGCTGAGCACGGCCGCCACTTCCGCGGCCATCGGCATCGACGGTCCGGCCCCCATGCGCTGCACGCTGATCGAGGCGGCAGCGTTGGCGAAGGCGAGGGCTGCGCGCAAGGGCACACCATCGGCGAGCTGGGACGCGAGCGCGCCGACAAGGCAATCGCCGGCGCCGGTGGTGTCGACCGCCTTCACCACGCGACCCGGCACCGCAAACTCCTCGCTGGCAGCGAGCGCGAGCACGCCGCGCTTGCCGAGCGTGACGCAGATGGTCTGGTCCTGCCGCGCCTGAAGTTTTCGCGCGACCGCGATGATCTTTGCGGCCTCGTCGCTGTCAGACAACTCCACGCCGGCGAGGAAGCCAAGCTCGGTCTCGTTCAGCACGAGGATATCCACGAGTGCAAGCAGCTCGCCGGACATCTTTTGCGCCGGTGCCGGGTTGAGCAGCGTCGTCGCGCCGGCCGCGCGTGTACGTTGAAAGAATGCGGCGATCGTCGGCAGCGGGATTTCGAACTGGCTGACGGCGACATCGCCCTTCGCCAGCGGCGCATCCGCAACGTCGTCGGCGCTGACCAGCGCATTGCTGCCGGGAATGACGACGATGGTGTTGTCGGAGGCGGCGACCGTGATGATCGCGGTGCCGGTGTGCGTTTCGGGCGTCTCCTTGATCGAGCCGGGATCGATGCCCTGCGCCGTGAGGAACGTCCTCAGCTCGGCCCCGAACGCGTCAGTGCCCAGCCGCCCGATCAGCGTGGTCTTTGCGCCGAGCCGTGATGCCGCGACCGCCTGGTTCGCACCCTTGCCGCCCGGAAAATACAGCACCTGTCGGCCGGCGACGGTCTCGCCGACCCTGGGGTGGCGATCGGCGGTCGCCACCACATCCATGTTGATGCTGCCGGCGACGAAGACGCGCCCCATGAAAGACCCCTTCGAAGTCTAGACCTTGACCTCGAACTCGTGCCTGACTTTGGCGATGTCGACAAGGGTCGGCAGGCCGGCCTCGTTGCCGAGGCGCTGGATCTTGAAGGTCGAGGCGGCGCGGGCAAAATCAAAATGCTCGCGCCAGCTTTTGCCGGGATGGGCGAGGTAGGAATAGACATAGGCGCCGTGGAAGACGTCGCCGGCGCCGTTGGTGTCGATCACGCGCTCGCGCGGGATCGGCATCGCCGGCATCACCTGGACCGTCCCAGTTTCGTCGTACCAGAGCAGGCCCTTCTCACCCATGGTGATGCCGCCGATCTTGCAGCCGCGGCCCTTGAGATAATCGAGCATTTTCTCCGGCGTCAGATCCATCTGCTCGCACAGCCGCTCGGCGACGATCGCAACGTCGATGAACTCCAGCAGCTCGTGCGTGTTGGTGCGCAGACCGCCGCCGTCGAGCGAGGTCAGGATGCCGGCTTCGCGGCAGACCTTGGCATAGTGGATCGCGGCATCGGGCTGGTGGCCGTCGACATGCAGCGCGCGGCAGCCGCCGAGATTGAGCATCGGAAAGGGGTGGATGTGCTCGTCGTCGCGGCAGCGCACGATGGCGCGCTTGCCGTCCTTCGGCATGATGAAGGAGAGCGAGGACTGGTTCACCTTCCGCCCGTGCAGCGAGATCGCATATTTCGCACACATGTCCTGGAACATACGCCCCAGCCAGTCATTGGCCGCGGTGGCGATCAGGTCGGGCACGATGCCGAGCTTGGCGCAGCAGAACGCCGCCGTGACCGCGTTGCCGCCGAAAGAGACCGCGTAGTCGGAGGCCACGTGCTTTTCGTCGCCGGTCGGCATGTGGTCGGTGATGAAGACGACGTCGATATAAGTCTGTCCGATAAAGAGAGCCTGCATTGCTTGTCCGTGATGCGCTTGGTGGTCCCGGCCGGCGAGATTACTCTAACACCGGTTCCGCGTCTGGGACGCTGAAAATATTCGCAAAACCGCCCCGATGTGCTTGAGGTCAGCATGGGGCCGGAATACGACCATCACCGGGTAATGCCAAGTCCGGACAAATGCCGTTTTTCGGCCCAAGGTTCCAGGTCGATCAAAAAAGGGGAAGCATGATCACCGGCCTCGATCACATCGTCGCTCTGGTCAAGGATATCGGTGCGGCCAAGGCGGCCTATCAGACGCTTCTGGGGCGCGCGCCGGCCTGGCAGAATTCCGGCGAGGGCGCCGACCGCGTGCTGTTCACCCTCGACAACATGACCATCGAATTGATGGCACCGAGCGGCTTTACCGCGACCGCTGACCGGATGCGTGCGCTGCTCGACGACCAGGAGGGCGTGCTCGCCAGCCTGTGCTTTCGTGTCGCAGACATGAGCAAGATGCACCGGCGGCTGGACCGGGTTGCGCTGAAGCCGGATCCCGTCGCCGAGGTCGAGAGCAGCGACGCCGCGACCGGCACGGCCCTGCACTGGAAGCGCACGCGGGCCGCCACCGAGCTGACGCGCGGCGTGCGCATGTTCTTCCTCGAGCTTGCTGAGGAGCGTCCGAAGTCGGTTGCGACCGACGTCGCGCCGATCGACGGGCTCGACCATGTCGTGATCACGACCGAGGATTCCGATCGCGCCGCCGCGCTCTATGGGGCGCGGCTCGGGCTCGATCTGGCACTCGACCGCTCGCACCACGACTGGGGTCAGCTGATGTTCTTCCGCTGCGGCGATCTCATCGTCGAAGTGGTGCGCCGCCCCGTCGCGGGCGGGGATTCCCGGCACGACCGTCTCTGGGGCCTGAGCTGGCGCGTCGCCGACATCGAAGCCACCCGCGCCCGCATGCTCGGCGCCGGCTTGGACGTCACCGAAGTGCGCAACGGCCGCAAGCCGGGCACGCGGATCATGACCGTGCGAAACGGCACCTGCGGGATCCAGACGGTGCTGCTGGAGCGCTCGCCGAAGCCGGTGGACTAGGACGCCGTTCTCTCCTCCGACATTGCGAGCGCAACGAAGCAATCCAGAATCCCTCCGCGGTAGCAGTCTGGATTGCTTCGTCGCTTCGCTCCTCGCAATGACGGCGGAGGCGTGATACATGGCATACGGTAAGCACCCAGCGAGCACCCGGTTTGGCGACAAAGGCAAAGCGAACTCTGAAATGGCAGCGCGATCCCGAAGGGATGCGGCTGCGCATTCTCGAGGCTGCCAAGCAGGAGTTTTCCGCTCACGGGCTCGCCGGTGCGCGCGTCGACCGCATTGCCGCCAACGCCGGCGCCAACAAGCGCATGCTGTACTACCACGTCGGCAACAAGGACGACCTCTATCTCGCGGTGCTGGAAGGCGCCTATGACAAGATCCGCAGCGAGGAGCGGGGGCTCGATCTCGAACATCTCGATCCGCCCGAGGCCATCAAGCGGCTGATCGAGTTCACCTGGGGTTACTTCCTGCGCAACCCCGAGTTCCTGTCGCTGCTCCAGACCGAGAACCTCGCGCGCGCAAAGCACCTCAAGCGCTCGACCAAGGTCAAGTCGATGCACTCGCCCTTCGTCGAGATGATCCGCACCGTGGTGCGGCGCGGTGTCGAGAGTGGCGATTTCCAGGTCGCGGTCGATCCGGTGCAGCTCTATATCTCGATCGCGGGCCTCTGCTTCTTCTATCTCTCGAACTCGGCCACGCTGAGTGTGATCTTCGGCCGCGACCTGCTGGACAAAAAGGCCAAGGACGAGCGACTTGCGCACATAGTCGGCCTCGTGCTCGCCGCGCTGACGGGGCAATCGGCCGCGTTGTTCGAGATCGCCAAGGCGCCGATGTCGCGCGCTGCGGTGGCGCAGACGGTGTAGCGGGGCGGTCCGCGCGTTGGTCGACGGATCGTCCGCCGTTTCCTCAATCTCCGCCGTCATTGCCCGCGAAAGCGGGCGATCCAGTATTCCAGAGACGCTGGTGAGGTGAGGAGAAGCCGCGGCGTACTGGATTCCCCGCTTTCGCGGGAATGACACTGTGGGTGGCGCGACGGTCCTGCCATCAACCATGCGATACCCCTTCGCGCACGACTTCGGCCCCCGGAACCGGCGCAAAACGTCACAGGGAAACCTCTAGACAGTATTTATCCAACGGGTTAATTTCTCCCGGAAACGAAAAAGACGACCGGGAGTGAGGCGTGGCTGAGCTGAAGCCGCAGAGTGCGGTGTCCAAGATGCTGAATGCGGCCTGGGTGCGGCCGTTTCTGTTCCTGGTTTTCATCGTCGTGGCCTGGGATCTCGCGATCCGGCTGTTCAGGATTCCCGCCTACCAGATCCCGTCGCCCGCCGATGTCGTCGCCGTGCTCCGCTCGGATTGGCCCGAGCTGCTGCGCCAGTGCTGGCCGACCACCTATGCGACCGTCTGCGGCTTCCTGCTGTCGGCGCTGTTCGGCATTCCCGTCGCCATGCTGATCGCGGGCTCGAAGACGGTGGAGAGCTATGTCTATCCGCTGCTGGTGTTCTCCCAATCGGTGCCGAAGATCGCGATCGCGCCTTTGTTCGTGGTCTGGTTCGGCTTCGGCATTATTCCTAAAGTGATCTCGGCGTTCCTGCTCGGCTTCTTCCCGGTGGTCGTCTCGGCGGTGCAGGGCTTCAAGTCGGTCGATCCTGACATGGTCGATCTCGCCCGCGCCATGCAGGGCAGCCGCTTCCAGGTGTTTTGCGCGGTGAACCTGCCGCATGCACTGCCGGCGATCTTTTCCGGCCTCAAGGTCTCGGTGACGCTCGCCGTGGTCGGTGCCGTCGTCGGCGAGTTTGTCGGCTCCAATTCCGGCATCGGCTACGTGATGCAGCGCTCGATCGGCACGTTCGACCTGCCGACCATGTTCGCAGCCCTCGTCATCCTCGCGCTGCTCGGCGTCATCCTGTTCTGGATCGTCGACCGGATCGAGAAGCTGGTCATTCCCTGGCACGTCAGTCAGCGCGAGGACGTGATTTTCGCTTCTTAATTTAAGCAACGGCCAACAACGGCCGAAACATAACGACAAGGGAGAGTGACGATGAAGCGGTGGATTGGGGCTGCGTCTGTGGCGCTGATGGCGTTTGCGGTTTCGCCGGCGCAGGCGGCCGACAAGGTCGTGCTGATGCTGAACTGGTATGTCTATGGCGAGCACGCGCCGTTCTATTACGGCAAGTCCAAGGGCATTTACGCCGCCGAAGGCATCGACCTCGAGATCCAGGAAGGCCGCGGCTCGGCTGCGACCACGCAGGCGGTTGCCGCAAAGACCGCCGACTTCGGCTATGTCGACGTTCCCACCATGATGCGCGCCGCGATCAAGGGCGCGCCGGTGATTGCGACCGGCGTTCTGCTGCAGACCTCACCGATGTCCGCCATGGGCCTCGTCGACAAGAACATCAGGAAGCCCGAAGACATCAAGGGCAAGACGGTGGCGATCACGCCGGCCGATTCCATGACCCAGATCTGGCCGCTGTTCCTGAAGAAGACCGGCCTGAAGGAAAGCGATTTCACCACCGTTGCCGGCGATGGCCAGACCAAGCTCAACGCCGTCATCAACGGCCAGGCTGATCTCCTGCTCGGCTACGTCATGGACCAGTCGATGAAGATCAAGGACGCCACCGGCAAGGACGTCTACCCAATCAAGTTCGCCGACTATGGCATCAACATGGTCTCCTCCGGCATCATCGCCAACTCCGACTATGTGAAGGCCAATGCCGATCTCGTCCGCCGTTTCATGTCGGCGACGACCAAGGCGGTCGAAGCCGCCGAGAAGGAGCCGAAGGCGGCCGCGCAGTCGATCCTCGATGCCAACCCGAAGGGCGGCAAGATCGACACACTGACGCAGGGCTTTGAATTGACCATTCCGCTGTACCGGACGGCTGAGACCAAGAGCAAGCGCCCGTTCCAGGTCACCGACCAGAACATGACTGATAGCGTCAACCTGATGGTCGAATATGGCGGGCTCGATGCCAAGGCCAAAGACAACCCGAAGGCCTTCTACACCAACGATTACCTGCCGAAGAGTGGCTCGTGAAACCTGCGACAGTCGTGAGTGAAACCGTGCAACCGGCCGCGCATCTGAGACTGGTGAGCGACCGGGCTGCCGGCGATGCGTCGGGCATCACACTATCCGGCGTGTCGAAAACCTACCGGACGCGCGACGGCGACGTGCCGTCGCTGCGGCCGCTCGATTTCCACATCAATGACGGCGAGTTCTTTGTCGTGGTCGGCCCGTCCGGCTGCGGCAAGTCCACGCTGCTCAAGTTGATCTCGGGTCTGCTGCCGCCGACCTCAGGCGAGGTGCTGGTCGAAGGCGAAAAGGTGACGAAGCCGCACGGCAATGTCGGCATCGTCTTCCAGAACGCGCTGCTGCTGCCCTGGCGCAACATCCTGTCCAACGTGATGCTGCCGATCGACATGAAGCGGCTGCCGCGGGACGAATATCTCGCCCGCGCCAAGGCGCTGCTCAAACTGGTCGGGCTCGAAGGATTCGAGAAGAAGCTGCCCTGGCAGCTCTCCGGCGGCATGCAGCAGCGCGCCTCGATCTGCCGCGCTCTGGTGCACGATCCCAGGATCATGCTGATGGACGAGCCGTTCGGCGCGCTCGATGCGCTGACACGCGAGCGCATGAATGTCGAGCTGATGCGGATTCAGCGCGAGACCAGGAAGACGGTGCTGTTGATCACGCATTCGATTCCGGAGGCCGTGTTCCTGGCCGACCGCGTGCTGGTGATGACCGAGCGGCCCGGCGCGGTCGCCGCGATCTACGACGTGCCGCTGCCGCGCCCGCGCTCACTCGACGTGATGGCCGATCCGGTTTTCACCGAACTCGTGCAACGCATCCGCAAGCATTTCTTCTCGCAGGGTTCGCTGGACTAAGACCATGGCGCCGCGCCTGAAGCTGCGAGATATCTCATTCTTCGAGCGTCCCGTGCATTTCGCGCGGCCGTTCCGCTTTGGCGCTGTTACCATCAACGCGACGCCGCAGCTGTTCGTGCGGGTGGAGATCGAGGTCGAGGGCAGGGGAACCGCCGTTGGCGCCAGCGCCGAACTGCTTGTGCCAAAATGGTTCGACAAGCGGCCAGAGCTGTCGCCGGCGCAGACGGTTGACGGCTTGCGCCACTCGCTGCATATCGCGCGTGGCCTTTATCTCGCACGGTCCGGATTCCAGACGGCGTTCGATCTGCATGCCTCCTGCATCGGCGCGCAGGTCGCGACGTGTGCGAAGAGGAACATTCCGGCGCTTGCCGCAGCCTATGGCCCCGCCGAGATCGACAAGGCGATCCTCGACGCATTGCTGCGCGGAGCCGAGACCAACTTCTTCGACGGCATGGCCGGCAACATCGCCGGGATCGATGCGCGGCTTTCGCCAGACCTGAAGGATGCGGACCTCACGACGTTTCTCGCCGGCCGCAAGCCGCTGCCGCGCGTTGCCATCAGGCATACCGTCGGCCTCGACGATACCGTTGAAGGCGAGGGCGGCGTTGCCGATGTACGAGAGAACGCCGGTGCGAGTTACTTCAAGCTGAAGCTGTCGGGCGATCCCGCTGCCGACGCAACGCGGCTGGCGCGCATCGGCAAAGAACTCGACACGCTCGGTCGCGACTACAAGGTGACGCTCGATGCCAACGAGCAATATGCCGATCTGGCCGCGTTGCAGGCGCTGATCGACCGGCTCGATCGCGAGCCCGCGCTGCGGTCGATCGCTTCGCGCTTGCTCTATATCGAACAGCCGATGCCGCGCGACATTACGCGACAGTCCCCGCTCGGCGCGCTGGCCGCGCGCGGTTTCATCATCGACGAGGCCGACGATTCCTATGACGCGTTTCCCGCGGCGCGGGCGCTCGGCTATCGCGGTATCTCGTCAAAGTCTTGCAAGGGGCTCTACAAGTCCATCGTCAACGCGACGCGTGCCGCCAAATGGAGCGCGGGCGGCGAAAAATTCTTCGTCACCGGCGAGGACCTCACCTGTCAGGCCGGCCTGGCCGTGCAGCAGGACCTCGCGCTCGGCGCCTTCATCGGCGTCAGCCATGCCGAGCGCAACGGCCACCACTATGTCGATGGCTTTGGCGAGACGCCGACCGCTGAAGCGCAGGCCTTCGCGGCTGCGCATCCCGATCTCTACGCCGATGCCGGGCAGGGCATCCGGCTTTCCATTCACGACGGCGATCTCCCGACGGGATCGCTTCATGCTGCGGGCTTTGCGACGTCGGTCCATCCGGACTGGTCGGCGCTTCGTCCGCTCGAACAGCCAAAATCACCTAGGGAGCAATTGGCATGACCACCCAACGCCTCGGCCTCATCATGAACGGCGTCACCGGCCGCATGGGGCTCAACCAGCATCTGATCCGCTCGATCGTGGCGATCCGTGACCAGGGCGGCGTCCGCCTGAAGAACGGCGATCGCGTCATGCCCGACCCGATCCTGGTCGGCCGCAGCGCCGAAAAGATCGAGGCGCTCGCAAAACGCTTCAACATCACGCGCTGGACCACCGACCTCGACGCCGCGCTCGCCGACAACAACGACACCATGTTCTTCGACGCCGCGACCACGCAAGCACGGCCGGGCCTTCTGACCCAGGCCATCAATGCCGGCAAGCACGTTTATTGCGAGAAGCCGATCGCAACGAACTTCGAGGAGGCGCTTGAAGTCGTCAAGCTCGCCAATGCCAAGGGCGTCAAGCACGGCACGGTGCAGGACAAGCTGTTCCTGCCCGGCTTGAAGAAGATCGCCTTCCTGCGCGACTCCGGCTTCTTCGGCCGCATCCTTTCGGTGCGCGGCGAGTTCGGCTATTGGGTGTTCGAAGGCGGCTGGCAGGAGGCGCAGCGGCCATCCTGGAACTACCGCGACGAGGACGGCGGCGGTATCATCCTCGATATGGTCTGCCATTGGCGCTACGTGCTCGACAATCTCTTCGGCAATGTCCAGAGCGTGGTCTGCATCGGCAACACCGACATTCCCGAGCGGTTTGACGAGCAGGGCAAGATGTACAAGGCGACCGCGGATGATTCCGCCTACGCGACCTTCCAGCTTGAGGGTGGCGTCATCGCGCACATCAACATGTCCTGGGTAACCCGCGTCTATCGCGACGACCTCGTCACCTTCCAGGTCGACGGCACCCACGGCTCGGCGGTCGCAGGCCTTACCGACTGCATGATCCAGGCGCGGCAGGCGACGCCGCGTCCTGTCTGGAACCCCGACGAGAAGCGGCTGCACGATTTCTACGGCGATTGGCAGAAGCTGCCCGACAACGTCACCTACGACAACGGCTTCAAGGAGCAGTGGGAGATGTTCATTCGCCACGTCTACGAGGATGCGCCCTACAAGTTCACGCTGCTCGAAGGCGTCAAGGGCGTACAGCTCGCCGAATGCGCGCTGAAGAGCTGGAAGGAGCGGCGCTGGATCGACGTCGCCCCGATCAAGGCCTGAGGAGGGACACATGAATAAGCCCGTCCTGCCGATGTCGTCATTGTCGCTCAAGCTGCCGAAGGCCGATCGCTCGATTGAGACCTACCGGCTCGCGGCCTCGCGCACCTTCCCCGCAAAGCTCGAGGGATCGCTGAACCGCATCGCCTTCTCGGCCGTGCATACGGTCGCCGATCCCTTTGCGGACAACGATCCCTGGCTTTCGGCCGCTGTCGACTGGGACAAGACCATCGCCTTTCGCGAGCATGTCTGGGACCTCGGCCTCGGCGTTGCGGAAGCCATGGACACCGCGCAGCGCGGCATGGGGCTGGACTGGCCGACCTCGCTGGAGCTGATCACGCGTTCGGTCGGAGCCGCGAAGCGGCGCAACGCGCTGGTGTTCTCCGGTGTCGGCACCGACCATCTCGCGGTCGAGGATGCCAAGAGCCTCGACGACGTGATCCGCGCCTACGAGGAGCAGATCTCGGCGGTCGAGAAGGTCGGCGGCCGCATCATTCTGATGGCGTCGCGCGCGCTGGCAAAACTCGGCCGCAACGCCGACGACTACGCCAAGGTCTACGACCGCGTGTTGTCGGGGGTAGCGCAGCCCGTGATCATCCACTGGCTCGGCGACATGTTCGATCCGGCGCTGGCGGGCTATTGGGGCACCAAGGATATCGACAAGGCGATGGATATTGCTGTCGCCATCATCAACGGCAACGCCGCCAAGGTCGACGGGGTCAAGGTTTCGCTGCTCGACAAGCAGCGCGAGATCGACATGCGCCGTCGTCTCGACAAGCGCATCAAGATGTACACCGGCGACGATTTCAACTATGCCGAACTGATCGCCGGCGACGAGCAGGGCTTTTCACATGCGCTGCTCGGCATTTTTGACGCGATCGCGCCGGCGGCGTCCTATGCGCTGTCGCGGCTCGCGGCCGGCGATGAGACCGGCTTCCACGAGGTACTCGGGCCGACCGTGCCGCTGTCGCGTCACATCTTCAAGGCGCCGACACGCTTCTACAAGACCGGCGTCGTCTTCATGGCGTATCTCAACGGCCACCAGGATCATTTCACCATGGTCGGCGGCCAGGAGAGCGCGCGCTCGATGCTGCATCTGGCCGAGCTGTTCCGGCTCGCCGATCAGGCCGGGCTGCTCGCCAATCCTGAACTGGCGACCCGGCGGATGAAGACGGTGCTCGCCTCGCACGGACTGGACGCCTGATGCGCGATTTCTTGTCCGACCATCGCTGGCTGTCGCTGAACACGGCGACAGTCCGCAAGCAGGGTGACCTCGTTCAGATCATTGATGCCTGCGCGAAACACGGCATCCGCGCCATCGATCCTTGGCGCGACCAGGTCGCGACCGTCGGTCTCGACCGCGCCGTGCGCGCCGTGCGCGATGCGGGGCTTGATCTTTCGGGCTATTGCCGTGGCGGCATGTTCACCTCGGACGCGGCGCGCCGGGGTGAGGTGCGCGACGACAACCGGCGCTGCGTCGACGAAGCCAAGGCGCTGGGCGCGCCCTGCATCGTGCTCGTCGTCGGCGGCCTGCCGCAATATTCGCGGCCGGGCAGCGAGGCGTCGAAGGATCTCGTGGCGGCGCGCGGGCAGGTCGAGGAAGCACTCGCCGACATGCTCGATTACGCCAAACAGGCAAAGCTGCCGTTGGCGATCGAGCCCTTGCATCCGGCTTACGCCGCTGACCGCGCCTGCGTGAACACCACAAAGCAGGCGCTCGACATCTGCGATCGGCTTGACCCCGGCCGCAGCGGCATGCTCGGCGTCGCGCTCGATGTCTATCACATCTGGTGGGATCCGGAGCTGATGGAGCAGATCGCCCGCGCCGGCAAGGACCGCCTGCTCGCCTTCCATGTCTGCGACTGGCTGGTGCCGACCAGGGACATCCTCAACGACCGCGGCATGATGGGCGACGGCGTCATCGACATCAAATCCGCGCGCGCTGCCGTCGAGGCGCAGGGTTATGCCGGCTATTGCGAGATCGAGATATTCTCCAATGACTGGTGGGGCAGGCCGATGGATGAGGTGCTGCAGACCTGCATCGCGCGTCACAGGACGGTGGTGTAGAGAGTGCGGATCCTACGGGCTTGCGACTTGTTGCCGCGTGCGCCTTCTCCTCGCTGCTCAGCGTGCATAGGCCTCGTCCAGGGCGCTCGACCAGCCACGACCCGTTGCTGAAGTTGCCCGTGCTGAGTTGGTCCGCTTTGCGCCAAAAGCTGCCGAATTGATCAGGTCGCCGTTTGATGACCTATTTTGAAATGATTGTCCTGAAGCTCAGCAAATCATGTTGCCGCTCGCGTCGATGTGGCAAGGACCGCGCCCAGCACTGCTGCAGAATTGCGGCTAAATGTCTCGCCCGGCTCTCGTCGTAGCAGCGGACGGCAATAGTTGCCGCGTCGCTGTCGCGACCGGAGTCATAAGCCGATTTTCTTGCCCCTCGTTTCATGCGAACTGACACGATTTCCTGCGTCAAATGACAGCGGGCGCGGGAATGAAAGGGTAGCTAGATAAGATCGAAGATGGGTTAGTGCCGAAGCGCGGAGCTTGTACCGTCGAAAGGCAGAGAGTGGTGGTTGTGCTAACCGTCCTTGCGCTTACGAAGTCGTGAATTGAATTTGCTATTCACCGGCTCATGCTTGTTTTCGAGCAGGTCGTTTCCTGTATGGCTTGAGAAATTTTTCAGAACCGAGCTGGCGCGGCCCTCAACATATTAGTCAGCCCTACCCTGACATCTTTCAGCGCGCTCTGCGGTAATCGCCGTGCTGCTGGTGCAGTCCACCATCGCTCATCGAAGTTCCGGCCCGGAACGCATCCGATCGCAAAGGCTCGTTTGTTCGCGAGGCACATCTAATCGGCGGAGTAGCGATCATTGACCTTTATCAAAAGATCAAAAAGTCAGTCATGGGGGGCGAACGTAGTCCAAGTTGTTGACGATGTCCGATTCACGATTTTTGATTTCGGAGGCAAGTTCCTGCCGAAGCATTAGCTATGCCGGGGATCTGGTCGCAATTGGAGCGATCTATTTCGCCCTGGCAAAAGGCGGCCTTGCCCTCGCCTCTATTCATCCCAGCGCAACGCCAATTTGGCCGCCGACGGGTGTCGCGCTGGCGGCCGTGTTGTTGCGGGGATATCGGATTTGGCCAGCAATTTTTACAGCGGCGATGGTCGCCAATGCCACGACGGCCGGCTCGGTTGCCACCTCAATGGGTATTGCAACCGGCAACTCTCTCGAAGCGGTTGTCGGCGCTTATCTCATCAATCGATGGTCGGGCGGCTGTAACACATTTTCAACGCCAAATTCCGTTGCAAAGTTTGCTCTGATTTGCGTCGTGATCGCGACACCGATCAGCGCAAGCATTGGACTAACCAGCCTGGCAACCGTCGGGTACATCGAACCCAAGAATTTTGCTGACGCCTGGATCACATGGTGGCTGGGAGATGCGACCGGCGCGCTGGTGATTACCCCGGTTATTGTGCTTTGGGCGGCAGGCCACCACTATGCTTTCAGCCGCAATGAGTTTTTGGAGACAGTCGGCGTGCTTGCAACAGCGGCGGTCGTTGGCCTCATTGCTTTCAGCCCCCTGATCGAGCAAACGCCAGGCCGAGATCCACTGGGTTTTCTTGCGATCTTGCCAATGTTATGGGCGGCACTGCGCCGCGGTCCGCGCGACACCGCAACGGTCGCGCTGGTACTTGCGGGCGCCACGATTTGGGGGACGCTCATGGGCGGCGGTCCCTTCACGAGCGGAGATCTCAACTCTTCATTCCTGCTGGTGTTGATGTTCTTGATCAGTATTACCGTTCCAAGCTTGTTGCTCAGCGCCGACGTCGAGGTACGCAAGAAAGCGGAGGAAAGTCTGCGCGGCGCGCAGATCGAACTTGAGCACAAGGTCGCAGAGCGTACGCAAGAATTGGAGCTCGCCAACGCCGCAAAATCGCGCTTTCTTGCCATGGCAAGCCATGATTTGCGGCAGCCATTACATGCACTGGGCTTGTTCGTTGCCCAGCTGCGCACGCCGCTCAATTCGGGGGAAAGGACAAAGACGATCGAACGGGTCGATGCAGCGCGCAAAGAAATGGATGAAATGTTCAATTCGCTCCTGGATATCTCCAGGCTCGATGCTGGGATGCTTACTCCGAAAATTACCGAATTCCCAATCGCGCGCCTGCTGCAAAAACTTGAGACGACCTTTAATCAGGCAACGCGAGAAAAAGGCATACAGCTACGCATTAGGCGAAGTAACGCCTGGGTGCGGAGTGACGCCATGCTGCTCGAACGCATACTGCTCAATCTGGTATCCAATGCCGTCCGCTATACGTTGTGGGGCGGGATCATCGTCGGATGCCGTCGGCGCGGCGAATCGTTGCGTATCGAAGTGTGGGATACCGGCCCCGGTATTCCTAAGGATCAGAAGCAGAACATCTTTGGCGAGTTCGTTCAAGTTCCCGCCCAAGAGCGGAACCGGTCCGGCGGCCTGGGGCTTGGCCTTGCCATTGTTGACAGGCTTCGCCTCCTTCTCAACCATCAAATCGACTTAGCTTCGCGTGTGGGCCGAGGTTCGCGCTTCGCGATCGAGCTTCCGATGGTCGATGAATGTGTCACGTCCACCGCACCCGTTGACTCCCCGTACAGCGGAGCTTTTTCGGCCGAAGGGAAACTCATTCTTGTTATTGCTGACGCTCCAATGGTGACGGAGGGAACGGGCGGATTGCTCAGCAATTGGGGATACTCCGTCCTTACCGCCGGATCCGACGAAGCTGCACTTATGCGAGTTGTTCAGCGCCAACAACCCCCCGATCTTATAATCTCGGACTATCATCTTGCGAGTGGAAAGACTGGAATCTGCGCAATTGAACAAATCAATGCGGCGTTTGGTTCCTCCATTCCAGCTATTCTGATCAGCGGCGATACGGCAGCTGAACCGTTGCGTGACGCTAACGCGAGAGGATACATTTTGCTGCACAAGCCTGTTGATCCAATGCGGCTCCGCGCTGTTATGCACGAACTCTTTAGGGATCATGGAGGATAGGAGAGACGCCGGAGCAATTTTATGGTTCAGATTTTGGCGGCAACTCCCAGCCCATTTTTCCTACCTTTATTATCGCCTCGGTGCGACTGGCTACACCGAGCGCCTTGAGAACGACCGTGATGTGGTTCTTCACTGTCGGTACTGCCATATTGAGTGTCTTGGCAATGACCTTGTTGCTTCTTCCCTTCATCAGGAGCGCAAGTACCTCAATCTGCCGATCGGTCAACCCGATACCCTTGAGCGAGTCGCGTGCCGCTGGCTTATCTGTAAGCCGAGGACTCCCCGTTTCCTCCAACATTTGTGAGGGAATGTAAACGCCGCCAGAGAACACCAACTTGATAGCGCTGAGTATAACCTCACGTTCGGTAGTTTTCGGGATGAAACCCAAAGCGCCAAGTTTGAAAGCGCGCTTGACTGTGTCTTGATCATCCGACGACGAGAGGATGACGATAGCAATGGTCGCATAGCGCTCACGCAGTTCGCGAAGAACAGAAAAACCATCTCGATCGGGCAAATTGATATCAAGCAGAATGAGGCTGATGTCCGGATGTTCCTCGACGATGCACATTGCCTGATGGCTGTTCGAAGCGTCAAGAACGACCGCTTCTCGGTTCAGTTGCTTCAGAACAGAGTGCAGGGCCTCGCGAATCAATGCGTGATCGTCGACAATCAGGACCTTCATAAAAAGCTCTCCGTCATCCTGCACGGAGATCCAATTTAAGAACCATACACCCACCTTCGGGCCTTTGGCGACACGAAGGTGGCCAAGGATTGGCTCTCGAACCGCCCATCCGCCATCCCTATCCCGACCAGCGGTTGACGGTCAGGCCACTCAAGATGGGAGCCGATGGGCGGTGTGCCACACAGTACAACAGCGAGAAAAGCGAGCGCGGACCACGAGGGTCCGCGCGAGTCGGCCTCTCCTTGGCCTATGCGCAATGGTGACATGCCTATGATGTGGCCTGAGCGACGTCAGATTGAAGCCGAGAGCTGTGCGGTACCTTGATCATAGGACCAAGGGATCTCCCAGTCCGGACCTCGGGCTGATTTACAAGCTGTGTCGGTTGAACGATGCTCCTCCACGAACAGCCTCACCGCCAAGAGCTACTGCCAAGCGCCACCTTATGATCGTTGTCGCAATTGGGGTCATGGCGGGGTTGGGCGTGAATCAGCTCTAGACTGCGGCGTTGTTAGGATTCCGCAGGGGGTAGGATGTTTTTCGCGGCATTGGCTTTCCCAGCAGGTTCAGAGGGGATTGCAAAAA
This sequence comes from Bradyrhizobium diazoefficiens, assembly GCF_016616885.1. NCBI lineage: Bacteria > Pseudomonadati > Pseudomonadota > Alphaproteobacteria > Hyphomicrobiales > Nitrobacteraceae > Bradyrhizobium > Bradyrhizobium diazoefficiens. The sequence continues at coordinate 6,045,287 of NZ_CP067102.1, read as the reverse complement.
TGACCAGAATTGCTGCTGCTATTGTCGGCGCTGCTACCGCTGGCGGGCTTCTCATCACGCTTGCACCGAATTTCAGCGCCGATTTTAATCTCGCCGATTTTGCTCTCGCGGTTATCGCGTGCTTTTCATAGCGTAGAGAGCTCGCCTTCTGTCCCTCTTGATCGTTCGTCTTGAAGAGTGCTTGCGCGCCGGACGAGGCAACCAGATGCATGATCGAACTGCCACCCCGAAGCCATTGGTAAGCGCGCTGCCGGAGCTAAAAGGTTCCGGCCGCGATCTGCGAATTGACGCCTGCCGCGGCATCGCGCTCTGGTGCATCTTTCTCGACCATGTTCCCAACAACATCGGAAGTTGGCTGACGCTGCGGAACTACGGCTTCAGCGATGCCGCGGAAGTGTTCATGTTCGTCTCGGGTGTGACCTGCGCACTGGCCTACGGCAAGGTATGGCGCTGCGAGGGCTGGACCGGCCTGATCAGGCGGACGCTGCGGCGAAGCTGGGATATTTATGCCGCATTTCTGCTGCTCACGCTCTCCTGTGCGATCCTGGTTTACCTCGCAGGCGGGGACCGTCTTGCTGACGAGAGCAATACGCGCATTCTATTGAACCAGCCAGGCGCGACGCTCATGCACGCGGCAATCCTGCAATACTGTCCGGTAAACACCGACGTGTTGCCGATCTTCGTGCTTCTTCATCTCTTATTCGCGCCGCTGCTGTGGCTGCTGCTGCGAGTGCCGAACGTGATGCTCGGCGCCTCGCTGGCGCTTTATACCCTGGTGCATGTATTCGGCTGGGTGATACCCGCGTGGCCGAGCGGCCACTGGGCCTTCAATCCCATAGCCTGGCAGTTGCTTGTTGTACTTGGCGCGTGGTCGACGATCGAAGGCGAGAGAGCGCGGCCATGGGTGACGTCACGCACGGCGCTTGTGCCCGCCGCTCTCTATCTGGTGTTCAGCCTAATCATCGCATTGAGCTGGAGGACCAAACTATTGGACGGAATAATCCCACAGGCGCTGCTGAAACTGTTTTATCCCATGGATAAATCAAATCTCGACCCATTCAGGCTGCTGCATTTTTTGGCCCTTGCGGTTTTGGCGGTATGGCTCGTGCCTCCCAATCAGCGAGGGCTGACGGCGACAGTGATGCGCGGTGCGATTCTCTGTGGCAAGAACTCGTTGCCGATCTACTGCCTCGGCGTTCTGCTTACGCTCGCCAGCGTCCTGGCGCTGCTCGATGTTTCGGAAGGGCTGGCGATGCAGATCGCGCTCAGCGTTGCTGGCGTCCTGATGATGATCGTGGCGGCGACGCTGCTGAACTTGATCAAGAGCAAACCGAGTCAGCAGCTGACCGTCGCAGCGTCTATGAGTGCGCGCGCCGAGCAGGAAGGCTGGGGCGCCGTCGGCTGGCGCGCCTGGAGTCGTTTCGCCGGGGGCCACGCGAATTCGGATGGACCGGCGGCCAGAACCTTGCCCAAAGCCGATGTCCAGACTTGGATGAGGATTGTCAGCTTGCGAGATGGGTTCGCTGTGCCGCCAACAGGCCGCCTACAACAGCATGAACAAATGGAAGCTGCTCGCAGAAGCAGAATACTGGGATCATCTGGCCGATCTTGAGTTGTCTTCTCACTTCCAACAATGCAACGCCGCTGGCTCGAATGAGATAGAGCAGCCTGAACCGATCACAAACACAGATGATGCTGAGCGGAAGACGATTTCCGCGTGAGGTCAGAACGAAGCTGTCGTTGCGTTCCGTGCCGCTGTACTCTCACAGAGAGAGCCGCGGGGATATAGATGATGTCGTCGAGCTGTGAAGCAGGACGATTGCGCACCCCGCATCATTCGGCCGCGGCGCAAATTGCAACGACAGAAGGCGGCGCAGCCGCTACGGGCCTGCGACCTGTTGCAGCGTGTTGAACCGTGCCTTCTGCTCGCTGCTTAGCGTGGCATAGAACTCGTCCAGCGCGGGCTCGACCAGCTTGGCGGCCGTCAACATGGCCTCGAGCCGGTGCTGCATCGCTTCCAGCCGCCCGACCGGCGTCAGCGGTATATCGTTCGGGCAAGCCGCCTGGAGGCCTTCAACGCCCTTGGCTGTTGCTTCACTGAGGCGGTCGAGCGCATCCTTCTGCTTGCCGGCGGGGTGGAGCACGGCCTCGATCCTTTGGATCGGCAACTGGGTCAGGCCGGATTTCGGATCGCCGCAGCTCTCGGCGCCCGCTTGCTGCTGCTGCGAGCGGTCGCCGACATTGGGGCCGAGCGCGTTGAAGCGGGCCTGCTGCTCGTCACTCAGCGAGTTGTAGAAATTCTCCAGTGCCGGTCGCACGATCTTGACCGCTTCCAGCGTCGCGTTGATGCGGTTCGCCATTGCCCGCAAGCGGCCAGGCGGGGTGAGTGCGTAGGTCTCCGCGCAGGAGTCCTTGAACATATCGGCAGCCCTGGCTGCCGCTGTCTTCAACTCGTCGAGCAGCGCACGTTGCTCCGGCGTCGGCCGCACCGCTTGCGTGATATCGGCAAGCGGCCAGGCGGTGACGCCCTTGTCCGGTGTGCTGCACAATTGCTGTAGCGTTTGCGGGCTCACGCTGGCGCGCTGGCGCACGCGGGAGCCGCCGCCGGCTTGCGGATAGTCATACGGGTTGATGCTGGCATAGGCCGAATAGGGGCTGTCACTCCCCCAGAACACGGTGTCGACGAAGTCGTCATACGCGTACGCCCAATAGCCGGGCTCGTAAGCATAGGACCAGAACGTGTAGTTGAAAATGTCGGAATAGGCGTAGGGCCAGAACACGGGCCCAAGCCACGCCACGAACACCGCGGGATGGCGGTGTCGCCAGGCCTGCCGGGGCGCCCAGCCGCTCTGGCGGGTGGTGAGCGCCGCTTGGGCTTGCGCAGCGGCCTGCCCGCGGAAGCGCTCGGCAAATCGCCCGCGCTCGGCGGCCTGCGCAGCCGCCGCAGTAGCTGGCGTGCGCCCGGCCGGAGCCTGTAGTCCAAGCCGCTGCTGGCGCGTCAGATCGCTTTGCTGCGCACGCTGCTCACGCTGAAGCAAGCGGTTCTGCGTCTGCAACGTCCGTTGCTGCTGGCGCAACGCCCGGGCGCCTTCCGGTTTCTGCGACTGGAGTTGCTGCACACGCTGCTGCAAGCGATCGATGCGGGTCTGGCGCTCCGTCGTCTGGCGCGACAGCATCTCGCGCTGCCGCTGCTGCACCATCTGCTGGCGCTGCTGGACTTGCTGCTGGCGCTGTTGCGCGCGCTGTTCGATCTGATCCCGCCGCGACAGCTGCTCGCGCGCAGCCGGCGGTGCGCTGGGGTGCGAGGGGGCGGCGATGTGCGGCATCGGCCGGGGTGCCATGGCCGGGCGGTGCGGTGCTGCCGGCCCCGGGTGGAATTCAGGCCGCGGCGCTGCCACATGCGGGGCCGCCCGCGGCGGCGGGGCAGCGAAATGTGGGGTCGGGCGCGGTGGCGGTGAGGCGATATGCGGCGCCGGATGTGGCGCCATGGCCGGTCGCTGAGGCATGGCCGGGGGATGGAATGCCGGTGCGGCGGGACGTGCCATGGCTGGCGGTGCCGTCGGACGAGCCATAGCCGGTGGTGCTGCTGGCCGGGCGGCCGGCGCTGCGGCTGGACCGGGTGGTCCGCCCCTTCCGTGTCCCTGGCCGGGTCCTTGGGCGAACGCGCCGACGCTCGTCGCCAGCATCGAGACACCGACCAAAACAGCCGTCAAGCAAACGCCACGCGGAAGCATGATTGTAGCTCCCAGCTCGTAATCGCCCACGATGTTCAACGCACAGGTGGCGGAATCGTTCGTTGCAGGTCACGGCCGACATTGCGATCTTCCGTCGCAGCCCAGCCTCACGAGAAATCCTGCGTCAGGGTCGTGGCGAACCGCTCGAGCGCCCAGTCGACCTGGTCGCTGGTGATCACCAGCGGCGGGGCGATGCGGATCGTGTGCTCATGGGTATCCTTGGCCAGGATGCCCTTGGCCTGGAGCGCCTCGCAGTAGCGCCGTGCGCGGCCGGCTTCAGGATGCAGCTCGACCGCCAGCATCAAGCCGCGCCCACGCACGTCGCGGATCGTGTTGGCGCGGATGTCTTTCAGGCCTTCCAGAAAGCGCGCGCCCTGCCTGGCCGCGTTTTCGATCATGCCTTCCTCGACCAGCACGCGCATGGCGGCGCGCGCTACCGCGCAGGCAAGCGGATTGCCGCCGAAGGTTGAGCCATGCTGCCCGGGCTTCAGTGTGCCGAGCACTTCGTTGTTCGAGAGCACGGCCGACACCGGATAGAAGCCGCCGGACAAGGCCTTGCCGAGCAGCGTCACGTCCGCCTCGACTCCCTCATGGTGCTCGGCCAGCAGCTTGCCGGTGCGGCCGAGCCCGGTCTGGATCTCGTCGAGCACCAGCATCACGTTGTTGGCCGTGCAGAGCTCCCGCACTTTGGTGAAATAGCCGGCCGGGGGAATGATGACACCGGCCTCGCCCTGGATCGGCTCGACCAGAAAGGCGACGGTGTTTGGCGTGATCGCCGCCTCCAGGGCAGCGGCATCGCCGAACGGGATGATCTTGAAGCCCGCCGCGAACGGCCCAAAGTGCTTGCGGGTCTCAGGGTCGGTAGAAAAGCCGACGACGCCCAGCGTGCGTCCGTGGAAATTATCGGCGCAGACGATGATCTCGGCCTGGCCGTCCGGCACGCCTTTCACCTCATAGCCCCATTTGCGCACCGACTTGATCGCGCTTTCGACCGCCTCGGCGCCGCTGTTCATCGGCAGCACCTTGTGGGAGCCGGTCAGCGCCGCGATCTCTTCGTAGAAGGGGGCGAGCTGGTCGTTGTGGAAGGCGCGCGAAGTCAGCGTCAGCCGGTGGGCCTGCTCCACCATCGCCGCCAGGATCTTGGGGTGGCAGTGGCCCTGGCTGACCGCGGAATAGGCGGAGAGGCAATCGAGATAACGGTTGCCTTCGGTATCCCAGACCCAGACACCTTCGCCGCGCGACAGGACGACCCCGATCGGCTCGTAATTGTGGGTGCCAAGGCGCCTTTCCGTTGCGAGGAAATCAATGACCGACGAGCCCATCTTCGTCACTCCATTGCTGCGCGCCGGCTTCGACCGGCTGCGCTCAACTTGATGTGGGTATCAGCCGGGACGTCCGGAAGCCTTCATGCGCTCGATGATGGGACGCAGCCTGATTTGCTCGAAATTTCAGATGGTTCTGCGAAGCCACAGGTCATCCTTCGCCGACCCGTGCTCTACTGTGCATGGGGTTGTTTTCGCAGTTTTGTTTTTGCCCCCTCACCCGATCGCGCAGGGCACGCTCAAAAAGCCGCGAAACCGCACGCGGCCGCCGCGCACGGGCTGGCCGCTCACGGCATAGTTCGGGAAGCGCGCCAGGAAACGCGAGATCGCAATTGCGCCTTCGAGCCGCGCCAGCGCCATGCCTGCGCATTGATGCGCGCCGGTGGCGAAAGCCAGATGCCGGTTCGGCGTGCGCGCGACGTCGAAGCGTTCAGGGTCGGGGAACTGCGCAGGGTCGCGGTTGGCCGCACCGATGCACAGCGTCACCGACGTGCCGGCCTCGAGCATGACGCCGCCAAGTTCGACCGGTTCGGTCGTCATGCGGTTGCCGAGCTGGTTCGAGCTCTCGTAGCGCAGGATCTCCTCGACGGCCGTCCTGATCAGGTCCGGATTGTCGATCAGCCGCTGCTTCTGGTCCGGATTCCGATGCAGCGCGACGAGGCCGTTGCCGATCAGATTGGTCGTGGTTTCGTGGCCGGCATTGAGCAGGAAGATGCAATTGTGCAGCAGCTCCTTCTCGGTCAGCCGCTCACCGTTGTCTTCACCCTGGATCAGGCGCGTCAGCACGTCGCGCTCGGGATTGCCCGGCTTTCGACGCCGGCGCGCGACCAGCGTCTCGAGATAGGCCAGGAAATCCGTCACCGCCTTGTTGCCGCGCGCGGCGACCTCAGACGATACCACGGGCTCGAGCGCGCCAAGGATCGCCAGAGACCAGTCGCGCAACGGCGCGCGCTCCTCGTGGGGAACGTCGAGCAGATTGCCGATCACCTCGATCGGAATCGAAGCTGCAAAATCCTCGATCAGCTCGCAATCGCCCTTGGCGGCGATGGCGTCGAGCAGGCCGTCGACCAGCTTGGCGATGTCAGGCTCCATGCCTGCGATCGCGCGCGGCGACAGCGCGCCCATGATCAGGCGCCGCACGCGGGTGTGGGCGGGCGGATCGTTGAAGACGAGGCTGGTGGTGTGGTGCTCGTAGAGCGGGGTGTCGCCATATTTCGGGGCGAACTCGCGCTTCTTGTCCGAGCTGAACGACTTCGTGTTTTTGTAGGTGGTGACGAGGTCGTCGTAGCGGGTCAGAAACACGGTGCCGCTGGGCAGGCGCTTGACCGGCTCGTTCTCCCGCAGTGCACGGTAAGTCGGGTAGGGATCGCCGTAGAATTCGCTCGTCAGCTTCGCCAGATCGAAATTGGCCGCCAATTCTTTCGCATCTGCGTTCATGCGCCATACTCACCGGTTGAGACCGATATGCCGTTTTCGCTGTTTCGAGCCGTGCTGATCACCGTCTACAGTCTCGCCGTGATTTGCTAGCCGACCGGACAGGAAAATGCACGCCCGCGCTGACGCTTCCGACACGGCCCCGAACTGGCCGGACGATATTTTCGCGACCTTGCAGCGCTTCGACGTCAGGCAGGTGCCTTACGTGCCCGATGCCGGCCATTCGAAGCTGATCCAGCGCGTGCTGGCTTCATCGACGATGCGCGGCATTCCGCTGACGACGGAGGAGGAGGGCGTGGGGCTGCTCGCCGGCGCCTGGACCGGCGGCCAGCGCGGCGTGCTGCTGATGCAGTCGAGCGGCGTCGGCAATTGCGTCAACATGCTGTCGCTGATCCCGATCCTGCGCTTTCCGTTCCTCACGCTCGTGACCATGCGCGGCGAGTGGGGCGAGTTCAATCCGTGGCAGGTGCCGATGGGCTCGACCACGCAGGGCGTGTTCGAACTGTCCGGCATCAAGGTGCTGCGCGCCTCGAACGCAACCGAGGTGCCGGCGGTGTTGGAGGCGGCCGCGGCGCAAGCCTACAACGCGCTGACGCCCACCGCCGTCCTGTTGTCGCAGCGCCTGATCGGCGCCAAGGTTTTCACCAAATGAGCAAGGCCAATCTCCTCGACCGCCGCCAGGTGGTTTCCGCGCTCCTTGCGGACCGCAAGGACGTGGTTGCGATCGGCGGCCTCGGTGCCTCCACCAACGACATCACCGCTGCCGGCGACCACGCCCGCAACTTTTATCTCTGGGGCGGCATGGGCGGCGCTGCGATGATCGGATTGGGCTTGGCGCTGGCGCAGCCAAAACTGCCCGTGCTGGTGATCACCGGGGACGGCGAGATGCTGATGGGCATAGGCAGCCTCGCCACCATCGGCCTGCAGAAGCCGTCCAACCTCTCGATCGCGGTGCTCGACAACGAGGCCTATGGCGAGACCGGCGGTCAGATCAGCCACACCTCGGCCGCGGCCGATCTCGTCGGCATCGCCAGGGCCTGTGGCATCGCCGACAGCCGCGCGATCTCGACCATGGCCGACGTGGAAGCCTTCGCCAAAGCCGTCCACGACCTCTCGGCCGGGCCGCGCTTTGCCAATGTGAAGATCGACAGCGCCAGCGTCGAGCGGATCTTGCCGAGCCGGGATGGGACCTACATCGTCAACCGGATCCGCGGCGACCTCGGCTTCCAGCCGATCTGACAACGCCGGTTCCTGACGCCCTGACCGGGCCCTCGGGAATCTGTGGCCAATTTCCAACAAGTCGGCACCCATCTAGGTTGCGTCGCACCATTTAGCTTGACTTTGGCGTGGGTGAGTGCTTACTCACTAGCATGAGCTCATTGCGTATGACGAGCGACCTGAGGCGTCAATTGATCCTCGGAGCCGCGAAACGCTGCTTCGCCCGGCACGGCTATACCGGCACCACGACCAAGAGCGTGGCGGCCGCTGCTGCCATTTCCGAGGCACTGCTGTTCAAGCATTTCCCGTCCAAGGCGGCGCTCTACGCCGAGATCCTCAGCGACGAGTGCGAGGCGGACCCGGCCTTTATGGAGCTGCTCGAGCGGGAGCCGTCCACGGCCACCCTGGTCGAACTGATCCGCGGCATGGTCCAGCATTTCCTCGAGATCGCCGATGGCCCCGACCAGGAGGAGGCCCAGCGCGTGCGACTGATGGCCACCAGTCATCTGGATGACGGCGAGTTCGCTCGTTTGCTATATGCCAAGATCGAGACACTGATCGGAGCGATCTTCGTCGGCTCGCTGGAACGCGCGGTCGCCGCCGGCGATGCGCGGCCGTGCGGCATCGAACCGCTCAACCTGTTCTGGTTTGCGCATCACACGATGATGACCGCTGCGCTGACCAGGCTGCCCTCCGTGCCCTGTCTCGCTTATGGCAGGGCGAACGATCTGGAGCGGCAGCTCTGTGAGTTTCTCCTGAGAGGCATCGGACTTAACGACGCCGCAATTGCTTCGCATCTGGGCCGCGATCAGGCCGTGGGTGCCGGCAAGACGGCGATTGCAGAAAGTGCATGACATGAACATCGTAGCCGAACACAAGATTTCGGGCGAACCGATCGACAGCAAGGCTCCCAAGCGTCCGGTCCGGCCGGTGCTCTGGTTCATCATCGTCGGCGTGCTGCTAGGCGCGCTCGCCGGGGGCCTCGTCTGGTTCAATTATTTCCGTGGCCAGATGATCAAGCAGTTCTTCGCCAACAACAAGCCGCCGCCGACCTTGGTCAGCGCAGCCGAGGCGAAGTCCGAGGTGGTGCCGAACCTGCTGACCGCGGTCGGCAGCCTTGTTGCCGTACACCAGGTTGACGTCAGCGCCGACGTCAACGGCCGCGTCACCGAGATCAAGTTCGAGCCGGGCGCGCATGTCGAGGCCGGCATGCCGCTGGTGCAACTGTTCGACATGCCGGAGCAGGGCGACCTCGCCAACTACAAGGCGCAGGCGACCGTCGCGCAGCTGTCGCTCGACCGTGCCAAGCAGCTGGCTTCGCGCCAGTTCGGTCCGCAAGCGACCGTCGATTCCGCGCAGGCCGCTTACGACCAGGCGATGGCCGGCATCGCCAAGACCGAAGCGCTGATCTCGCAGAAGCTGGTGCGTGCTCCGTTCTCGGGCGATCTCGGCGTCCGTAAGGTTGAAGTCGGACAGTATCTCACGGCAGGCACCGCGATCGTTTCGCTGACCGATCTGTCGGAACTGTGGGCGAACTTCACGGTGACCGAAAAGGACTCGGGCAATCTCAAGGTCGGCCAGCCGGTCCGGCTGAAGGTCGATGCCTATCCGGGCCGGACCTTCGACGCAAAGATCACCACGATCGAGCCGCAGATCGCCACCGACACCCGCAACATCCGGGTGCAGGCGACGGTGGCCAATCCGGAGAAGATCCTGAAGCCAGGCATGTTCGTGACCACCACTGTGGTGCTGCCGGACAAGCCGGCGGTGGTCACCGTGCCCGAGACCGCCGTCGACTACACGCTGTACGGCGACTCCGTGTTTGTGATCACCGAGAAAAAGGGAGAGGACGGCAAGACCAGCCTGAGCGCGGTGCGCACGTTCGTGCAGACCGGCAACCGGGTCGAGGGTCGTGCTGAAATCGTCAAAGGCTTGAAGCCGGGCGACAAGGTTGTCGCCGTCGGTCAGCTCAAGCTGCAATCGGGCTCGGCGGTGTCGATTTCAACGGATGCGGCTCCGGCTATCCCGGCGCAACCGCCACGCTACTGACAATGCGCTCGCATGATCCGGCAGGGCCGGATCATGCTTCATAAGCCCAAGAAATCGAGATCGAATAGAGATCGCTGCGATGGCCTTTACCGATATTTTCATCAAACGCCCGGTTCTGTCGGTCGTCGTCAGCCTGCTGATCCTGCTGATCGGTCTGCGCGCGGCGACGACGCTGCCAATCCGGCAATATCCAAAACTGTCGAACACGGTCATCAACATCACGACCGTCTATCCCGGCGCGTCCGCCGACCTGATCCAAGGCTTTATTACCACGCCGATCGAGCAGGCGGTCGCCTCCGCCGACGGCGTCGACTACATGACCTCGTCCTCGGTGCTCGGCACCTCGACGATCCAGGTCTACATCAAGCTGAACTTCGATCCGAACCAGGCGCTGACCGAGGTGCTGGCCAAGACGAACTCGGTCAAATATCTGATCCCGAAGGAATCAAACGACCCGATCGTCACCAAGACCACGGGCCAGACCACGGCGGTAATGTATCTCGGCTTCTCGTCCGACGAGCTGTCAGGCTCGGCGATCTCCGATTACCTGACGCGCGTGGTGCAGCCGGTGCTGTCGACCGTCGACGGCGTCGCGTCCGCCGACATTCTCGGCGCCCAGAATTTTGCGATGCGGCTGTGGCTCGATCCGGTGAAGATGGCGGGCCGCAATGTGTCGCCAGCGGACGTTGCCTCCGCGATCGCCGCCAACAACTTCCAGTCCGCGGCGGGCCAGACCAAGGGCTATCTGATCGTCTCGAACATCTCGACAAACACGGGCCTGACCGACGTCAACCAGTTCAAGAAGATGATCGTCAAGGCCAAGGACGGCGGCTTCGTGCGGATGGAGGACATCGCATCCGTCGAGCTTGCCGCGCAGACCACCGATGCGAGCGTGGCCTTCAACGGCGAGCACGCGATCTTCATCGGTGTGCAGGCGACTCCGCAAGGCAACCCGCTGACGCTGGTCAAGGGCGTGCGCGCGCTGTTCCCGGAGCTGGAGCGTAACCTGCCGCCGTCGATGAAGATGAAAGTCGCCTACGATTCGACCAAGTTCATTCAGTCGTCGATCGACGAGGTCGAGAAGACGCTGGGCGAAGCCATCTTGATCGTCATTGTGGTGATTTTCCTGTTCCTGGCATCGTTCCGCTCCGTCATCATTCCGGTTGTCACGATTCCGCTGTCGATGATCGGCGTCTGCACGCTGATGCTGATGTTGGGCTTCAGCTTCAACTTGCTGACGCTGCTGGCCATGGTGCTCGCGATCGGCCTTGTGGTCGACGACGCCATCGTGGTGGTGGAGAACATCCACCGCCATCTGGAGGAGGGCAAGACACCGGTGCAAGCGTCGCTGCAAGGCGCGCGCGAAATCGTCGGTCCGGTCGTCTCGATGACCATCACGCTCGCCGCCGTGTACGCCCCGATCGGCTTCCTCGGAGGATTGACTGGCTCGCTGTTTCGCGAATTCGCCTTCACTCTGGCGGGCTCCGTGATCGTATCAGGCGTCATCGCGCTGACGCTGTCGCCGATGATGTGCTCGGTGCTCCTCAAGAACACCGAAGAGGGCCGTTTCGCCAAGCTGGTGAACCGCGTATTCGGTGCCGTAACCCGTTGGTACGGCCGCAGGCTTGACCGCTCGCTCGACTACAAGGCAATCACCGGCCTGTTCGCCGTGACGATCCTCGGGCTTGTCGGCTTCCTTTACATGCACACCTCGAAGGAGCTGGCGCCCGAGGAAGACCAGGGCATCGTCTTCGCAGTGACCAAGGCGCCGAAATACGCCAACATCGACTATATCGATTTCTACGGCGAGAAGCTCGACAAGGAGTTCCAGAAATTCCCCGAGACCGATCTTCGTTTCGTGTTGAACGGCATCAACGGGCCGCAGGGCGGTATCGCCGGTATGCTGCTAAGGCCCTGGGACGAACGGAAGCGCTCGTCGATCGCGCTGAAGCCGCTGGTTCAGGCCGAGCTCTCCAAGATCGAGGGCGTGCAGGCTTTCGCCTTCAATCTGCCGCCGCTGCCGGGCGGACCGGGTGGTCTGCCGGTGCAGATGGTGATCAACTCGACCGCGGGCTTCCAGGCCGTCTACGAGCAGATGGAGAAGTTGAAGGACGCCGCGCGCAAGAGCGGCATGTTCATCGTCTCCGACAGTGATCTCAACTATAACCAGCCCACGGTGACGGTGAAGATCGATCGCAGCAAGGCCCAGGATCTCGGCGTCAACATGCAGAATCTCGGCAGTGCGCTCGCGGTACTGCTGGGCGGCAACTACATCAACCGCTTCAATCTCGAAGGCCGCTCCTACCAGGTGATCCCGCAGGTGCCGCGGAGCCAGCGGCTCTCGCCGGAATCGCTCGGCGGCTACTACGTGTCGACCAACACCGGCCAGCAGCTTCCGTTGTCGACGGTGGTGTCGATCGAGACCAGGACCGATCCGAACTCGCTGACGCATTACAATCAGCTCAATTCGGCGACCTTCTCGGCCGTGCCGATGCCCGGCGTGACTGTCGGCGCCGCGGTCGATTTCCTCGAAGGTGAGGCCAAGAAGTTGCCGCAGGGCTTCAGCCACGACTATCTCGCGGATAGCCGGCAGTACGTGCAGGAAGGCAATCAGCTCGCGATCACCTTCGGTTTCGCGCTGATCATCATCTTCCTGGTGCTTGCGGCGCAGTTCGAGAGCTTGCGTGACCCGCTGGTGATCATGATCTCGGTGCCGATGGCGATCGTCGGCGCGCTTATCCCGCTGTTCTTCGGCGTGGCGACCATGAATATCTACACCCAGGTCGGTCTACTCACCCTGGTTGGCCTGATCACCAAGCACGGCATCCTGATGGTGGAGTTCGCCAACGAGCTTCAGATTAACGAGCGGCTCGACCGCCGCTCGGCCATCGAAATGGCGGCGCGTATTCGCCTCCGTCCAATCTTGATGACGACGGCTGCGATGGTCACTGGCTTGATCCCCCTGCTGACGGCAACCGGCGCCGGTGCGGCCAGCCGCTTCTCGATCGGCCTCGTGGTCGTTGCGGGCATGTCGATCGGCACGCTGTTCACGCTGTTCGTGCTGCCGGCGGTCTATGTCGTGCTGGCGACCGACCATCGCGCGGCGGCCGATTCCGAGCGTAACAAGCAGGTCAACGAGGTCGATCTCGGCTCCAAGGTGCTGCGGCCGACCTGACCAAGGCCCGATTTGGGTGCGAAGCGGCAACAGCCATCGCTGTTGCCGCTTTTTTTTTGTCGTGCGACATCTCGTAATGTGATCGCTGTAGCGCCGTGATTGTGCGCTCGAGGCGGGTTGTCGGACGAAGAGGCGCGAATTTCTGGCAGTGCTTGGCGGGGCGGCATTGGTGCGCCCGGGCATGGCGCCGGCCGATACGCCAGGCCGCATCTATCGCCTGCGTACGGTGACGCCGATCGCGCCGGTAACGGCGGAGAGCCGGGGCGAAGACGGCGAAGGCGACAGGACTTGAAATTCCCCCGACCATGCTGGCACTTGCCGACGAGGTGATCGAGTAACCTTGTGCGCTGGGGCGAGAGACAAGGTCCGGCCTTCTTGCTAGGCTTGGGGGAATGAGCATTTCCGTCCATCCCGACACCCCGCAAACCAGGTCGCTACCGCGCGCGGCCGCGGGCGGCGTCGCGTCCGGAGAGGCGAGGCGAGGGATCAGGACGCGGCTATTCACCAAATATGTCGCGCTGTTCGTGGCCGTGGTCGCCGTCGCCCTGCTGGCCAATGGCCTGTTCGAGGTCTTGTTCTACTATCGCGAGCACAAGGCCTCGCTGATCCGGGTCCAGCACGAGCAGGCCGAGGCCGCCGCCGCCAAGATCGGCCAGTTCGTCAAGGAGATCGAAAGCCAGCTCGGCTGGACCACGCAACTGCCGTGGTCGGCGGGCTCGATCGAGCCGCGCCGGTTCGACGCGCTGCGGCTCTTGCGTCAAGTGCCGGCGATCACCGAACTCGCCCAGGTCGATGCGACCGGCAGAGAGCGGTTACGCGTTTCGCGCCTGGCGATGGACGCGATCGACAGCGGCATCGATCTGTCGGACGATCCAAAATTCACGCAGGCGGTCGCACACAAGGTCTTTTACGGACCGGTCTATTTCCGCAGGGATTCCGAGCCCTACATGACGCTGGCGCAGGCCGGCGCCCGCAAGGATGCCGGCGTCAGCATTGCAGAGGTCAATCTCAAGCTGATCTGGGACGTCGTGTCCCAGATCAAGGTCGGCGAGCACGGACATGCCTATGTGGTCGGCCCGGAGGGCCGCCTGATCGCGCATCCCGATATCAGCCTGGTTTTGCGCAACACCGACCTGTCGGGACTGGCGCACGTGCGCGCCGCGCTCGCCAGCGGCGGCGTCATGCCGGACGCCCTGCAGGAAGCGACCAACATCCAGGGGCAGAAGGTTTTGACGGCGTCAGCGCCGATCGCTCCGCTCGGCTGGACCATGTTCGTCGAGCTGCCGGTCGAGGAGGCCTATGCGGCGCTCTATGCTTCGCTGGAACGGCTCGCGATCGTGCTGCTCGCGGCCTCGATCTTCGCGGTGCTCGCTGGAATATTCCTCGCGCGGCGCATGGTCGGCCCGATCCAGGCGCTGCGCAGCGGCGCCGAGCGGATCGGCGGAGGTGATTTCTCGCAGCGGATCTCGATCAAGACCGGCGACGAGCTCGAGGAGCTCGCGGACCGGTTCAACCACATGGGCGAGCGTCTGCGGGAATCCTATGCCGATTTGGAGAGGAAGGTCTCGGTACGTACGGCTGAATTGAGGGAGTCGCTGGAGCAGCAGACAGCGACGTCGGAGGTGCTACAGGTGATTAGTTCGTCTCCGGGCGAACTCACGCCGGTGTTCCACAAATTGCTCGAGAATGCCACGCGCGTCTGTGGCGCAAGTTTCGGGATCATGAACCTGTGGAACGGCGAAAGCTTCACCATTGCAGCTGACTACAACGTGCCGCCTGCGTTCGCCGCTTCGCGACGGGATGTGGCGATCCATCCTCATCCGGAGAGTGCGCTCGCCGCCGTTGTCAGGACAAATCAGGTCGTTCACGTTCACGATGTGCAGAACACGCCTGCCTATATTGCAGGAGGACCAAGCATTCGCGGAATCTCCGATGTGGCCGGCGCCCGCACGATCGTCGTCGTGCCGATGCTGAGGGAGAACGAGCTGATTGGCACGATCGCGGTCTATCGCAAGGAAGTCCGTCCGTTTACCGACAAGCAAATCTCCGTCGTCGAGAATTTTACGAAGCAAGCCGTCATCGCCATTGAGAACGCGCGGCTGCTGAATGAGTTGCGCAAACGCACGATGGAGCTCTCGAAGTCCCTTGATGAGTTGCGCGCGGCTCAAGGCCGCCTGATCCAGACCGAGAAGCTGGCCTCGCTCGGCCAGCTCACCGCTGGGATCGCCCACGAGATCAAGAACCCGCTCAACTTCGTCAATAATTTCTCGTCGATCTCGGCGGAGCTGATCGACGAGCTCAACGAGGTCCTGCAAACGGCATCGCTTGACGGCAAGACGAAGGACGAGGTGGCTGAGCTGACCGGCATGCTCAGGGGCAATCTCGAGAAGGTCGCGCAGCACGGCAAGCGCGCCGATTCCATCGTCAGGAACATGCTGCTGCACTCGCGCGAGGGCTCCAGCGAGCATCGCCCAGCCGACATCAACGCGATCGTCGAGGAGAGCCTTAATCTCGCCTATCACGGCGCGCGCGCCGAACGGCCGTCGTTCAACGTGACACTCCAGCGCGGCCTCGATCCGACCGCCGGGATGGCCGACGTCTATCCGCAGGAGATCGCCCGCGTCTTCCTCAATTTGATCTCGAACGGCTTCTATGCTGCGCTTAAGCGCAAGGACAGCGCCGCCGATGGATTCGAACCGACCGTGAGCGCCACGACGAAGAATCTCGGCGGCAAGGTCGAAATCCGGATTCGCGACAACGGCACGGGCATTCCGCCGGACGTGAAGGAGAAGATGTTCAATCCCTTCTTCACCACCAAGCCGGCCGGCGAGGGCACCGGGCTTGGTCTGTCCATGAGCCATGACATCGTCGTGAAACAGCACGGCGGCACGATCGACGTGAACACCGAGCCCGGTGTCTTCACCGAATTCATCATCACCCTGCCGCGCGTCATCGCGGCAGGCGATACTTCCGGAGGCAAGACGTGAACGTTTACATCCTGGTCGTCGATGACGAGCCCGATGTCGAGGCGCTGTTCCGGCAGCAATTCAGGCGCGACCTGCGCGCCGGCCGTTTCCAGATGGAGTTCGCACCCTCGGCGTCCGAAGCGCTGAAGCTCGCGGCCGAGGTTCGCGACCCCTCGTTGATCCTGATCCTGTCTGACATCAACATGCCCGGCATGAGCGGGCTCGACATGCTGCCCAAGGTGCGCGCCGAGCATCCGCATGTTCCGGTCATCATGATCACGGCGTACGGCGATGCCGAGACGCGTCGCAAGGCGATCGAGCGTGGCGCCATTGGGCTGCTCACCAAGCCGATCGATTTTGCGCTGCTGCGCCAGCAGATCGACACGAGGCTCGAGCAGGCGGCATGACTTCGACCATCCTCTTCGTCGACGATGAGCCCGATCTCGAGGCACTGATCCTGCAAAAATTCCGCAGGCAGATCCGCGACGGGATCGTTGCCATCATGTTCGCGCGCGACGGCTTGGAGGCGCTGGAATCGCTTGAGCAGAACCCGCACGTCGACATGGTGGTCTCCGACATCAACATGCCCAGAATGGACGGGTTGTCGCTGTTGCAGAAGCTGCAGGAAGCCGAGGACAAGAAGTCGACCATCATCGTTTCGGCCTATGGCGACATGAGCAATATCCGCACCGCCATGAACCGTGGGGCGTTCGACTTCCTGACCAAGCCGATCGACTTCGCCGACCTGGAAACCACAATCGAGAAGACCCTTCGCCACATCGGGATGTTGCGCGAGGTGAGGCGCCGTCAGGCTGAGGCCGAGCGGGCCCACGCCGCATTGTCGCGCCACTTCTCGCCAGAGCTTGCCAAGCGTCTGGCGGCGGGCGGCGAGGGTGAGGGGATCGAGGTGCAGTGGCGCGATGTCGCGACCATTTTCACCGATATCACCGGCTTCACCTCGCTGGTCGAGACCGCGCCGCCCGAGACGCTGGGCGCGCTCCTCAACGAATATGTGGGCGGGATGACCGAAGTCGTCTTTGCACATGAGGGAACGGTCGCAAAAATTATCGGCGACGCGATCCAGGTGCTGTTCAATGCGCCCGGCGATCAGCCGGACTATGCGACGCGTGCGGTCGCATGCGCCCATGATCTGGATGCCTGGGCACAGGATTTTTGCGCGCGCCAAAGTGATCGAGGCGTGGATTTCGGAGCCACCCGCATCGGCATTCACGCCGGGTCCGCGCTGGTCGGCAATTTCGGCGGCAATCGCTTCTTCGACTACACCGCGTATGGGGACACCATCAACATCGCCGCGCGGCTGGAAGCTGCGAACAAGCAGCTGGGCACGCGTATCTGTGTCAGCTCGGGTGTCGCCGAGGCAGCCAGGAATTTTCAGGGGCGTCCCGTCGGCGATCTGATGCTGCGCGGGCGTAGCGAGCCGCTGCGCGCGTTCGAGCCGCTGCCGCGTGAAAGATTCGAGGCGCCCGAGACGGCGCTGTATTCCGAGGCCTTTGCCAGGATGGAAGCCGGTGACGCCGCGGCCATGCCGGCCTTTGCCGCGCTGGTCAGCATGCACGCGGACGATCCTCTCGCCGGATTTCACTTGAGGCGCCTGCTCAACGGCGGCAAGGGCATCCGCATTCAATTGGATTAGGAGTTCGTCATGACGCGTGAATTCTCCGCCGGCAACTATCGGTTCATTCCCTCCGTGTTTCAGTATTCGGCTGGTGCGGCCGCCGATGACGGCTATGAGATCGAGCGCGTCCGGTTCGATCGCCTCGTGCCTCTGGCCGAGGGGTTTGCGCTTGCGGCAAAGTTCATTCAGGAGGCAGGGCGCCCGTTGACGGCGTTCTGTGCCTGCGAGCTGCGCTCGCCGGCTGCCTTCAGCGAGGAGGGCTTCCGCGCATTCAACTTGCATTACGTCAAGACGCTGTCGGAATGGGGCATCTTCGACGGCACCACCAATCCGGTGGCGCGCAGCAATGTCTGTCCCGAGATCGATCCGCCGTCGGAGCCGTCGTTCTACGCGTTCTCCTTCACGTTCCCAACAAGCTCCAAAGCGCCGTCCTTCGTCATTGCTGGCGGTGCCGAGGCGCGCGAGGGCGGCGGCAGCTATGTCGAGCGCACGGTACGCTACCGCGACCTCAGCCCGGAGGGGTTGCGCGAGAAGGTGCGATTCACCACGACGTCGCAGATGGAGAACCGGATGACGGCGTTCGGATTCGGTTGGAAGGACACGACCGGCGTACAGGCCTATTCCGTGCACGACTTCCACCATGCGCTTGTCGACGAGCTTGTCCGCCGTGGCGCGCTGCGCTCGGGCCTCACCTGGCACTTCGCGCGGCCGCCGGTGGTCGACCTCGAATATGAGATGGATTGCCGCCGCGTGATGCGCGAGGTGGTGATCTAACGCTGCCGCGGGTCGAGGGCGTCGCGCAGGCCGTCGCCAAGCAGGTTCAGCGACAGCACCACGAGGAAGATCGCAAGCCCCGGCCAGATCGCCATCCAGGGCGCCTGGGTCAGGAAGCGTTGCGCTGCGTTAAGCATGCTGCCCCAGGATGGCGCCGGCGGCTGCTGGCCGAGGCCGAGGAACGATAGCGCCGCCTCGGCGATGATGGCGGCTGCGATCGAGAGCGTCGCCTGAACCAGCAGTGCGGGCAGGATGTTCGGCAGGATGTGCGAGACAGCGATGCGCCAAGGCGGATTGCCGAGTGCGCGTGCCGCTTCGACATAGTCCTCGGCCTTGACGCTCAGCACCTGGCCGCGGGTCAGGCGGATGAAGATGGGCGTTGCCGAGATGCCGATCGCGATCATGGCGTTGCCGAGGCTCGGACCGAGGAACGCCGCCAGCGCAATCGCCAGGATCAGGAACGGGCAGGCCAGCATCGCATCGGTGATCCGGCTGATCAGCGCATCGACGAACCCGCCGCGATAGCCGGCGAGAAGGCCGAGCGGCACGCCGATGCCGAGGGCGATCGCGACCGAGATCAGGCCCGCAAGCAGCGAGGCCCGCGCGCCGTAGACGACGCGGCTCAGGATATCGCGGCCAAGCTCGTCAGTGCCGAACCAGTGCGTGAATGTGGGCGGCTTGCGCACCAGGCTCCAGCTCGTCGCGATGGGGTCGTAGGGCACGATCAGAGGGGCGAGCAGCGCGAGCAGGATGACGATGGTGAGGACCACGAGGCCCGCAACCGCTGCCTTGCGCTTGAACAGGTGACGCCGCGCGCGGCGCGCCGGGCTGTCCAGTTCGTCCGCTTGCACAAGGGGGCCCGACAGGGCGGCGTCGGTCATGGCCTAGCCCCTCAGCCGCGGGTTGACGAGGATGTAGGCGACGTCGGCAACCAGATTGAGGGTGATGTAGACCGTGGCGGTCACCAGCACCACACCCTGCACGACGGCATAGTCGCGGTTGAACACGGCGTCCACGATCAGCTTGCCGAAGCCGGGAATGGAGAAGATCTGCTCGGTCAGCACGGCGCCGGACAGCAGCGTGCCGAGCTCGAGCGCGCCGAGCGTGATGATCGGCGTCAGCGCGTTGCGCATGGCATGTTTCAGGATCACGGAACGCTCGGAGAGCCCCTTGGCGCGCGCGGTGCGGACGTAATCGCTTTCCAGCACCTGGAGCATGGCGCTGCGGGTATGCCGCATCAGGACCGCGGCAATCGCATTGCCGAGCACGAAAGCGGGCATGATGGTGGCAGCCAGGCTCGCGCGCCAGTTCTCGGTGAGCGGCACATAGCCCGAGGCCGGCAGCCAGCCGAGCTCGATCGAGAACAGGAAGATCAGCATGATGCCGAGCCAGAAGTTTGGCGTCGAGATGCCCCATAGCGCGAAGAAATTGGCGCCGTAGTCCCAGGCCGTTCCCTTCTTCACGGCGGCGACGATCCCGGCGGGAATGCCGATCAGGAAGGCGATGATGATCGCCATCGAACCGAGTTGCAGTGTCACCGGCAGCTTTTGCGCAATCAGCTCGCGCACCGGCATCTTGTTACGCAGGGACTCGCCGAAATCGCCCGATAACACGCCCTTCATCCAGTAGGCGTACTGCACGGGGACCGGCTGATCGAGCCGGTATTGGTGGCGGATCTGCTCGATCACGGCCGGATCGCGCTCTTCTCCCGCCATCACCAGGGCGGGATCGCCCGGCAGCAATTGCTGCAGCGAGAAGATCAGCAACGACACAAAGAACAGTGTCGGTACGATCTGCGCAAGCCGGCGGGCGAGGAAATTCAGCATCCCTGCAGCGTCACTTCAGCTTGAGGCCGACGACGCGCACGAGGCCGTCGGGCATCTGCCTGTAGCCCTCGAGCTTGGTGGTATGCGCAATGATGATGCGGCGATGATAGAGATAGAGCAGCGGCTCCTCATCCTGGACCAGCTTGGCCAAATCTTCGTAGCTGGCCTTGCGCTTGGCGAGGCCGGTCACGAGCCGCGCGTCTTCCAGCGCCTTGTCGGCCTGCGCATCGTTCCAGTCGCCGTAGTTCTGAGGAGCGCCGCTGTGCAGGAAGATGAAGGTGTTGCCGTCAGGATCGACGCGGCCGCTCCAGGCGAGCATGAAGGCCTGGTAATCGCCGGCCTCGGCCTGCTTGAGCCCGGTTGCGAATTCGGTGACGCGGATCTTCATGTCGAAACCAGCTTCTGCAGCCATCGACTGGATCACCTGCGCCGGTGTCTCCGTCTCCGCGCCCTTCGGCACCAGGAAGTCGACGCTGACTGGCGGCGTCACGCCGGCTTCCTTCAGCAGCGCCTTGGCCTTCTCCACATTGCGGGGACGGACCGGCAAGCTCTTTTGGTAGTAGGGATGATCAGGATTGACCCATTGATTGCCGACCTGAAACTCGCCGTTAAACACGACCTGGTTGATCGCCTCGCGGTCGATGGCAAGGTCGAGAGCCTGCCGCACCTTGGCGGATTGGCTCAGCGGTCCCTTGGCCTTATCCTTGCCGATATTGAGCGTGATCCCCTGATAGCCGAGCTCGATGGCGGTGGCGACCTTCAGCCGTGAATCGGCGCGCACCTCCTTGAGATCGGTGGCGAGCACGCGCTCGATCAGATCGAGGGCGCCGGATTTCAGGTTCGCCAGCCGCACGGTGGCATCGACGATGGGCTGGAACACGATGCGGTCGATGAAAACGTGGTCCTTGTTCCAGTAGTCCGCGAACTTCTCGAACACGATGCGGTCCTGCTGCACGCGCTCGACGAATTTATAAGGGCCGGCGCAGACCGGGTGCAGGCCGAACTTGTCGCCGGCTGCCTTCGCCGCTTTCGGCGACATCATCATGCCGGCGCGATCTGTGAGCTGGGCGAGCAACGGCGAGAACGGCGATTTCAGCACCAGCTTGATGGTGAGGGGATCGACGACATCGATGTGGTCTACCGAGGCGAGCTCCGGCTTGCGGAACGAGCCGGGGAGAGTCAAATGGCGCTCCAGCGAGAATTTGGCGGCCTCCGCGTCGAAAGGCTCGCCGTCGTGGAATTTCACGCCGGGCCTGAGCTTGATGACGAGGCCCTTGCCGTCATCGGCGGTCTCGCTCGACAGCGCGAGCTGGGGCACGATGTTGAGCTTCTCGTCGATGTCGAACAGCTTGTCGCAGAATGCGGCGAACACGATGCGGCCGACATAGGTGCGCGCCATCGAGGGATCAAGAATATCGGGGTCCTCGGCAAGGCCGATACGCAGCGTGGTCTGCGCGTGGGCGGCCCCAAGCGACAGCAGGAACGCAGCCGCGGTTGCGGCGAGGCGAAACATCTTCATCGGACAGTCCCCATTGCTCCGGCTACGTCGTTGCAGGCCTTGCACTCTGTATACCAACCCCGGCCGGGCTTGCGCCTTCCGTCTTTCGGCTGAAGGCTGCGACTAATTTTGCCAGTTCCGGCGTGAATCCGCCCGCTGTGGGCAGGATGCCGTCGGCCGGAGGCAGCTCGCCGACGCGATGGCAGGCGGTGGCGTGGCCTGCCTCGTCTGCCACCAACGCGGGCGCCTCGGTGCGGCAGCGGTCGATCACGAAGGGGCAGCGGGTATGGAAGCGACAGCCGGCTGGCGGATTGAGCGCGCTCGGGATCTCGCCTTGCAGGATGACCTTCGCCCGCCTGGCGCGAGGTTGCGGCAGCGGGATCGCGGACAATAGGGCGCGGCTGTACGGATGGCGTGGGTCGGCGAACAGCGCATCCGCATCGGCTTCTTCGACGATGCCGCCGAGATTCATCACCGCGACGCGGTCGGCAATGTGCTTGACCACCGCGAGATCATGCGAAACGAAGATATAAGCCAGACCAAGCCGGTCCTGGAGTTCGCGCAACAGATTCAATATCTGCGAGCGGATCGAGACGTCGAGCGCCGAGACTGGCTCGTCGCAGATGATCAGCTTCGGCTCGACCGCAAGCGCGCGGGCTATGGCGATGCGCTGGCGCTGGCCGCCGGAGAACTCGTGCGGATAGCGCCGGGCCAGCCGCGGCTCGAGCCCGACCAGCCGCAACAGCTCCGCGACACGCTCGCGCCGCTGCGCTGACGGCACGAGATCGTGCAGCGCCAGCGGTTCGGTCAGGATCTGGCCGACCGTCATGCGCGGATTGAGCGAGGCGTAGGGGTCCTGAAAGATGATCTGCGCCTCGCGGCGGAATTCGCGAAGCGCATTCGCATCGAGGGAGAGCAGATCGCGGCCGTCGAAGCGTACCGTGCCCGCATCTGGTTCGATCAGTCGCAGCACCAGACGGCTGACGGTGGATTTGCCGCAACCGGACTCGCCGACCAAGGCGAGGGTCTTGCCGGCTTCAAGTGAAAATGACACGCCATCGACGGCTTTGACATGCGCCAGGGCGCGACCGAACAGCGAGCGCTGGGCGGCGAAATGCTTGACCAGGCCGTTGACTTCGAGCAGCGCCATCACGACACCAGACGTTCGAGCGGCGCGCGGATGCAGCGCGAGAGGTGGGCGGGGCCAACTTCCACCAGCGGCGGCGGCGCCTTGGTGCAGGCGTCCAGCACGAAGGGACAGCGTGCGGCGAAGCGGCAGCCGGCGGGCGGCTGCGCCATATTCGGCACCATGCCCTCGATCGTTGCAAGCTGCTCGGCGCGATGGTCGAGCCGCGGGATCGAGCCGAGCAGGCCGACCGTGTAGGGGTGCTGCGGTGCAGAGAACAGTTCGTCGACCGGCGCGCGCTCGACGATCTCGCCGGCATACATCACCGCAACCTCGTCGCAGACTTCGGCGACGACGCCGAGATCGTGAGTGATCAGAATGATGGCGGCGCCACTCGCGGCCTTCAGCTCGCGCATCAGCTCCAGGATCTGGGCCTGCAGGGTGACGTCGAGCGCAGTGGTCGGCTCGTCCGCGATCAAGAGCTGCGGATCGCAGGCGAGCGCCATCGCGATCATGACGCGCTGGCGCATGCCGCCGGAGAGCTTGTGCGGATATTCGTCGATCCGGCGCTCGGGCGAAGGGATGTGCACGCGGCGCAGCAGCTCGATCGCGCGGTCCCGTGCGCTGCGGCGCGAACCGCCGCGATGGCGCAAAATGGTCTCGATGATCTGGTCGCCGATCGTGAAGCTCGGGTTGAGCGAGGTCATCGGCTCCTGAAAGATCATCGCGAGCCGGTTGCCGCGCAGGTCGCGCAGCGTCCGGTCCGGAGTCTTCAGCAGGTCGAAGCCATCGAAGCGGATTGCGCCCGATATCTCCGTCGTCTGCTTCGGCAGCAAGCCCATGATCGCCAGCGAGGTCACGCTCTTGCCGCAGCCGGATTCGCCGACGAGGCCGAGCGTTGCGCCATTGGCGACGCTGAGATCGACGCTGTCGACCGCATGAGTGACACGGCCGTCGTCGCCGTGAAAGCGAATGCGCAGGTCCCTGATCTCGATGAGAGGGCTTGCGCTCATGCCTGTCTTGCTCGTGCCGCGGCGATGCTGGCATCGATGACGCTGCGATCGGTGTTGCCGGCCGGGTTCCGCCGGGTCGGCATAGAGCCGCGGAAGTGGACCCAGAGTTCGTGGCTGACCCGCTCGAGCCGCTCGAGTTCACCGAGCGGATCAGGGTGGTCGTCGGCACGAATGTCCAGCGCCGGCCATTCCTCCTCGCCGTGGATCAGCAGTGCCGCGGACTGCTTGCCGCGCTTGTCGCCGCCGGCGGCTTCGCCTGCGCGCATGGCTGCAAGCAGCCGGCGCGGGAAGGGCAGGCTGTCATTGGCGATGTAGGTTTTTGCCGTCTCGGCGAGGACGTCGGCGCCGGCGAGCATGTTGCCTGCGATCGAGAAGCCGCTGCCGGCGATGTGCCCGCACCAGTCGACGCAATCGCGCCCGGTATGCGCGGCAATCGCGCCACTCGCGTCCATGATGTGGATCTGCCGGCTCTCGCGGCCGTCGTCGGTCGCGAGCAGCGCGGCGAGTACGTCATGCGCGTTCAGGCCTTCGCGTAACAGCTTGACGCCGTCGATGCCGTAATAGGGATTGACGAAAGCTTGCGTTGCAATGGCCCCGAGGCCCGCCGCGATGTAGGGCACATGTGCGCCGACGGCGAAGAAGCGGGTCGCAACCGCAATGCCGAACTGGCCGGTGGCAGGGTCTCGCGCGATAATCGACCAGGTCATGTGCTTCAGCGTCCTGCGGCGTAGCCCTGCATGCCGCGCGGATTGGCGGCGGCGCGCCGGCGCGCACCGACGCGCGAGGCTGCAGTGAGACGGCCCTCGGACCAGTCGGGGCCGACCTCGACGATGTGCCCGCGCTCGCGAAGGTTCTCGATCGTCGCCTTGGGCACCCGGTTTTCGACCACGAGCACGCCGGGGCGCGCCGTGCGCGGCCAGAACGAGATCGGGAAATGCTCGGAGTGCCAGGCCGGTGCGTCGATCGCCTCCTGGAGATTGAGGTTGCAATGGACGTGGCGCAGGAAGAACTGCGTGATCCATTGATCCTGCTGGTCGCCGCCCGGCGAGCCCCAGGCGAGATACGGCTCACCGTCGCGCAGCGCCATGGTCGGCGACAGTGTCGTGCGGGGCCGCTTGCCCGGCGCGAGCGAGCTCGGTTGGTTCTCCTCCAACTCGAACATTTGTGCGCGGCTGCCGAGGCAGAAACCCAGCTCGGGAATGACAGGCGAGGATTGCAGCCAGCCCCCCGACGGCGTCGAGGACACCATGTTGCCGGCTTTGTCGATGATGTCGAAATGCACGGTGTCGCCGCGCACCTCGCCGAAGCGCCCCACGGTCGGTTCGCCGGCTCCAAGCGCGCCAACGGCCTCGCGTTGCCCTTCAGCGCGGCGCAGCTTGACCACGCCGCCAAAACCCTCGACCGCACCGGGCCGGAGATCGAGCGAAGCCTTCTCGGTAACCAGCTTACGACGTTCGTCGTTGTAGGCGTCCGATAGCAGCGTCGCGATCGGGACCTCGCTGAACTTGGGATCGCCGTAGAATTTTTCGCGGTCCGCGAAGGCTAGTTTGGCGCATTCGATCTGGAGATGGATGAACTCCGGCCCGGTCGGATCGAGCCCGTCCAGCGCAAACCCCTTCAACAGCGCGAGCTGCTGGAGGGTCACCGGGCCCTGGCTCCAGACGCCGGCCTTGCAGACGGTGTAGCGGCCATAATCGTAGGTGAGCGGCGCCTCGATCGTCGGCTGCCAGCGTGCCATGTCGTCGGCGGAGAGCACGCCGCGATGTGGCGAGCCGCTGACGTCCATCACCTCCTGCGTCCGGCAGAACTTGTCGATCGCTTCCGCGACGAAACCTCGCGACCAGGCCTTTCGCGCCCGCTCGATCTCGGCGTCGCGGCCACCAGCGCCGCTCTCGGCTTCGTTCAGAATCCGGGTGTAGGTCGCGGCCAGCGTCTTGTTAGTGAAGAGCGTACCCGGCTTCGGCACTTCGCCGTTCGGCAGGTAGACCGCGGCCGAGGTCGGCCAGTGCTTGCGGAACAATTGCTCGACAGTCTGGATCGTGGCGCAGGCGCGCTCGACCAGCGGGTAGCCGTCGCGGGCATAGGAGATCGCGGGTTCCAGCACGTCGCGCACTCGCATCGTGCCGTAATCGCGGAGCAGCATCATCCAGGATTCGAAGGTGCCGGGGACACAGGCCGCTAGCAGGCCGGTGCCGGGCACCATGTCGAGGCCCTCGCTCTTGTAATGCGCGATGGTGGCGCGCGCCGGTGCCGGGCCCTGGCCGCAGATCACCTCGGTGCGGCCGCGCTTCACGTCATGGACGATAACAGGCACGTCGCCGCCGGGGCCGTTCAGATGCGGCTCGACCACTTGAAGCGTGAAGGCCGTGGCGACACCGGCGTCGAAGGCATTGCCGCCCTTTTCCAGAACAGCCATGCCGACGGCGGTTGCGATCCAGTGCGTGGTGGCGACGACACCGAACGTGCCTTCGATCTCTGGGCGCGTCGTGAAGGGATCGGGATTGACATTGCTGGCCATGGCTACCTCATTTGCGGCGCGCAATTGATCACAGGCAATGCCGTGCCGCCAATGCGCTGCTAGCATGGCACGCGCGCGTCACGCCGGGACCGGCGCGGTGTTAACCGCGTGGCAGGCGACGCCATTGATCAGTTCTGGAGCCTCCTTGCGGCAGAGATCGAACGCCAGCGGGCAGCGCGGATTGAAGGCACAGCCGGGCGGCGGATTGATCGGGTTCGGGATCTCGCCTTTCACCGGAATGCGCTGGCGGCCGCTCATTGCCAGATCAGGCACGGCGCCCAGCAGCATCTTGGTGTAGGGCATGCGCGGACGGGCGAACAGCTCGCGACCCTCCGCGATCTCGACGATTCGGCCGAGATACATCACCCCGACGCGGCTCGCCATGTGCCGGACCACGGCGAGGTTGTGGCTGATGAACATGTAGGTCAGGCCGAACTTGTCCTGGAGGTCGCGCATCAGGTTCAGGATCTGCGCCTGCACGGAGACGTCGAGCGCCGAGGTCGGCTCGTCGCAGACGATGAATTCGGCGTCGGAGGCGAGCGCGCGGGCGATCGCGATGCGCTGGCGCTGGCCGCCGGAGAATTCATGCGGATATTTCAGGCGGTCGTCGGGATGCAGGCCGACAAGACTGAGCAACTCGCCGACGCGGGACTGGATATCGCGCTCGCCCTGGATCAGGTCGAAGGCGCGGATCGGTTCGGAGATGATGGCGTCGACGCGGAACTGCGGGTTCAGGCTCGCATACGGGTCCTGAAAAATCATCTGGATGCGGCGGCGCAGCTTGCGGCGCGCCTGACCTTGCCGTGGATCGGTCATCGAGACGCCGTCGATCAGGACATCGCCGGAACTCGGCGGCAACAGGCCGACCACCATCCGCGCCACTGTAGTCTTGCCTGAACCGGACTCACCGACCAGCGCAAAGGTCTCGCCCTTCTTGATGTCGAAGGTGACGTGATCGACAGCCTTGAGATATTCGAGATGTCCGCCTTCGAGTACGCGGTTGAGCCAGGGTTTTGAGACGTCGAAGACGCGACGGAGATTTGTGGCCTGGACTAAGGGGGCGCTCATGCCGCGGTCTCCGCCGGTACGCTGTCATAGAGATGGCAGGCAACCGATTGTGTGCCACGCGGCAGCGGCTCTGGTCGCTCTACCCGGCAGCGATCGAACGCGAACGCGCAGCGCGGGTTGAACGAGCAGCCGCGCGGGATCGCCGACAGGCGCGGCATCGAGCCGGGGATCTGCACCAGACGCTTGTCGTCGCCGGCAAGCGTCGGGATCGCGCCCATCAAACCCTTGGCATAGGGGTGCAGCGGGTTCCTGACGACGTCCTGCACCGGGCCGATCTCGGCGACGCGGCCGGCATACATCACCGCGACGCGATCAGAAGTCTCGGCGATCACGCCCATGTCGTGCGTCACCAGCATCACGGCGGTACCGTGGTCTCGGCCGAGACGCTTGATCAGCGAGATGATCTGCGCCTGCACGGAGACGTCGAGGGCGGTGGTCGGCTCGTCCGCGATGATCAACTCCGGCTCGGCGCAGATCGCAAGTGCAATCACCACGCGCTGTCGCATGCCGCCGGAGAATTCATGAGGATAGCCGTCGATGCGTTTCTCCGGCGCGGGAATGCCTACCTCGGCGAGCAGGTCGATGGCACGGCGGCGGGCCGCCTGTTCGGAGAGATTGAGGTGGGTCCGGATCGTTTCCACGATCTGGTCGCCGACCTTGTACAGCGGATTGAGGGACGTGAGCGGATCCTGGAAGATCATGCCGATGCGCTTTCCCCTGATACGGCGCATTTCCTCAGGCGGCAGGTTGTCGATGCGCAGGCCTGCGAGATGGATCTCGCCACCGGCGATGCGGCCGGGCGGATCGATCAGGCCGATCACCGAAAGGCCGGTGACGGATTTGCCGGCCCCGGATTCGCCGACCACGCCGAGCACCTCGCCCTTGGCGATGTCGAAGGAGACGCCGTCGATCGCGCGCAGCGTGCCGCGGCGGGAGGCGAATTCGACCTGGAGATTGCGGACGGAGAGAACGGGTTCGGTCATGAACGCTGGATACTCATCGGAGTTTCGGGTTGAGCGCGTCGCGCAGCCAGTCGCCGAGCAGGTTGATCGACAGGATCAGGGCAGCGAGTGCGATTCCGGGGAATGCGACGATCCACCATTCGCCTGCGAACAGATAGCCGTTGCCGATGCGGATCAGCGTGCCGAGCGACGGCATGGTCTCGGGCATGCCCGAGCCGAGGAACGACAGCGTTGCCTCGGTGATGATGGCGAGCGCGAGGTTGATGGTGGCGATCACGAGGATCGGCCCTGTGGTGTTCGGCAGCACGTGGCGCAGCATGATCACGGGGGCAGGCAGGCCGATCAATTGCGCGGCTGCGACATAATCCTTGTTCTTTTCGACCAGCACCGAGCCACGCACCGTGCGCGCGTACTGCACCCAAAAACTCAGCCCGATCGCGAAGACCAGCACCGCCAACATGCTCATCTCGTCGAGCTTGTTGCCAAAGACCGATTTGGCGATGCCGTTGATCAAGAGCGCGATCAGGATGGCCGGAAAAGAAAGTTGCACGTCGGCGATGCGCATGATCAGCCCGTCGATGGCGCCGCCGAAATAACCGGCCGTCAGCCCGAGCAGGATGCCGATCGCGCCGGATAAAACCACGCCGAGTACGCCGACGAGAAGCGAGATGCGCAGGCCGTAGAGGATCGCTGACAGCACGTCGCGGCCCTGCTCGTCGGTGCCGAGCAGGAACGGGCTCTGGCCGTCGGCGGTCCAGAGCGGCGAGATGCGCGAATTCATCAGCTGGAGCTGCGCCGGGTCGAACGGATTTTGCACCGACAGCACCGAGGCAAAGATCGCGAACAGGAAGAACAGCAGCGTCACTACGGCGGCGATCATGGTGATCTTGGAGCGGCGGAACGAATAGAACAGGTCGCTGTCGAGCGCGCGCCTGAACCAGCCGGGTGCGGCGGCGGCGCGCTTCTCGGTGCTGTGTGGAACGACGGCCTCGCTCATGTCAGTGCGCCCGGCTGACCGTCGAGCGCAGCCGCGGATCGACGATGGTGTAGAGGATATCAACCACGAGATTGATGGTGACGAAGATCAGGGACACCATCATCAGATAGGCCGCCATGATCGGGATATCGACGTTCTGAACCGCCTGCACGAACAGGAGCCCCATGCCCGGCCACTGGAACACCGTCTCGGTGATGATTGCGAAAGCTATGACCGAGCCAAATTGCAAGCCCGCCACGGTGATTACGGGAATCAGTGTGTTGCGCAGCGCATGGCCGAAATGGATCGCCCGCGTGGTCAGCCCGCGCGCGCGGGCGAAGCGGATGTAGTCGGTGCGCAGCACTTCCAGCATCTCCGCGCGGACCAGCCGCATGATCAGCGTCATCTGGAACAGGCCGAGGGTGATTGATGGCATGATCAGCGCCTTCAAGCCTGACAGCGTCAGGAGCCCCGTCGTCCACCAGCCGATATGCACGACATCGCCCCGCCCGAACGAGGGTAGCCAACCGAGCGTCACGGAGAACAGGTAGATCATGAGAATGCCGATCAGGAAGGTCGGCAGCGAGATGCCGATCAGCGAGACGGCCTGAAATATGTGCGAGAGCCAGCTATCACGGCGCAGCGCCGAATAGACCCCCATCAGGATGCCGCTGACCATGGCGAAGATGGTGGCGCAGATCGCGAGCTCAAGCGTTGCCGGCATCCGCTCGATCAGCAGATTGGTGACCGGCAGGCGGAACTGGTATGACACGCCGAATTTGAATTGCGCGGCGTTGCCGACATAACGGCCGAATTGCACGATCACGGGATCGTCGAGGCCGAGCGATTTGCGGATCGCGGCGCGCTCGGCGCCCGAGGTGTCCATCCCGACCATCTGGTTCACGGGATCGCCGGCGAAGCGGAACATCGAGAACGAAATGATCCCGACGGCGATCATGACACCGATGGCCTGGATGGCTCGGCGCAGTGTGAAAGCGAGCATCTGTTCCTTTCACATGTCTTCAGCAGCACGCGTCATCGCGTTAGCCCGAAACGGCAAGTCCCGGAAGCCAGGGCTTCCGGGACTTCACAACTTGTCGACACCTACTCGTCCTGCTTGGTCGCCCAGTAGAGCATGACCATGTTGTCCGCACGCTGGGTCAGTTTCACCTTCTTCGACACGCCCCAGGCGAGCGCCTGCTGGTGCAGCGGAACGTAGGCCCAGTCCTTCATCGAGACCTCGAAGGCCTGCTTGATCAGGAGATCGCGCTTGGCTGTATCGGATTCCACGAGAACCTTGTCGGCGAGCTCGTCGAACTGCTTGTTGCAATAGCCGGCGAGATTGGCCTCGCCGCGGTTGGGATCCTTGGGATCGTCCCGGCAGCCCATGATGTCGTGCAGCACGTTCTGGGAGTCGAGCGTATCCGGGGTCCAGCCCAGCATGTACAGCGAGGTTTTGTAGCCGCCGGGCTTCAGCACCTTGGCGAAATATTGGGCCTTGGGCTGCGCCAACAGATCCACCTTGATGTTGATGCGGGCGAGCATGCCGACGATCGCCTGACAGATCGCGGCGTCATTGACGTAGCGATCGTTCGGGCAGTCCATCGTCACTTCGAAACCGTCCGCATAGCCGGCGTCTGCCAGAAGCTTCTTGGCGGCGTCGGGATCGAACTTCGGCCGGGTGAAATCTTTCGAGGTAAAGATCTCTGGTGCGACCATCAATGCGGACGGCGTGGACAGTCCACGCATGACGCGATTCTTGATTAGGTCGACGTCGATCGCCCGGTAGACGGCTTCGCGGACGCGAACATCCTTGAACGGGTTCTTGCCCTTGATGTTGGAATACAGGAGCTCGTCGCGCGCCTGATCCATGCCGACGAAAATGGTGCGGAGTTCAGGTCCCGTCAGCACGGTGGCGTTGGGGCTCGCTTTGACGCGCTCGATGTCCTGGACCGGAACCGGCTCGATCACGTCGACCTCGCCCGACAGCAGCGCCGCGACACGCGTGGCCGGGTTTGCGATCGGCGTGAAGACGATCTCCTTCAGATTATGTTCCGGCTTGCGCCACCAGTTTGGATTGGCCTTGAATACGGTCTTCACGCCCGGCTGATGGCTCTCGATCATGAAGGGGCCGGTGCCGTTTTCATGGAGCGAGGCGTAGCTCGGTGTCGTAGCGGCTGCCGGCGTCGGTGCCACCGCATCGTTCGCCTCTGCCCATTTCTTGTCCATAATGTACCAGGTCGCCCAAAGCGCCGTCAGGATCGGATTGGGCGAGCTCAGGACGAAATCGACGGTGTAATCGTCGATCTTGACGACTTTGGCGTCGGCGGGGAGGCGGCTGAGGAAGTTTGAGCCTTTAGCCCGCACGCGCTCAGCCGAGAACACGACATCGTCGGCGGTGAAGGGGTCGCCATTGTGGAATTTTACGCCCTTGCGCAGGTGAAAGCGCCAGCGTGTCGGCTCCGGCGTCTCCCAGCTTTCGGCGAGCGCCGGAATGATCTTCAGGTCTTTGCCGCGGGCGACTAAGCCCTCATAAACGTGGCCGAGATGCGCACTCGTGGTCGACTCGTTCAGCGTGTAGGGGTCGAGCGACTTCAGCTCACCCTGGTTGGCGTAGCGCAGCGACTGGCCCGACACAGGCGAAACCGCCAACGCGAGCACACCGGCGAGCGTCGCCGCAAACAGACTTCGTCCGACTGACATTCTTGACCCTCTCCACTAGCCCGCACCGTGATTTTTGATTGTTCGGCGGGGCTGATCGATCCATGTTGCCCAGAGTTCTCGACCCGTGCAAGCGCCATTCCAGCAAGGAACGCGCCAAGTTGCACCGCTGTGCAGCAATGCTGACCAACAATTTAGGGGCGACAGGCGCATGGGCGACATTGGACTTTCGGCCAGACGGGTCCCGAGAATGAGGGCGGAATCGGCCCGCCGGCGCCCATTCGCGCCGACAATTTGATTGACCATATCCGCCGGTTGCGGGAGCCCGCGTCCGGCCCCACGTCTCAGGTCGCTTGCGTCGCACACCATGTCGCGGTGATACTGTGTGACGCCGCTCGAATCTCATCCGGAGGGGACATGAAAGTTAATATCGAAATCGACTGCACCCCCCTCGAGGCCCGCCAGTTCTTCGGGTTGCCGGATGTCTCGCCGATGCAGACGGCGGTGATGGACAAGCTGCAGCAACAGGTCCTGAGCAACATCGATAAGGTCTCTCCGGAATCGCTGATCCAGAGCTGGTTCACCTTCGATCCCAAGATCGCGGAACGGTTTCAGGACATGTTCGTTACCATGGCCGGTCTCGGTAGCCCGCGCGGCGGCGACAAGAAGAAATAATGCCGACCACGCGCGGCGGTGCGCCAGGCTCGGGCCGGCTTCGTCCGCCGGGCCTTGGCCTGCTGCTTGCGGAGGCGCGCAGCCTGTTCGAATTCAACGCAAGCGTCCTGCTGTCGCCGCTGCTGATGCGCGCGCCCAGGGGAGACGGCCATCCGGTGCTGGCGCTTCCGGGCTTTCTCGCCAGTGATCTCTCGATGGCACCGATACGGCGCTATCTCCGCGAACTCGGCTATGACGCGCATGCCGGGCGGATGGGCCGCAATCTCGGCGGACTGGCGCGGATGCGGGAAACCCTGCACACGCGCCTCACCGAAATCCACGCTGGAAGCGGACGGAAGGTCAGCCTGGTCGGATGGAGCCTCGGCGGCGTCTATGCCCGCGATCTCGCGCTCCAGGTGCCCGACATGGTCCGCTCTGTCATCACGCTCGGCAGCCCCTTTGCCAATGATGCGCGGGCCACCAACGCGACGGCGCTCTATGAGGCGTTGTCCGGCGAGCGGGTCGAGGATTTCGCGGAAGTGCGCGAAGCGATCGCCGGCGATCTTCCGGTGCCGGCGACGTCGATCTATTCGCGCACAGACGGCGTCGTGAATTGGCGGACTTGCCTGCTAGACCCCTCCGACCGGGCCGAGAATATCGAGGTGCGTTTCGCAAGCCACATCGGGCTCGGGGTGAACCCGGCTGCGTTATGGGCCGTGGCGGATCGCCTGGCGCAACCGGAGGGGGAGTTCTGGCCATTTGACCGGGCTGGTCCGTTTGCCATTGCATATGCCCCGCCGGAGCGGGCAGTATCGGCCTGACGAGAAGTGCCATTCAAAGGCGCCCGTCGAATCTAAGCGGAGGGAACCTATGGCTGACGGTAAGAAGCTGTCGTCGCTGGACGCGTCGTTTCTCTATCTGGAAACGCCGGAAATGCCGATGCATGTCGGCAGCATGGCGATCTTTCGCCTGCCTGACGATTACAAGGGCGACTTCTTCGAAGACTTCAAGGCGATGATCGTCTCGCGGCTGCACATCGCGCCGATCCTGAAAGCCCGCCTGGAGAAGGCGCCGCTCGACATCGATCATCCGACCTGGGTCGAGGACGATCAGTTCGACATCGACCGTCACATCTTCCGCGCCAGCCTGCCAGCGCCGCGCGACCGCGCCACGCTCGAGCGCATCGTCGGCTGGATGCATGCCAAGCTCCTGAACCGTGCCCGTCCGCTCTGGGAGTTCTACGTGTTCGAGGGCATGAAGGACAACGAGGTCGGGCTCTATTCCAAGATGCACCACGCCGCCATCGACGGCGGCGCCGGTGCGGCCCTGACCAACATGATCTACGACATCTCGCCGGTCCCGCGAAAGGTCGAGCCGCCGACAGGCGAGTCGAAGCCCGGACAGGAGCCGCGCGACATCGCCGCCAATCTGCTCGACTCGTATCAGCAGCTCTTCACCCAGCCGCTCGATGCCTCGGCGGCTGCGAAGAATCTGCAACTGCCGCGCACCGGCAAGAGCGACATCGGCTCGATCCTGTTCGACAATGCGATGTACCAGATCGAGAGCGCGGTGCGCTTTGCCGGAAATATCCCGACGATGGTCAAGAGTGTCGCCGACGTGCTCGGCAAGATTTCCGATCCGAAGTCGCGCGAGAGCCTCGCCAGCATGGTGTCGCCGCCGACCATGCTCAACAAGTCGATCTCATCGGAGCGTAGCTTTGCCGGCGTGTCGATCTCGCTGTCGCGATCCAAGGCACTCGCCAAGCAGGCCGGCGGCAAGCTCAACGACGTGGTGCTGGCGCTCGCCTCCGGCGTGGTGCGGCGCTACTTGCAGCAGTACGGCACGCTACCGGCGAAATCGCTGACCGCGGCGGTGCCGATCTCGCTGCGCGAGGAGGGCAATACCGAGGCCAACAACCAGGTGTTCGGCATGATCTGCTCGATCGCGACCAACATCGAGGACCCCAAGGCACGGCTGGAAGCCATCATCGCGCAGTCGACCAAGTCGAAGGAGATGTCGCATCCGCTGCGGGCGTTGATGCCGCAGGTCTCCAACATCTCGATGCTGGGCGCGCCGATCATCGTTCAGATCATGGCGCTGCTTTACAGCCGCTCCGACCTCTCGGACGTGCTGCCGCCGGCGGCGAACATCACCGTCTCCAACGTGCCGGGCCCACGGCAGACGCTCTATGCTGCAGGTGCCGAGCTGCTGCACATCTTCCCGGTGTCGATCTCGACGCATGGGCAGGCGCTCAACATCACCGTGCAGAGCTACCGCGACCAGCTCGATTTCGGCTTCATCGTCGGCGCCAACATCATTCCTCACGTGCAGGTGATGTGCGACATGCTGCCGGAGGAGTTTGCCGCGCTCGAAGCGGCTTATGCGCCACCCGCGGCCGACATCAAGGGTGCGGCCGAATAAGAAGTCTGTCAGGATTTTTGCAATGATCGAAATGCCGCCGCTCAAGTTCGCGCCGACGAACGGAATCCGCATGGGCTATTACGAGGCAGGCCCAGTCACCGACAAGCCGCCGGTGGTGCTATGCCATGGCTGGCCCGAACTCGCCTTCTCCTGGCGCCATCAGATCAAGGCGCTGAGTGAGGCCGGCATCCGCGTGATCGCGCCCGACCAGCGCGGCTATGGCGCGACCGATCGGCCCGAGCCAGTCGAGGCCTATGACATCGAGCATCTGGCCGGCGATCTGGTCGGGCTGCTTGATCATCTGAAAATCGACAAGGCGATCTTCGTCGGCCACGACTGGGGCGGCTTCGTGGTCTGGCAGATGCCGCTGCGCCATATCGACCGCGTCGCCGCCGTGGTCGGCATCAATACCCCCCACACCAACCGCGCCTGGGCCGATCCGATCGAGCTGTTGCGTGCGCGCTTCGGTGAGAAGATGTACATCGTGCAATTCCAGGATCCGGCGCGCGAACCCGACCGGATCTTTGGCAGTCGCGTCGAGCAGACCTTCGACGCCTTCATGCGCAAGCCGGCGCCGCGCCCGGCCGATGCGCCGGCAGAGGACGTGGTCGCCGGTGTCGGCGCCTCGCCACGGCTCAATTTGGCGTTTCCGCAGATGATTGCCGGCTATGACGCCAAGCACGACCCGCGCACGCCGATCTTGTCGGCGGAGGAAAAGCAGGTGTTCGTCGACACTTTCACGAAGACCGGTTTCACGGGCGGCATCAACTGGTACCGCAACATGTCGCGCAACTGGGTGCGCTCTGAGGGCCTCGATCACACCGTGCGGGTGCCGGCGCTGATGATCATGGCCGAGAACGACGCGGTGCTGCCGCCGTCATCGGCGGACGGCATGGAGAAGCTCATACCCGATCTGGAGAAATATCTGGTGAAGGACAGCGGCCATTGGACGCAACAGGAGAAGCCGGAAGAGGTCAGCGCCAAGCTGATCGAATGGCGTAGAAGGCGGTTTGGCTAGCTCGTCATTGCGAGCCCGTCATTGCGAGGAGCGAAGCGACGAAGCAATCCAGACATATCGCCGCGGATACATTTCTGGATTGCTTCGCTTCACTCGCAATGACGACGTTGGATACCGAGGCAGGGGGATACGCTTCTAAATGTCATCGAAGAACCGTCTGGACCCGATTCCGCATCCGCCGACCAAGCCGGTGGTCGGCAACATGCTGTCGCTGGACTCGGCCGCGCCGGTGCAGCACCTGACGCGGCTTGCCAGGGAGCTTGGCCCGATCTTCTGGCTCGACATGATGGGGTCGCCGATCGTCGTCGTCTCCGGCCATGATCTCGTCGACGAGCTCTCCGATGAGAAGCGCTTCGACAAGACAGTGCGCGGTGCGCTGCGGCGCGTGCGCGCGGTCGGCGGCGACGGCCTGTTCACCGCGGATACCAAGGAGCCGAACTGGAGCAAGGCGCACAACATTCTGCTGCAACCGTTCGGCAACCGCGCCATGCAGTCGTACCACCCGAGCATGGTCGATATCGCCGAGCAGCTCGTTCACAAATGGGAGCGTCTGAACGCCGACGAGGAGATCGACGTCGTCCACGACATGACGGCGCTGACGCTCGACACGATCGGCCTGTGCGGTTTCGACTATCGCTTCAACTCATTCTACCGGCGCGATTACCATCCCTTTGTCGAGTCGCTGGTGCGCTCGCTCGAAACCATCATGATGACGCGCGGCCTGCCGTTCGAGCAGCTCTGGATGCAGAAGCGCCGGAAGACGTTGGATGAAGACGTCGCCTTCATGAACAGGATGGTCGACGAGATCATCGCCGAGCGCCGCAAGAGTGCCGAAGGGATTGACGACAAGAAGGACATGCTGGCCGCGATGATGACCGGCGTCGATCGCTCGACCGGCGAGCAGCTCGATGACGTCAACATCCGCTACCAGATCAACACCTTCCTGATCGCAGGCCACGAGACCACCAGCGGCCTGCTGTCCTACACGCTCTATGCGCTGCTCAAGCATCCGGACATTCTCAGGAAGGCCTATGACGAGGTCGACCGCGTCTTCGGCCCGGACGTCAATGCCAAGCCGACCTATCAGCATGTGACGCAGCTCACCTACATCACGCAGATCCTGAAAGAGGCGCTGCGGCTGTGGCCGCCGGCGCCGGCCTACGGCATCTCGCCGCTGAAGGACGAGACCATCGGCGGCGGCAAGTACAAGCTCAGGAAAGGGACATTCACCACGATCCTGGTGACCGCGCTGCATCGAGACCCCAGCGTCTGGGGGCCCAATCCCGATGCTTTCGACCCCGAAAACTTCAGCCGCGAGGCGGAAGCCAAGCGGCCGATCAATGCCTGGAAGCCGTTCGGCAACGGCCAGCGCGCCTGCATCGGCCGCGGCTTCGCCATGCACGAGGCAGCACTCGCGCTCGGCATGATCCTCCAGCGCTTCAAGCTGATCGATCACCAGCGTTACCAGATGCATCTGAAGGAAACGCTGACGATGAAGCCGGAAGGCTTCAAGATCAAAGTGCGTCCGCGTGCCGATCGCGAGCGCGGGGTCTATGGCGGGCCCGCGGTGGCGGCGGCTTCGGGCCCGAAAGCGCCACGCCAGCCGACGACGCGGCCCGGCCATAACACGCCGATGCTGGTGCTGTTCGGCTCCAATCTCGGCACGGCCGAGGAACTTGCGACGCGCATGGCCGATCTCGCGGAGATCAACGGCTTTGCCGTGCATCTCGGGCCGCTCGACGATTACGTCGGCAAGCTGCCGCAGGAGGGTGGGGTGCTGATCATCTGCGCCTCCTACAATGGTGCGCCGCCTGACAATGCGACGCAGTTCGTCAAATGGCTCGGTGACGACTTGCCGAAAGACGCCTTCGCCAACGTGCGCTACGCCGTGTTCGGCTGTGGTAACAGCGACTGGGCCGCGACCTATCAATCGGTGCCGCGCTTCATCGACGAGCAATTGTCGAAGCATGGCGCACGCGCGATCTATCCGCGCGGCGAGGGCGATGCGCGCAGCGATCTCGACGGCCAGTTCCAGAAGTGGTTCCCGGCCGCCGCTCAGGTCGCGACCAGGGAATTCGGCATCGACTGGAATTTCACACGCACCGCAGAAGACGATCCGCTGTACGCGATCGAGCCGGTGGCGGTGACCGCCGTCAACACCATCGTTGCCCAGGGGGGCGCTGTGGCGATGAAGGTGCTGGTCAATGATGAGCTCCAGACCAAGTCCGGCGCCAATCCGTCCGAGCGCTCGACGCGTCATATCGAGGTGCAGCTTCCGTCTCATGTCGCCTACCGGGTCGGCGACCACCTGAGCGTGGTTCCACGCAACGATCCGACGCTGGTGGATTCGGTGGCCCGCCGGTTCGGTTTCCTGCCGGCCGACCAGATCAGGCTTCAGGTCGCCGAAGGTCGCCGCGCGCAGTTACCGGTCGGCGATGCCGTGTCGGTCGGCCGTCTGCTCAGCGAGTTCGTCGAGCTGCAGCAGGAGGCGACGCGGAAACAGATCCAGATCATGGCCGAGCACACCCGCTGCCCGGTCACCAAGCCGAAGCTGCTGGCCTTTGTCGGCGAGGAGGCCGAGCCGCTCGAGCGCTACCGCAGCGAGATTTTGGCCGGACGCAAATCCGTGTTCGACCTTCTTCTGGAATATCCCGCCTGCGAACTGCCGTTCCACGTCTACCTGGAAATGCTCTCGCTGCTGGCGCCGCGCTATTACTCGATCTCGTCCTCGCCGTCGGTCGATCCAGCGCGCTGTAGCGTCACAGTCGGCGTGGTCGAAGGGCCGGCCGCCTCCGGGCGCGGCGTCTACAAGGGGATTTGCTCGAACTATCTTGCCAACCGTCGCACGGGCGATACGGTCTACGCGACCGTGCGCGAAACCAAGGCCGGCTTCCGGCTCCCGGATGATCCATCCGTGCCGATCATTATGGTCGGTCCGGGTACGGGATTGGCTCCGTTCCGTGGCTTCCTCCAGGAGCGCGCCGCGCGTAAGGCCAGGGGCGCTGCCCTTGGGCCGGCCATGCTGTTCTTCGGCTGCCGCCATCCCGGCCAGGATTTTCTCTATGCGGATGAACTGAAGGCCCTGTCGGCCAGCGGCATCACCGAACTGTTCACCGCGTTCTCGCGCGCGGATGGACCGAAAACCTATGTGCAGCACGTCCTTGCCGCGCAGAAGGACAAGGTCTGGCCGCTGATCGAGCAAGGCGCGATCATCTATGTCTGCGGCGATGGCAGCAAGATGGAGCCTGATGTGAAGGCGGCGCTGGTGGCGATCCATCGCGAGAAGAGCGGCAGCGATGCGGCTGCGGGCGCGCGCTGGATCGAGGAGATGGGCGCGAAGAACCGCTATGTGCTGGACGTTTGGGCGGGAGGGTGATTGTTCGTCCGATCGTGCTAAAGCTCTCGCATGATTCCCTGGGAAAAGATCGACACCGCCAAAATCCCCGGTTCCGACGAGGAGCTTCGCCTGATGCGGCGGGGCAAGGAGTTCTCCATCAAGCTCGGCACCAACGAGCTGATGAACAACCGCCTGTCAGGCTCCGAAGCCGCGCTCGCAACGCTCGCGGCAAAGCAGATCGAAACGGTTGCCAAGCCCGTCGTTCTCATCGGCGGCCTCGGCATGGGCTTTACCTTGCGCGCGGCGCTCACCGCGCTCGGAAGCAAGGCGAAGGTTGTGGTCGCCGAGCTCGTGCCGGCGGTCGTCAGCTGGGCGCGAGGCCCGATGGCGGAGGTCTTCGGCGACAGCCTCGATGATGCCCGGGTGAGCATCCGGGAGACCGATGTTGGCGAAATCATCCGGGCGAAGAGCTCGGCCTTCGACGCCATTCTCCTCGACGTCGACAACGGGCCGGAGGGGCTGACAAGAAAGGGCAATGACGCGCTCTACGGTGCGAGCGGGTTGAAGGCGGCGAAGACGGCGCTGCGGCCGGGCGGCGTGCTCGCTATCTGGTCGTCGGGACCGAATCCCGCATTCACCAAGCGTCTCGGCAGCGCCGGTTTCGACGTCAACGAGGTCAATGTGCGCGCCACCGGCAGGGGCGGCGGCGCGCGCCACGTGATCTGGATCGCGAAGAAGGCTTAAGCCGCTTGCGCCGCCGCGCCATGCGCATGCTTGTCGATGGCGCCGATGATCTCCGGCCAGAAGCGCATCGGCAGCGCGTGGCCCATGCCGTCGATCATCAGCAGCTTTGCGCCCGGAATTGACTCTGCCGTGTCCTTGCCACCCTCGGGCCGTACCAGTGGATCGACGGTGCCGTGAATCACGAGCGTCGGAGTCTTGACGCTATGTAGCCGTTCCTTGCGGCTGCCGGAGGCGAGCACGGCGCGGAGTTGGCGGCCGACGCCGGCCGGATTGAGCCCGCGGGCGAAAACGCGTTCGGCGCGGCCTGGATCGAGCGCTTCCTCCTCCGGAAAGGAGCCGACGCGCAAGACCTTCCATGTCTGGCCGAAGCGGGTGATGAACTCTTCCTTGCTGCGCGGCGGCGGCGCCATCAGCATGGCGGCGGCCTCCCGCGTCGGCGGCGGTACGCGCGGATTGCCGGTGGTCGACATGATCGAGGTCAGTGAGCGCACGCGCTGCGGAAATGACAGCGCCACCTCCTGCGCGATCATGCCGCCCATGGACGCCCCGGCCAGATGCGCCGACTTGATGCCGAGCGCGTCCATCAGGCCGACCGTGTCCCTGGCCATGTCGATCAGCTTGTAGGTTGCGGCCACGGGAATCCTGAGGAAGCGCAGCTTCAACAGCTCGAGCGGTGTCAGCCGCTTGCCGCCCGTCAGATGGCTCGACTTGCCGATGTCGCGATTGTCGAAACGGATCACGCGAAAACCGCGTGCGGCGAGCTGCTCGCAGAATCCATCGTCCCAATGGATCATCTGCGCCCCGAGCCCCATGATCAGCAGCAGCGGCTCGGCATTGTCGTTGCCGAAAATCTCGTAACAGATGTCGATGCCGTTGGCGCGGAGGGTGCGGGGCGGCTGATGAGCGTTCACAGGCGTGTTCCCTTTGGCTTTTGATCAATGCTGTATTGCACGGTTTCCCGCGGCAAAGAAGCCGCGTGCGCGGCACCCGCCGCTTGCCGGTTGACCGGCACCCCGCAACGGTGTGGTATGGCGGAAAAGAAGGGCACAAGCCCTCCACATCGGGAGGACGCTGATGACCGACAAGATCACCGATCCAGTCGCCTTGTGGCAGAAGATGGTCGGCGACATGGAGAAGGGGTTCAACTCCTTCGCCACCAAGGCGATGGAGACGCCTGAATTCTCGCAAGCGATGAATCGCGCCGGCGGCGCGGCTGCGGGTGCGCAGAAGCAGTTCGGCGAACTCATGGAGAAGTACCTCCTCTCCATGAACCTTCCGAGCCGCGAGCAGTTGACCGGCATCGCCGAGCGGCTGCAGTCTATCGAGGGACAGCTCGGCGAGATCAGGTCGATGCTGAGCCAGATGTCGGCTAATTCAGGTGGATCGCCGATCGATGCCGCACCGCGGCCGCCGCGCACAAAACGTCCGCCATCCGGAGGCGGAGAACAAAAATGAACGCGCCGACGGGACTTGATTTCGCGGCGATCTCGGAGCGCATCCAGTCCGAAGTGCAGCGCGCGATCCAGCGCAGCATCAAGGGCGTCGAATATTTCTCGACCTCAGGTCCCCCACTCGGATCGACTCCGAAGGACGTGCTGCATTCACGCGGCACGATGAGCCTCTACCACTATCGGCCGATGTCGGACGAGATCTACCGCGTGCCGGTGCTGGTCGTCATGGCGACCACCAATCGCGGCTACATCCTCGATCTCGTGCCGGGCCAGAGCTTTATCGAGTTCCTGCTCAAGCGCGGCTACGACGTCTACATGCTCGACTGGAACGCGCCGCGACCGGAGGAGAAGAGCCTGCGCATGGAGGACTATGTCCTCGACTTCATCCCTGATTGCGTCCGCCGCGTGCAGGCCGATTCCGGCGAGCAGGACGTCTCGGTCATCGGCTATTGCTTTGGTGGCGTACTGTCGCTGCTCTACGGCTCGATCTTCCCGGACGGGCCGATGAAGAATTTGATCTGCTTCACCGTGCCGATCGACTTTCGCGAGATGAAGCTGTTTTATAATTTCGCCGACCGCCGCTATTTCGACGTCGACCGTCTCGTCGACAGCGTCGGCAACGTGCCGCCGGAGATGATCCTGTCGTCGTTCGAGATGCTGCGTCCGGCTTCGCGCACGGTCAGCCAGATCCAGCTCTGGGAAAACATCTGGAACGACGAGTTCGTGAAGTCGTACCGGATGTTCGACCGCTGGGCGACCGACACGCTGCCGCTGGCGGGCGAATATTTCCGCACCATCACCAAGGACCTGATGTGGGACAACAAGCTCTACAACGACACCATGTCGGTGGGGGGACGGCCTGCGAAGCTCGAGAACATCAAGGTGCCGATGCTGCACGCGGTCGCCGAGCACGATCACATCGTGCCCTATGACGCCGCCAAGCATCTGATCGCGAAGATCGGCTCCGCAGACAAGGAAGAGGTGATGCTGAAGGGCGGTCACGTCTCGCTGGTCGCCGGCGCCAACGCGGTAAAGCGGTTATGGCCGAAACTGGATTCCTGGCTGGGGACAAGATCGACATGAGTGAGCAGCGTGCCTATCCGCGTGACGTCAAGACCGAGGCGGGCAATATCGAGATCCGTCTGATGTCGCCTGCCGATGAAGCCGCAGTGCTTGCCTTCGGCAAGGACCTGCCGACCCATGACCTGTTGTTCCTGCCGCGCAATATCAGTGAGCCAAAGGTGCTGTCCGCCTGGGTCAAGGAGATCGAGCGCGGCGCGATTCAGAGCCTTCTTGCGGTGAAAGGCGGCAAGGTCGTCGGTTGCGGCACGCTGGTGCGCGACCCTCACTCCTGGTCACCCCATGTCGGCGAGATCCGCATGGTGGTGTCGCAGGACGTGCGCGGGAAGGGGGTGGGCAAGGCGCTGTCGCAGGAGACCTTTGCGCTCGCGCTCGGGGCGGGGCTGGAAAAGCTCTCGGTCCAGATGACGGTCGACCAGCAGGCGGCGATCGCGCTGTTCGAGAGCCTCGGCTTCAAGGCCGAGGCGCTGCTGCGCGACCATGTCCGGGATGTCGGCGGCAAGACCCACGACATCGTCGTGCTGGGCCACAACATCGCGCAGGTCCAGGCCCAGATGGAAGCCTATGGGTTGCCAGGCGCCGTCCAGCACTGAGCGATGCCGGCCCGCATCAAAAAGTGCAATTCAACCCCATGCACAGTAGGCGACCGCAAAAGCGGCAGGTTGCCCGCCATAATGGCACCTCACGGTTTCGTGATATCGCAGTGCAATATTAATATTGCACCGCACAATTAACTATGCCATATAAGCCGTGCCCCGGGCCAAAACCGGACGGGGTGAGCCATAGCTCAACCAATGAGGATGGAGAGACCCAATGACCACCGAAACCAACACCGCTTTCGACGGCTTCAAGGACGCGTTCAAGAACATCCAGAACCTGGAAGTTCCCGAGGCCGCCCGCGAATTCGTCAAGAAGAGCGCCAATACCGCCAAGGACCGTGCTGCCGAAGCTTTCGCTGGCTCCGAGCGCGTGACCGCCGCCGTCGAGAACGCGGTGACCGAGTCCGTTGCTGAGGCCGGCAAGATCAGCCGCAACATCCAGCAGGCGATCTACGAGGACGCCGAGGCGTTCTTCTCGGGCATCGACAAGCTCGCGTCGGCCAAGTCGGTCAGCGAAGCCGTCGAGATCCAGTCGAGCCTGCTCCGCGCCCGCGGCGAAGTGTTCGTCTCGCGCGCCAAGGCGACCGCCGACTATTTCGGCAAGCTCGCCGCTAACGGT
This sequence comes from Bradyrhizobium diazoefficiens, assembly GCF_016616885.1. NCBI lineage: Bacteria > Pseudomonadati > Pseudomonadota > Alphaproteobacteria > Hyphomicrobiales > Nitrobacteraceae > Bradyrhizobium > Bradyrhizobium diazoefficiens. The sequence continues at coordinate 6,001,408 of NZ_CP067102.1, read as the reverse complement.
GCGAAGTCCGCTCAGGACAACTTTGCCAAGGTCTACAACAAGACCGCCTGATCTGGCGCCCTGAGTACAAACTGAAATTTGAGGCCCGCTTCGGCGGGCCTTTTGTTTTTTGCCGCAGCCGTCATTGCGAGGAGCTCTTGCGACGAAGCAATCCAGAGTCTTTCCGTGAGAAGATTCTGGATTGCTTCGCTTCGCTCGCAATGACGGGTAGGGTGACACAGTCATGACTCCACCCGCCACCTTTTCCTTCGACACTCCCGGCGATGCCGAACGCGCGGCCGAGCTGCGCCGCGTCAAGGCGCTGGCGACGCTGGTGCTGGCCTCGACGCTTCTGCTATTCATCGTCGCGAAGTGGCTGTTGCCCGTGCATCCCGTGTTCGGCTTCATCGCCGCCTTCGCAGAGGCCGCAACCATCGGCGGGCTCGCCGACTGGTATGCGGTAGTTGCGCTGTTCAAGCGGCCGCTGGGGCTGCCGATCCCGCACACGGCGATCATCCAGAGCAACCAGGCCCGCATCGCCGACAAGCTCGGCGAGTTCATCCAGGTCCATTTTCTCGAGGCAGGTCCTGTCGAAGCCAAGCTGAATGAAATCGATTTCGGCTCCTTCGTCGCTGACTGGCTGCGTGACCGCAAGCGCAGCGATGACCTTGCGCGTTTCGCGCTGCGTTTGCTGCCGGAGGCTTTTTCCGCGACCGAGACCTCCGGCCTGATGACATTCATCATCCGCCGCATGTCCTCGCAGGTCCAGGCGATCGATCTCGCGCCGCTCGCCGCCGGCACGCTGCGCGGCTTCGTGGCGGAGGGACGGCACCAGATCCTGTTCGACGATCTCCTGCGCGTAATGCACGAGACGCTGAACCAGAAAGAGACGATGGCGATGATCCGCGAGAAGGTGCGCGCGGAGCTTCCGACCCTGCTCAAGCTCTACCGCGCCGACAAGTTTCTGGTGAACAAGATCGTGTCATCCGCCACCGCTTTCTTCAATGAGGTGCGCAGCGACCCCAAGCATCCGTTCCGCAGCGAGTTCGACCGCATGGTGCTGAGCTTCGTCGACCGGCTCGGCACCGACCAGGCCTATGTCGACCGCATCGACGGACTGAAGCGCGATCTGTTGGCGCGGCCCGAGCTTGCCGATCTGCCCGCACCGTCTGGGCCAACACGCGCTCCTTCATCGAGCGCAGTGCGTCCGGCGAGACGCAGGTGCTCCAGCATCATCTCGCCGGAATGTTCGTCTCAGCGGGCGATGCGCTCGCGGGCGATGCCGAGCTGCGTGGCGAGATCAACAAGGGCCTGGTGACGGTGCTGCGCAGCTTCGTTGCCGATCAGAAGAGCGGCGTCTCCACTTTCATCTCCGACCAGGTCAAGGCGTGGGACATGGCGCAGCTGATTTCGCTGATCGAAATCAACATCGGCCGCGACCTGCAATACATTCGCTTCAACGGCTCGCTGATCGGCGGCCTCGCCGGTCTTGTACTCTACTCCGTAGAATTCCTGCTCCGATTGTTGTGACTTTTGGGTCACGGACGTTAGCATTAACGTACGCGCCTATTGTCGCTTCGTGTCTCGCCCGCTTGAATGTCCGGAACCGGCCGCCTAGCTGATTCATGTTGCGCTGCGGAACGTTCAAGAAGCCGGCGTATTGGAATTCATGCCCATTTGCCGGCATCGCGGCCGGCGTCTTCCCAGGGGATCCATTGATGACCGCTACTGCCCAGACGCTGCATCCGCCGTCCCGTACTCTGATGTTTTTGGAAGGGCGCGCGATCCACGAGTTTGGCGCATTTCTCGGCGCGCTGCCGCTGCTGAGCCTCGCGCCGCGCGGCGACGGGCATCCGGTGCTGGTGTTGCCGGGCCTGGTGGCCTCCGACGTCTCCACACGCGCACTGCGCTCGTTTCTGACCAGCAAGGGTTATGCGGTGAGCGGCTGGCGCCAGGGCCGCAACTACGGCCTGCGCGAGGGTGTGCAGCATGCGATGGTCGATCTGGTCGAGGAGCTCAGCGACAAGCATGGTCGCAAGATCAGCCTGGTCGGCTGGAGCCTCGGCGGTCTCTATGCGCGCCAGCTCGCCAAGATGATGCCCGAGCGCGTGCGCCAGGTGATCACGCTAGGTAGCCCCTTTGCCGGCGATCCCCATTCGACCAATGCCTGGCGCGTCTATGAATGGGCGAGCGGCCGGAAGTCCGACGAGGTCGATCCGCACTTCGGCGGCGAGCTCGCCGTGCCGCCACCGGTGCCGACCACCGCGATCTTCAGCCGCACCGACGGCGTCTGCGCCTGGCAGGGCTGCATGGAGAAGACCGGCGCGCAGACCGAGAGCATCGAGGTCGACAGCAGCCATTGCGGCATGGGCCATCATCCCGCCGTCGTCTACGCCGTCGCCGACCGCCTCGCGCAGAAGGAAGGCCAGTGGCGCCCGTTCGACCGCAGCGGCTGGCGCAGCCTGGCCTACCCTGACCCGCATCGGTAAGCTCTTCCGCCCTGTAGGGCGGGCGAGAACGAGGTGGCGTCGCTGCCGTCCATTGTCGCGCCCGCACCAAACGCGCTATGCCTCGCGCATGGCGCATCCGCTCTCCCGCATCATCGACCAGCTCAAGCGTGAGCCGTCACGCACCGGCTCCATCGTCATCACCATGTTCGGCGATGCCATCGTGCCGCGCGGCGGTTCGGTGTGGCTCGGCACGCTGCTGGCGTTCCTCGAGAGCCTGGACATCGATGCCGGCGTGGTGCGCACCGCGATGTCGCGCCTCGCTGCCGATGGCTGGCTGACGCGCGAGAAGGTCGGCCGCAACAGCTTTTATCGCCTTGCCGAGAAGGGCCGCGAGACGTTCGAGGCCGCGACGCGCCACATCTACGATCCGCCACCGTCGGACTGGACCGGCCGCTTCGAGCTGCTGCTGATCGGCAACGGTGAGGATCGCGACGCCTCGCGTGAAGCCTTGCGCAATGCCGGCTTCGGCAGCCCGCTGCCGGGTGTCTGGGTCGCTCCGTCAGGTGTTCCGGTGCCGGAAGAAGCTGCAGGTGCCATCCGACTTGAAGTTTCGGCTGAGGATGACAGTGGGCGTCGCCTGCTCAGCGCGAGCTGGCCGCTGGAGCGCACCGCCGACGCCTATCTGAAGTTCATGAAGACGTTCGAGCCGCTTCGGGCCGCGATCGCGCGCGGCGCGGATCTGTCCGAGGCCGACGCCTTCACCGCGCGCATCCTCCTGATCCACTACTACCGCCGCGTCGTGCTACGCGATCCGCTGCTGCCTGAGAGCCTGCTGCCGGCGGATTGGCCGGGCAGGGCCGCGCGAGAACTCTGCGGCGAGATCTATCGCGCGCTGCTTGCGCCGTCCGAACAATGGCTTGATAGCCATGGAACGAACGAGAAGGGCGCATTGCCCCCGGCCCGAAAGATCCTTGAGCGGAGATTTGGCGCCTGACTAATATGTTACAGAAATATCTTGCATGAAGTAATTTCTGTTATATATTGCCTCCCAATAAATTGGGAGGATGCGCATGTATACCCAGGCGCTGAACACAGCCGAGACCGATGATCGCGGTCTTGAGGACGCGGCCAAGGCCGCGCAGTTCCAGGCCCGCATCGATGCCGAAGAGCGCATCGAGCCGAACGACTGGATGCCGGCGGCGTACCGCAAGACGCTCACCCGCCAGATATCCCAGCACGCCCATTCCGAAATCGTCGGCATGCTGCCCGAAGGCAACTGGGTCACGCGCGCTCCGACACTGCGCCGCAAGGCCGCGCTGCTCGCCAAGGTGCAGGACGAGTGCGGCCACGGGCTCTATCTCTATGCCGCGGCAGAGACGCTCGGCACCTCGCGCGAAGAGCTGGTCGACGCCATGCTTGCAGGCAAGGCCAAATATTCCTCGATCTTCAACTATCCGACGCTGACCTGGGCCGACATCGGCACCATCGGCTGGCTGGTCGATGGCGCCGCCATCATGAACCAGATCCCGCTGTGCCGTTGCTCCTACGGTCCTTATGCGCGCGCGATGATCCGCGTCTGCAAGGAGGAGTCGTTCCACCAGCGTCAGGGCTACGAGATCATGCTGACACTGTGCCGCGGCTCGGACGAGCAGAAGGCGATGGCGCAGGATGCGCTGGATCGCTGGTGGTGGCCGGTGCTGATGATGTTCGGCCCGCCGGATGCCACGAGCCAGCACAGCGACACCTCGACGAAATGGAAGATCAAGCGCTTCTCCAATGACGAGCTGCGCCAGAAGTTCGTCGATGCCACCGTGCCGCAGGCCCAATATCTCGGCCTCACCATTCCCGATCCCGGCATGACAAAGGATGCGGAAGGTCACTGGCGCTACAGCGAGATCGATTGGACCGAGTTCAAGCAGGTGCTCGCCGGCAACGGCCCGTGCAACCGTGACCGCATGGCCGCGCGCCGCAAGTCGCACGCCGAGGGCGCCTGGGTGCGCGAGGCCGCTGCCGCCTATGCGGCGAAGCGCGCGCAGCGTCAGACCGCCCAAGCTGCGGAATAGGGAGAACCAGAATGGCCACGCCGAATACGCCGCTGTGGGAGGTCTTCATTCGCAGCCGTAACGGGCTCGCGCACAAGCATGTCGGCTCGCTGCATGCGAGCGACGCCACCATGGCGCTGCAGGCGGCGCGCGACATCTACACCCGTCGCGGCGAGGGCCTGTCGATCTGGGTCGTGCCGTCGACAGCGATCACCGCAAGCGATCCCGCCGAGAAGGGCATGATGTTCGAGCCGGCGGAATCGAAGATCTACCGGCACCCGACGTTTTATGAGGTGCCGGAAGAAGTGGGGCACATGTGATGCCCGCCGCCAACGTCCAGGTGTCGGAAATGCCGCTGGTGCTCTATGCGCTGCGTCGCGCCGACGATGCGCTGATTCTCGGCCATCGGCTGTCGGAATGGTGCGGGCACGCGCCGATGATGGAAGAGGATATGGCGCTCTCCAACATCGCGCTTGACCTCATCGGCCAGGCCCGCGAGCTCTACACCTACGCCGCCAAGACCGAAGGCAAGGACAACGACGAGGACAAGCTCGCCTACCTGCGCGACGTCAGGCAGTATCGCAATCTGCTGCTGGTCGAGCAGCCCAATGGTGACTTCGCCCAGACCCTGGTGCGGCAGTTCTTCTATTCCGCCTTCGCCGATCTCTACTGGCGCGCCATGATGACCTCACGCGACGCGACGCTCGCGGCGATCGCCGCGAAGTCGGAGAAGGAGAGCGCCTATCATCTGCGCCATACTTCGGAATGGATCATCCGGCTCGGCGACGGCACGGACGAGAGCCACGTCCGCGCACAGGACGCGATCGATCACCTCTGGGCCTTTACGGGCGAGATGTTTGCCGTCGATGAAAGCGAACGCGCGCTGATCCATGCCGATATCGCCGTGGATCCCGGCACCTTGCGCAGCCGCTGGCTGACGACCCTCTCCGATGTCGTCGGCGAAGCAACGCTCACACTGCCGCAGAACGACTGGATGCAGCAGGGTGGCCGCGCAGGCCGCCACAGCGAGCATCTCGGTCACCTCCTGTCCGAGCTGCAATCGATGCAGCGAACCTTTCCGGGGCAGACATGGTGAGCGTGCTGGAGCGGGACAGCGATCTGCGCCGGCGCGCCTGGGACGCCGCGGCGGGCGTGGTCGACCCCGAAATTCCGGTGCTGACCATCGCCGATCTCGGTGTACTCCGCGATGTCGTTCTCGACGGCGGCCACGTCGAGGTCGCGATCACCCCGACCTATTCGGGGTGCCCGGCCATGAACATGATTGCGCTCGAAATCGAGGTCGCGCTGGAGCGCGCGGGCTTCCATCGCCCGAAGGTGCGCACCGTGCTGTCGCCGGCCTGGACCACCGACTGGATGAGTGAAGAGGGACGCCGGAAGCTGCACGCCTACGGCATCGCGCCGCCGCACGCTTCGGGCTCGCGCCGCGCGCTGTTCGGCGAACAGGCTGTCGTGTGCCCGCAATGCGGCTCGGACAAGACCGAGCTGCTGTCCGAATTCGGCTCGACCTCCTGCAAGGCGCTGTGGCGCTGCAAGTCCTGCCGCGAACCCTTTGATTATTTCAAGTGTCACTAAGAGGCGCACGATGCCAACCTCATCGTCATTGCGAGCGAAGCGAAGCAATCCAGACTGTCTCCGCGGTGGCAGTCTGGATTGTTTCGTCGCAAGGGCTCCTCGCAATGACGGCGGTGGGACCAATGTAGGGTGTCCATGATGTCCGCAGCCGCACCGCGCTTCCATCGCCTGGCCGTCAACGATCTCCGCCGCGAGTCGTCGGACGCCGTTTCAATGACCTTCGCCATCCCCCGCGAGCTTGCCGACGACTATGCTTTCAGTCCCGGCCAGTATCTCACGCTCCGCGCCACGCTCGATGGTGAGGAGGTGCGCCGTTCTTATTCCATCTGCTCCGGCCCCGACGACGGCGAAATCCGCATCGCGGTGAAAAAGGTCGACGGCGGCGCGTTCTCAAGCTGGGCGGCCGACGAGTTGAAACGCGGCGACGAGCTCGACGTGATGACGCCGACGGGACGTTTTGGCGTGGTCCCGCCGGCCGAGGCCGGACGTATCCATGTCGGCTTTGCCGCAGGCTCCGGCATCACGCCGATCCTGTCGATCGTCAAGGGTGTGCTGGCGCGCGAGCCCGACAGCCGCTTCTTCCTGTTCTACGGCAACCGCGCGACCGACAACATCATGTTCCTCGAAGCGCTCGAGGAGCTGAAGGACCGTTTCATCGACCGCCTCTCGATTTTCCACGTCATCTCCGGCGAGGAGCAGGACATCCCGATCCTGCACGGCCGGCTCGACGGCGACAAGGTGAGGGTGCTGCTGCGGTCGCTGGTGCCTGCGACAAGCGTCGATCACGTCTTCATCTGCGGTCCATCAGGCATGAGCGAGGAGATCGAGGCGACCTGCCGTGACATCGGCATCGCCGATGATCGTATTCATGTCGAGCGTTTCGTCTCGGAGTTCGGCGGCAAGCCGCGGCTGAAGAAGGTCGTTGCCGCCGACGCGCCACCGAAGGCGATTGCCTCCCTGATCATCGATGGCAAGCGCCGCGACGTGCCGGTGGCCGAGGACGAGGCGATCCTCGATGCCGCGCTGCGTGCCGGCGTCGATCTGCCCTTCGCCTGCAAGGGCGGCATGTGCTCGACCTGCCGCGCAAAACTGGTCGAGGGCGAGGCCCCGATGGACCTCAATTATTCGCTGGAGCCCTGGGAGTTGAAGGCCGGCTTCGTTCTCACCTGCCAGGCCAAGCCATCGTCGGAACGGGTCGTGGTCGACTACGACCACGTTTGACAGTGTTGGCCAACCAGCAGAACATCATGAGCAAGCATTTCGCCGGGAGAAGCGCGTGAACGTCAAAGCCGCCCTGTCGCCTGAAAATGTTGCCCGCGCCTGCGCCGATGCGATGTGGGCAGAGGACGATGCCTCCAAGGGTCTCGGCATGGAGATCGTCGAGATCGGCCCGGGCTTTGCGACGCTCGCCATGACGGTGCGGTCGGACATGGTCAACGGCCAGCGCATCGCCCATGGCGGCTTCATCTTCACGCTCGCCGACTCCGCTTTCGCCTTCGCCTGTAACTCGCACAACGACCGTGTGGTGGCTGCACAAGGCCAGATCACCTTCATCAAGCCGGGCAAGCTCGGCGACCGCCTCGTCGCGAAAGCGAGTGAGGTCACCCGTGGCGGCCGCTCCGGTATCTACGACGTGCGTGTCACCGTCGACGAGATCGTCATCGCCGAATTTCGCGGGCATTCGCGTGTCATTCCAGGCACGTGGCTGCCGACGCAAGAACGGTAAGACATCAATAAAGAAAAGAACAAATCAATGTGGGGAAACGAGCATGGCTTCGACGAAGCTGAAGGAAGGCGGCCACGTCTATAGGGCCGAGTTGGACGCGCAGGAGCGCGCGTCACGCGACGAGATCATGGCGTTGCAGAAGCAGCGGCTGGCCTGGTCGCTGAAGCATGCCTATGACAACGTCGCGCACTATCGGAAGGCTTTCGACAAGGCTGGCGTGCATCCGTCCGACTTTCGCGAGCTTGCTGATCTCGCAAAATTTCCGTTCACCGTGAAGACGGATCTCCGCGACAACTACCCGTTCAACATGTTCGCCGTGCCGCGCGAGAAGCTGGTGCGCGTGCATGCGTCATCCGGCACGACGGGCAAGCCGATCGTCGTCGGCTATACCCGACGCGACATCGACACCTGGTCGGAGGTGATGGCGCGCTCGATCCGCGCGGCCGGCGGCCGCACTGGCATGATCATCCACAATGCCTATGGCTACGGCCTGTTCACCGGCGGGTTGGGCGTGCATTACGGCGCTGAAAAGCTCGGCTGCACTGTGGTGCCGATCTCGGGCGGCATGACCGAGCGGCAGGTGCAGCTCATCAACGACTTCCGCCCTGATATCATCACGGTGACGCCGAGTTACATGCTGGCGATCCTCGACGAGTTCAAGCGTCAGAAGCTCGATCCGCGCCAGTGCTCACTCAAGGTCGGCATCTTCGGGGCCGAGCCCTGGACCAACGCGATGCGCGGCGAGATCGAGGACGCCTTCGACATGGATGCGACCGACATCTATGGCTTGTCCGAGGTGATCGGCCCGGGCGTCGCGCAGGAGTGCATCGAGATCAAGGACGGCCTGCACATCTGGGAAGACCATTTCTATCCGGAAGTGGTCGATCCCCAGACGGGCGCAGTGCTGCCCGACGGCGAGAAGGGCGAGCTGGTCTTCACTTCGCTCACCAAGGAAGGCTTTCCGGTGATCCGCTATCGCACCCGCGACCTGACGCGGCTGCTGCCGGGCACGGCGCGGCCGGGCATGCGGCGCATGGAGAAGGTGACGGGCCGCTCGGACGACATGATCATCCTGCGCGGCGTCAATCTGTTCCCGACCCAGATCGAGGAGGTTCTGCTCGCGACCGATTGGTGCGGTGGCCACTTTATCCTCGAATTGACCCGCGAAGGCCGCATGGACGAGCTGACTATCATCGCCGAGGCACGGCCCGAGAGCTGGGACGGAAGGGGTCTCGTCGACCACGCCGATCGGGTCTCGACGCATATCAAGAACACGATCGGGATCAGCTCCAAGGTGCAAGTGGTCGCGCCGGCCACGCTGGAGCGCTCGCTCGGCAAGGCCAAGCGGCTCTACGACAAGCGGCCGAAGGATTGACTTGACCGCCCCTAGAGGCGACAAGGCCCGCGAGAAATCGCGGGTCTTATCTATGTCGCCAGCCGATACCATAACCGTCGAGGCGCGTTGCGTCCGCCTCAATGCCAAAGCCGAGAACGCGGCTGCGGTTGCGCCCGTCGTCGAGCATCATACGCTCACCCGCGGCCCGAACGATCTCCTGATCGAAGTGAAGGCCGCGGCGGTCAACCCGTCCGACGTCAAGGCTGCCACCGGGCTGATGGCCTATGCCGTGTTCCCGCGTACCCCAGGGCGTGACTACGCGGGCGTGGTGATCGACGGGCCGGCCGGCACGGTCGGCCGCGAGGTGTTCGGCTCCTCGGGTGATCTCGGCATCCGCCGCGACGGCACGCACGCGAGCCATCTCGTGGTCGAAGCCGACGCGGTGGTCGAGAAGCCGAAGAGCGTATCCTGGGAGGAGGCTGCCGGCATCGGTGTGCCCTTCGTCACGGCTATGGAAGGCTTTCGCCGCGCCGGCATTCCGAAGCCCGACGAGACCGTGCTGGTGTTCGGCGTCAATGGCAAGGTCGGTCAGGCCGCGGTGCAGATCGCGACCTGGCAGGGCGCGCGCGTCGTCGGCGTGGTGCGCAAGGCTGAATCTTATGAAGGCCACAGCAATGCGCCGATCGAGATCATCGACGCTTCCGCAACCGACCTCGCCACTCGCGTGCGCGAATTGACCGGCGGCAAGGGTGCCGACATCGTCTTCAACACGGTCGGCGACCCCTATTTCCAGGCTGCGCACAAGTCGCTCGCGCTGCGCGGCCGTCAGATCCTGATCGCCGCGATCGACCGGATCGTGCAGTTTAACATCCTCGAATTCTATCGCGGACAGCACACCTATGTCGGCATCGACACGCTCGGGCTGTCGTCGGCCGCAACGGGCGCCGTGCTGCACGATCTCGGGCCGGGCTTTGCGGGCGGCCAGCTGAAGCCGTTCCCGATCAACGCGAATGCGATCTATCCGCTCGAGCGCGCGAAGGAGGCGTATGTTGCGGTCGCCGGCTCCTCGCGGGATCGCGTGATCCTGAAGCCGTAATCATGGAATCGCCCGCCCAACTCGTCATCCTCGCCGGCCTCGTCATTGGACTGGTTTATGGCGCTGTCGGCCTGCTCAGCGGCTTCTGCCTGATGAGCAGCATGCGCGGATGGCTGGCAGAGGGGGACGGGCGGCTGGTGCGAAGCTATGCGTTGGCGGTTGCGGTGGCGATTGCCGCGAGCCAGTTCCTCGCCGCAAATGGCATGGTCGACCTCGGCAAGTCGATCTACCTGCAGTCGACCTTTTCGGCACCGGTATTGTTTTTCGGCGGCCTGCTGTTTGGCTATGGCATGGTGCTGTCGAACGGCTGCGGCTCGCGCGCGCTGGTGCTGCTCGGTCGCGGCAATCTCCGCTCCTTCGTCGTCGTAGTCGTGCTCGCCGTTGCCGCGCAAATGACACTCAAAGGCCTGATCGCGCCGGCGCGCATTGCGCTGGTCCAGACTTCTCAAACGACGGTCAGCGCCAATTCGCTGCCCACACTGTTGGCGACGCTTGGTCTTGGTGAAGCTTTTTCTCGTGTGCTCTCCGCGGCCGCGATCGTCATCGCGCTGATCCTGTTTGCCTTTGCCCATCCGGCGTTCCGCCGCTCGCCGGGCCAGATCGCGGCGGGCACCATCGTCGGTCTGCTGGTCGCCGGTGGCTGGTACGTCACCGGCTATCTTGGTGCTGATGATTTTAACCCGGTCCCGGTGACCTCGCTCACCTTCATCGCGCCAATCGCCGATAGCCTGCAATACGCGATGCTCTCGACCGGCCTGACGCTGAACTTCGGCATCGCGACCGTTGCCGGCGTCTTCGCCGGTAGCCTGGTGACTGCGCTCACCACAAGCCGCTTCCATCTCGAAGGCTATTCCTCGCCGCGCCACATGCTGCGCTCGGCCGGTGGCGCCGCGCTGATGGGCATCGGCGGCGTGATGGCGTTTGGCTGCTCGATCGGGCTGGGGCTCACGGGCATGTCGACGCTCGCGCTGGGCTCGTTCATTGCGGTCGCCGGCATCCTGCTCGGCACGGCGGCCGGCCTGCGCGGTGCACTCCGTGTTCAGCCGCTTGCGGTGGCCTGACGGCGTAGCAGCCGATCGCCCAGCGTCGCAAGGCCAATACCGGCGATAATCAGTCCGGCCGCAACGGCCAGGCTGATGTCGATGGGCTCACCCAGCAGGATGGCTGCACTGGCGATCCCGACGAGCGGCGTCCCGGTGGTGCCGAGCGAGGTCGTCAGCGCCGAGATGCTCTTGTTGACCATCGACATCGCCCAATAGGCCAGCGCGGTCCCGATCAGGCCGGAGTACAGGAACAGCAGCACGAGCCGCCACGACCATTCCGCATGCGGCAGGCCATCCGCGATCAGCGCGGATCCCGTCAGCACGATCGTTGCCACGAGCACCTGCCAGATCAGGAGCTGGAGCGGGGAGGCGATCCAGCGATGCGCATGGATATAGATGATGTTCGCGGCCCAGGAAATCGCGGCCAGGATCACCATGCCGGCGCCGAGCACGACGTTCGCATTGGTCCAGTCGATCGATGCCGGGTTCAGGATCACGGCAAGGCCGATCAGCCCGAGTAGCGCGCCTGCGAGCTTTGGCGCCGTGAGCGTGTCCTTCCCGAGCAAAGGTGCTGCGATCGCGACCCAGAGCGGCGTGGTGTAGCCGAGCACGATGGCCTTGCTCGCGGGCAGGAAGCGCACACCGGCCGCAACCAGGACCGAGAACGCCGTCATGTGCAGCAACGCCACGCTCAGGACCACTGGAATGTCGCGCCGCTCCGGGATCACCAGATTATTGCTCAGTCCGAGGATCACGAACAATCCGGCCAGTGCGATCCAGCTCCGGATCGCTGAAGTCCACAGTGGCGGAAGGAATTGCACGAGCTGCTTCGTTATCGACCAGTTCACGCCCCAGGCCAGCACGACGATGAGAAACAGGCCGATGGCCGTGCGGGGAGACAGTGAGTTCATGTCGGAGGTCCTTGAAGCAGTCCAGTCCGCCAGATAGCATCCCGGCTGGCACCTGAAAAAGTGCCAGATAGGACAGGAATAGGGTGCCAGTTTCCGAAAGCATGATCTCTGGTCTGATCGATCTGAGCCGGACCGACGAAGAAGGGTTGGTGGCTCAGCTGACAAGCCAGCTCCGAAAGCTGATCGCAACCGGCCGCCTCGCCAAAGGCCGCGCGCTGCCGTCGAGCCGCCGGCTTGCGAGCGATCTCGGCGTCTCGCGCAACACCGTCACCTATGCGTTCGAGCAGCTCGCCGCCGAGGGATATCTGGAGGCGTCGCGCGGACGTCGTCCTGTGGTGACGGTCGATGGTGCCGAGCGCATCGAAGGAGCAGGCGCCGTTACTTCGCGCGTTCGCTCCACCAGGCCGCAGCTCTCGCCTTGGGCTTCGCAGCTCAAGCAGACGGACTGGCCGATGTCCTATCAGGCTCCGCTCAAACCGTTGCGTCCGGGGCATGGTGATTTCAGGGAATTTCCGACCGAGGTCTGGGCGCGCTGCCTGCGCCGCAGCGCCGTGCGCGCCGCCAGGCGCGAGCTTGGTCCGGTCAACCGGAGCCGCCTGCGCAAGGCGCTGGCGCATTATCTCGCGACCAGCAGAGGCGTCGGCGCGACGGCGAACCAGATCATGATCCTGCCCAGTGCGCAGGCCGCGCTGACCTTGATTGCCGCTGTGCTCGTCTCGTCCGGTGACGATGTCTGGGTCGAGGATCCCGGCTATCCCGGCGCCGCGGCCGCCTTCCGCGCGTCTGGCGCGCGCGTGACCGGCATCAGGCTGGACGAGCAGGGCATGCAGCTGATGCCGGGAATGGCCGCGCCCAAACTCGTTTTCATGACGCCGTCGCACCAGCATCCTACCGGACGGCTGATGGCGCTGGCCCGCCGCACCGAGTTTCTTCGGCTCAGCAGGCCCGGCAAGACCTGGATCGTCGAGGACGATTACGACGGTGAATTCCACTATGACAGCCGGCCGGTGCCGGCCTTGCAGGGGCTCGATGGCCATGGCCGCGTGTTCTATGTCGGCACGTTCTCGAAGGCGATGACGTCGGATATCCGGCTCGGCTATCTCGTCGTGCCACCGGCGCTGGTCAGCACATTCGAGATCGCACAGCGGCACATCGGGCTGATCGCTTCCAGCCACATCCAGGAAGCGCTGGCCGAGTTCATCGCCGACGGGCATTTCCTGGCGCATCTGCGCCGGATGCGCCGGCTCTACCATGCGCGGCGCGATCATCTGGTCGAGGGACTGGAGCGTCATCTCGGCGAGGTCCTGGCCGTCGAGGTGCCATCGGGTGGCATCCAGCTCGTGGCTCGTCTCAAGCGCGGTCGTGCCGATCAGGCGGCGGTGAAGCGGCTGGTCAATAAAGGCGTTGAAACGCGCGCTCTATCCAGCCTGGCGCTGGGCAAGCCGCGCGATCATGGTCTCTTGCTCGGCTTCGCGGCCTGGCGCGAGAGCGAGATCAGCGCAGCGGTGCGCGCGATGGCGTCGTGCTTCTAGCGCGCTAGTCCACCGCCTTGGTGACGATGCGGATCTCCGAGGTCAACGTCCGGTGCACCGGACATTTGTCGGCGATCTCCATCAGCTTCTTGCGCTGCTCGGCGTCGAGCGCACCGTCGATTGCGATGTCGCGCTCGATCTGGTCGAGCATGCCGTCCCGCGTCTCGCACTCCGCGCAGTCCTTGGCGTAGATTTTGGAATGCTTCAGCGTGACGGTGACGCGGTCGAGCGGCAGCGACTTGCGATCGGCATAGAGGCGCATGGTCATGGAGGTGCAGGCGCCGAGACCGGCGAGCAGGAAGTCATAAGGCCCGGGACCGGCATCCTCACCGCCGGCGGCGACCGGTTCGTCCGCAACGAGATGATGCGGCCCAACGGTGACGATCTGGTTGAACTTGCTCTTGCGGGTCTCCTGCACCACCACCTTGCGAGGTTCTTCGGCGAGATCCATCGCCTTCGCAGGCTTTGCCGTATCAACATATCGGCTGACCCAGGCCGCGATCACGTCTGCCGCGTAAAGCGCGTCCGCTGGTTTCGTCAGCAGATGATCCGCATGGTCGAGCGAGACGTAGCTCTTGGGGTGCTTCGCCGCAACGAAGATCTTGGTCGCATTGTCGATGCCGACGGTATCGTCGACCGGCGAATGCATTACCAGCAGCGCTTTGTGCAGGCCCGTGACGTCGTTCATCAGCCGGTGCTCGACGACGTCGTCGAGGAATTCGCGCTTGATCCGGAACGGGCGGCCCGCGAGCGAGACTTCGACTTCCCCCTGCGTGCGGATGTTGTCGAGATGCTCTTTGAAGAGACCGGTGACGTGAGCGGGATCGGACGGCGCCGCGATGGTCGCGACTGCCTTGGCCTCCGGAATCTTTCCGGCCGCCGCCAGGATCGCGGCGCCGCCAAGGCTGTGGCCGATCAGGATCGATGGCGCCTTGCGGGTTGCACGCAGATGATCGGCGGCACGGACGAGGTCGGCGATGTTGGAGGAGAACGTCGAATTGGCAAAATCGCCTTCGCTGGAGCCGAGCCCGGTGAAGTCGAAGCGCAGCACCGCTATGCCCCTGGCCGCGAGCGCGACCGAGATGCGTTTGGCGGCGAGCGTGTCCTTGCCGCAGGTGAAGCAGTGCGCGAACAGCGCGAAAGCTACGGGCTCGCCATCCGGCAGCTCCAGCGCCGCCGCGAGCTGATGACCGCCTTCGCCGGTGAATAGAAAGCGTTCCGTCGGCATGGGCTTCCCCCCGTTCTTGCTTGACCCTAGTCGGCCGAATAGCGCTGCTCGGCCCAGGGATCGCCGCGGTTATGATAGCCGCGGACTTCCCAAAAGCCCGGCGCATCCTCGGTCACAAATTCGATCGCCTGGAGCCATTTGGCACTCTTCCAGAAATAGAGATGCGGCACGACAAGCCGCACCGAGCCGCCATGCTCGTCCGACAGCGGCTGCCCTGACCAGCTATGGGCGAGCAGCGCGTCCTCGGCTGCAAAGTCTTCCAGCGCAAGGTTGGTGGTGTAGCCATCGTAGGAGTGCAGTACGACGAAGCGCGCATCGTCACGCGGCTGGCAGGCGGCGAGCAGCTCGCGCGTCGCGAGCCCTTCCCACTCATTGTCGTAACGCGACCAGGTCGTCACGCAATGGACGTCGGAGGTGAACCGGTCCTGCTTCTGCGCCGCGAACTCGGCATAAGTCCAGAACACGGGATTTTCGATCGCGCCGTAGACGTCGAGCCGCCAGCGATCGCGCGACACGGGCGGCATGACGCCGAGATCGAGCACCGGCCAATCCTTGGTCAGGTGCTGGCCCGGCGGTAGGCGTTGGTCTTCCGGACGCACGATCTTGCCGGAGAGAAAGCGGCCTTCGCGCGCCCATTTCTCCTTGGTGCGTGTCAGCTTGCTATCTGATGGTGTCTCGTCGGCCATGAGCTACTCGTGGCGATGCATCGCGGAGGCAGTTTTGGTGTCGCGCATGGTGGAGTAGATGATCAGCGACAGGCAGATCACGCCGGCGAGATAATAGTAGAACCATTCCTCGTGCCCGATGCTCTTGAAATAGAGCGCGATCGCCGGCGCCGTGCCGCCGAAGATCGAGACCGTGATGGCATAGGGCAGGCCGACGCCGAGGGCGCGGACGTTGGTCGGGAACAACTCGGCCTTTACCACCGCGTTGATCGAGGTGTAGCCGGCGACGAACAGCCAGGCGGCGCAGATCAGGATGAACGCCATGAAAGGCGATTTGGTCTCTTTCAGCGTCATCAGGAGCGGCACGGTTGCGAGCGTGCCGGCGACGCCGAAGAAGATCAGCAGCGGCTTGCGGCCGATCCTGTCGGAGATCGCGCCATAGATCGGCTGCAGGATGGTCGCGAAGATCAGCGTGCCGAAGATCACGAAGGTGGTCTGGTCTTCGGTCAGCCCGACCGACAGCTTGACGAAGGTCTGCATGTAGGTGGTGAAGGTGTAGAACGCCGCGGTACCGCCGGCGGTGAGGCCGACCACCAAAAGCAGCTCGCGCGGATAGCGCAGCAAATTGGTGATTGAGCCGGTCGGCTTCACCACTTTCCTGGCTTCCTCGAACACCTCAGTCTCTTGCAGATTGCGCCGCATCACTGCGGCAAAGATCGCAAGCGCCGCGCCGATCGCGAACGGGATACGCCAGCCCCAGGTCTTGAGCTCGTCGGGCGTGAGGAAGACCTTTTGCAGGAGCAGCAGCACGATGATCGCGGTGAGCTGACCGCCAATCAGCGTGACGTATTGAAAGCTCGAATAGAAGCCGCGATGCTTGGGATCGGCGACCTCGCTGAGATAGGTCGCGCTGGCGCCATATTCGCCGCCGAGGCTGAGGCCCTCGATCACGCGGGCCAGCGCCAGGATCAGCGGGGCGGCAAAGCCGATCGTCGCATAGGTCGGCGTCAGCGCGATGATCAGCGAACCGAAGCACATGAAGACGACCGACAGCGTCAGCGAGATCCGCCGCCCGAAATGGTCGGCGATATAGCCGAACAACCAGCCGCCCAGCGGCCGCATCAGAAAGGTCGCCGCGAACACCACGGCGACGTTCAATTGCTGGACGACGGGGTCGTTGCCGGGGAAAAACGCCGGGGCGAAATAAAGCGCGAACGCCGTATAGGCGTAGAAGTCGTACCATTCGACGAGGTTACCGATCGAGCCGATCAAGATCGCCTTGATCCGGCGCTCGGCGTCGGCGATGTCAATGCGGTCGGAGGCCGGTTTGATTGCTTGCTCTGTCACGTCCGGCCTCCCAGAAATCCTATGTCTGGGCGCCTACATCGCCTTTCCGAGCAAAAATGGCAACTGGCGGGGGCCCCGCACCGTGCCCTGCGACCAGGTCACGGTGCCTGCCGGATCAAGCCGGAAGTCCGGGATCCGCTTCAGCCACTCCTCCAGCGCAACCTGCATCTCCATGCGTGCGAGATTGGAACCGACGCAGCGGTGGATGCCGAGGCCAAAGGCGGCATGGCGATTCTCCCGCCGGTCGATCACGACCTTGTCAGCGTCGGGAAACATTTTGGGATCGCGGTTGGCGGCCGGGAAGGACAGCAGCACCATATTGCCCGCCTTGACCGGGCAGCCCGAGATCGTGGTCTCCTTGACGACCTCGCGGGCCATGGTCACCGGCGAATAGGCCCGCAGCAGCTCCTCCACGGCGATCGGGATCAACCCGGGCTCGGCGATCAGCCGCTCGCGGTCGGCTGGCGTCCGGGCGAGATGCCAGAGCGAGGAGCCGATCGCGCTCCAGGTGGTATCGATGCCGGCGATCAGGAGCAGCCGCAGCGAGCCCAGCACGTGCGACTCCTCCAGCGGCTGGCCTTCCTTGTCCTTGGCATTCATGAGGTAGGAGATCAGGTCGTCAGTCGGCTTCGACCTACGCTCCTCGATCTGCGCCCTGAAATAGTCGCTCATCTCCTGCACTGCCTGCAGCAGCTTATTCTCGTCCTTGATGCCGAGCTCCAGGATCATGTGGATCCAGTTGATGAAGAGATCGCTGTCGCTCTCGGGAATGCCGAGCATGTGTGCGATCGCCTGAACCGGGATGTATTTGCTGTAACGCGCGGCTGCGTCGACCTTGCCGTCGGTGATGAACCCGTCGATCAGCTCGTTGCAGATCGCGCGCATCCGCGGCTCGAGCTTCTTCATCGCATCCGGGGTGAAGGGCGGCAGCAGCAATTGCTTGGCTGGCTTGTGCACCGGCGGATCGGAGGTGATCGGCGGCGCCGCATTCCTCGCGACCTCGGGACGCACGTCGCGGACGATGATGCGGCGCGACGAAAAATGCTCGGTGTCGTTGGCGATCTCGCGCACCGCCTCATAGGTCGTCGGCATGTAGCAGCCGAGGAAGCGCTCGGTATGCACGACCGGGCTCGCGGCGCGCAGCTCTTCCCAGATCGGGAAGGGATCATCCGTCCATTGCGGATCGGTGTGGTCGAAGTCGTTGACCCAGTCGGTCACGGGCGGATGAGCGGCGGGCTGGCTGACGTCGGACATGGCAGAAAAATCCCTTGAAAATCCCCTTGGGGCTCGTGTTCGCTGAAGGCACGCGAAGGCGCGCGGGCAGGGGCCGCGCTACTCCTCGATCACATCGATCGCGATTTCCGGGCAGTTGGATTTGGCAAGCCAGGCCTTGCCTTCGAGGCCCGGCGGAACCGTGCCGTCTCCGGCCTCGTGGGCGTTGCCGTATTCATCGAGCTCGAACAGCTCCGGCGCCAGCGCCTTGCAACGCGCGTGACCCTGGCATTTGTCGGGATCGACATGAACTTTCAGTCGTTCTGCCATTGCGGCTCCCTCGGTCGTATGCGCGTGGCCCGAAGGGCGGCGCGCTCCTCTTGTCAATATTATCTGCGGCATTTGCCGCATATTCTAAGTTATATGCTATTACATTCGCGACAAGCTTCCCCTGTCAAGCGCAAACTTATAGGCTTCGCCGTAACATGCGTTCACAACTCGCTCGCAAGCCCGAGAACACCTACCACCATGGCGATCTCCGCGACGCCTTGATCAAGGCTGCGTTACGCGAGGCTGAGCAGGGCGGCGCCGAGGCGATCAGCATCAAGGCGCTGGCAAAGCAGCTCGGCGTCTCGCAACCAGCGCCGTATCGGCATTTCGCCGATCGCGAGGCGCTGCTGGCGGCGGTGACAGCGGAGGCGTTCCGGCAGCTCAGCGCGATCCTTCGCGATGCGATGGCAAAGCCGTCCAGGCAATCAAAACTGTCGCGACTGGCACAGGCAACGCTTGATTTCGGTCTGCGCCGCAATGGCATCTACCGCTTGATGTTCGCGTCCCGCACCGTGTCGTGCGCTGCCAAGGGAAGCGAACTGCACGAAGCCACGCGCGAAACTTTCGCCCTCGTGATCGAAGCCTTGGAGGCGCCCGCGGTCGGCTATCTGCGCGAGCGGCAAGCGCTCAAGATTTGGGCCGCACTGCACGGCGTCGTGATGCTGGCCGAGCAGGGCCTGTTCACCGGCGAGGCCGCGCATGCCACGCGCGAGGAACTGGTCGAGGATTTTGTGAACGAGACGAAGGCGGCGCTCGTCGTCGCGATCAGGGATGCGCAGCGTCGTAAGAAGGCGGGCGCTTAAGCCTTCGCCTTCAGCAACTTCATCAGCTTTTCGACCGCGCTATCCGGGGTCGTCACGACGGGGCGGCTGGTGGCTTCCGCGACGAGCGGAGCGGTTGACGCGATGCTGAACTGGGCCAGCGCGATGACGTCGCAATCACGCAAATCCTTTGACGCCTCGACGATCAGCCGGTCATGCATAGCGCGGTCGCCGCGATCGAGTGCAGCCAGTGCACCCTCGGCAAGCTTCGGTACGATTTGGACGGAGGCCGGAAACTCCGGCGGCATCGAGACCAGCGTCGGTGGAAAGGTCGAGAGCAGGCCGATCTTCTTGCCCATCGTCACGGCCCGTTCGATCATGGCTTCGTTCGGCTTCAGCACCAGCATCGGCGCATGCGCCCGCGCGACCGCCTCGATGCAGGGACCGAAGGCCGAGCAGGTGAACAGGATCGCGTTCGCCCCGGTCGCGGCCGCATAATCGCCGAGCGCGAGGAAGCGCTCGGTCATGGCATCGTTGAGCGTGCCGCCGCGCGCCAGATCCGCCGACAGGCTGTCGTCGAGCAGGTTCATCAGCCGCGCCGCCGGCCACGCCTTAGCGAACGCCGCCTCGATCGGGGCGATGGAATGCTTGAGGGCGTGGATCAGGGCGATGCGAGGGGGCTTTGTCATTGAATGTGAGTACCTAGGTCTCGTGCCCCGGACGCAGCGCAATGCGCAGTATTGCGCTGCAGAGCCGGGGCCCATCGTGGCCGCTGGGTCCCGGCTCAGCGCAGCAGCGTTGCACGCTGCAGCGCGTCCGGGACATACGTGTGTGTCTACTTGAACGGCAGCGCGTACATCAAGCCGCCCTTGCTCCAGAGGCCGTTGAGGCCGCGCTCGAGCTTGAGCGGGCTCGCCTTGCCGACATTGCGCTCGTAGATCTCGCCGTAATTCCCGGTGGCCTTGATCGCGGTGGCCAACCATTTGTTGTCGAGCCCAAGCCGCGAGCCGAGATCGCCGGAGGCGCCCAATAGCCGCTGGATCGCGGGCGTCTGCGACTTCGTCATCTCGTCGACATTGGCCTGCGTCACGCCGAGCTCCTCGGCTTCGATCAGGCCGTAATGCAGCCAGGTGATGATGTCGCTCCAGACCTCGTCGCCGTTGCGGGTGAAGGGCCCGAGCGGCTCCTTGCTGATGGTCTGCGGCAGCACGACGTAGTCGGCGGGGTTCGGCGCTGCGGTGGTCACGGCACCGGCAAGCGCGGAGGCGTCCTGGGTCATGGCATCGCAACGGCCACCGAAGAAGGTCTGATACATGGTGTCGACCCGGTCGAACACCAGCGGCTTCCAGTCGATGCCGTTGGCGCGCCCGTAATCGCCGAGTGTGACCTCATGCGTGGTGCCTTGCGCAACGCAAACGGTGGCGCCCTTGAGGTCCTTCAGCTCCTTCACGCCGAGGTCCTTCTTCACGACAAAGCCCTGGCCGTCGTAGAAGTTGATCGGTCCCTGCCGCAGGCCCAGCGTGACGCCGCGCAAGTAAGTCTGCGTGGAATTGCGGTAGAGCACGTCGATCTCGCCTGATTGCAGCGCAGTGAAGCGATTCTGCGCGGTCAGCGAAACGTAACGCACCTTGTTGGGATCACCGAGCACGCCGGCCGCGAGCGCGCGGCAATAATCGACGTCGAGGCCCTTGTAATTGCCTTGCGAGTCCGGTGCCGAGAAGCCGGCAAAGCCCGCGCTGACGCCGCATACCAGCGTGCCGCGGCTCTTGACCGTGTCGAGCGTCGCCGCCTGCGCGACAACCGTCGATGCCGCGAGCACGCCCGCTGCAATAGCCACTTTCCTCATCATGCTACTCTCCCCTCAGTGATTGACACTACGCAACACGTTGTCGACGGCCGTGCCGAGCTTGTCGACGATCTGATCGATCTCGTCAGCCGAAGCGATATAGGGCGGCGCCAGCAGCACATGGTCGCCGCGGATACCGTCCACAGTGCCGCCGCCCGGATAGCAGCCGAGCCCCTTGGCAAAGGCTTCCGCCTTAATCTTCGGGTTCAGCTTGAGTGCTGGATCGAATGAGGTGCGGGTCGCACGATCGGCGACGAGCTCGATCGCCCAGAACAGGCCGCGGCCCCTGATGTCGCCGACATGGCGATGATTGCCGAAGCGCTCGGTGAGCCGCTGCTCGAGCTGCTTGCCGCGCTGCTTCACTTGCTCAAGCAGATTATCCTCCCGGATCACGTCCTGCACCGCGAGTGCAGCCGCGCAGGCGAGGGGGTGCGCGAGATAAGTATGGCCGTGCTGGAACGCGCCCGAGCCCGAGCGGATGGTGTCGATGATCTTGCCGCTCGCAAGCATTGCGCCGATCGGCTGGTAGCCGCCGCCGAGCCCCTTGGCGATCGCCTGGATATCGGGTGCGATACCTTCCTGCTCCCAGGCGTGCGTGGTGCCAGTGCGGCCCATGCCACTCATGACCTCGTCGAGGATGAGGAGGGCGCCGTGCCGGTCGCAGATCTCTCGCACCGCTTTGAAGTATCCGTCCGGCGCCGCCACCGCACCGGCGGTGGCGCCGACGACGGGCTCGGCGAGGAACGCCGCGACGGTATCCGGGCCAAGGCGCTGGAACTCGGCCTCGAGCTCCGCGGCAAGCCGCGCCACGAACTGCGCGTCGGACTCGCCGTCGTGCTTCTCGTGATAGGCAAACGCTGGCGTCACATGGCTAAATGCGGCCGAGAGCAGGGGCGCATACGGCGCGCGGCGCCAGGCGTTGCCGCCGGCGGCGAGCGCGCCGAGCGTGTTGCCGTGATAGCTCTGCCGCCGCGCGATGAAATGCTGCCGCTGCGGCTCGCCGCGCTCGATGAAATATTGTCGCGCGAGCTTGATGCTGGCCTCGATCGCCTCCGATCCGCCGCTGACGAAATAGGCGTAGGCGAGACCGCCGGGCTCGTGACCGACCAGCGTTTCGGCGAGTGCCTCGGCCGGCTCGGAGGAGAAGAAGGCGGTGTGGGCATAGGCGAGCGTCGAGGCCTGCTTCGCCATTGCCGCGATGACGCGCGGATGCTGATGCCCGAGGCACGAGACCGCCGCGCCGCCCGAGGCATCAATCACACGGCGTCCGTCCTCGGCAAAGAGATAGACGCCCTCGCCGCCGATTGCCTTGGGCGGCGTCTCACGCAACGAGCGATGCAGCACGCGGCTGGTGCGGATGCTCATGGGTCAACCTTTCTCTGAAACGTAGGTGGAGGCCGCGGCGAGCCGGGCCTCGGTATCCTGGAGCCGCTTCTTGGCGGCCGTGCCGCCGAGCGAGAACGTCACCGCCGCCAGCGATTGCGCAATCGCGAGCGCGCCGGTGAGGCTCGGGAAGAAGCCCGGTGAGGATGCGGCTTCGAACAGCAGCACGTGGTCGGCGCCCTCGGCCATCGGCGCTGCCACGCTGTCGGCGATTGCGATCAGCGTCGCGCCGGCGCGATAGGCGGCCTGCGCGACGCGGACGCTGGCATTGGTGTAGGGCATGAAGCCGATGACGATCACGGCCTCGCCGGGGCGGAACGCGCCGAGATCGAGATCGTCAGGGCCGGACGCGCCGACGATCTGCACCTGTTCGGGCCGGAACAGCCGGAGCTCGTAATTCAACAACTCCGCGACGCTGCGGCAGCTGCGATAGCCGGTGATCCAGATCCGTTTTGCATCGTGGAGGGTGCGGGCCGCGTTCGCAATCGCGTGGGCGGAGATGCGCGGCAGGCCCGCGGCCTCGGCTTCGAGCTTGTCGGAGATAAGCGCGACATCGGCGTTCGGGCCGTGGCGGCGGCCTTTGGCGCGCGCCGAGAAGGGTGAGATCTGCGATGGCCGCCGCGCCTCGGTCAGTGCAGCGCGTAACTCGTCCCAGCCGGAATAGCCGATGGCCTTCGCAAGGCGCGTGAACGCGGCGGGATCGGCGCCGGCTTCCGCCGCGAGATCACGCATCGAACGGGTCGTGGCGTCGTAGTCATTGGCTGCGACGAAACGCCCGACCTCCTGCAAGCGCAGGGGGAGCGATGGCAGTGCAATGCGCAGTTCGCTCAGGGGCGAGGATTTCGCGGGCTCGGCCATGAAACATTTGTTGCACGGTTATTGGATTGGTGCAACAGTTGACGTGCGCCGCCGGAAATCGCTGTTTCAGGAAGGATTTTTGTGCCGTGACCTCAGATGACCCCAGGCCGCCGCCCCGCCGCAGCTTTTTTGGCGCGCTCGGGCCAAACGAATTGAAGGGCCTGTTCTGGCAGGTGCTGGTGGTCGGCATCGCGGTCGCCGTCGTCGTCTTCCTCTGGTCCAATACCGTCACCAACCTCTCGGCTCGCCGCATCACCACGGGCTTTGCCTTTCTCGGCCGCGAGGCCGGCATGCCGATCGCCGACAGCCTGCTCGCGTACAGTCCGAGAGACAGCTATCTCTGGGCCTTCGTCGTCGGCCTCGCCAATACGCTGCGCGTCGCCGTGATCGGCGTCGTGCTCGCGACCATTCTCGGTACACTGATCGGCATATCGCGGCTGTCGGCGAACTGGCTGCTGTCACGGCTCGCCGCCGTCTATGTCGAAGTCCTGCGCGACATCCCGCTGCTGCTTCAGCTGCTGTTCTGGTACGTGCTGATGCAGGCGTTGCCGGCCGCGCGTGCGGCGTGGCGGCCGGTCGATGGCGTCTTTCTCTCCAATCGCGGTCTGATCCTGCCGGCGATCCCGGTGGGCTCAGCGCAGCTCTGGGTGCTCGGCACCGCCGTGCTGGGCTGCGTCGTGTTCTATGTCATTCAGCGATGGCTGGTCGCGCAGCAGATGCGTGACGGCAAGCTGCGGCCGGCATGGCCTTTTGCGCTCGGCCTCATCGTGGTACTGCCAGCGGCGGTGTCGCTGTCGCTTGGCGTGCCCTGGAAGATCGAATGGCCGGAGCTGCGCGGCTTCAACTTCGTCGGCGGGTTGACGCTTGCGCCGGAATATTTCGCGCTGCTGATTGCGCTCGTGACCTACACCTCGGCCTTCATCGCCGAGATCGTGCGCAGCGGCATCCAGTCGGTGCCGCGCGGACAGTGGGATGCCGCCAGCGCACTCGGCCTGCGCCGCAGCTTCATGCTGCGGCAGATCATCCTGCCACAGGCGCTGCGCGTGATCGTGCCGCCGATGACGAGCCAGTATCTCAATTTGACCAAGAACTCCTCGCTAGCGGTCGCGATCGGCTACCAGGACGTGGTCTCGATTGCCAACACCACGCTGAACCAGACCGGGCAGGCGATCGAGGCGATCTCGCTGATCATGGCTGTCTTCCTCACCATCAGTCTTGGCATCAGCTTCTTCATGAACTGGTTCAATGCGCGCATCGCGCTGTCGGAGCGCTGACCATGACGGCGATCACTGACATGCCGGACCTGCCGCGTGCCGCCCGCCCTCCGCAAATCGGCAATCCGGTGCTGCGCTGGTTGCGCACCAATCTGTTCTCGTCGATCCCCAACGGCATTCTTACAATCGTCCTGCTGGCGGTGCAGGCGAAGGGCGTGATCAGCTTCGTGCAGTGGGGCCTTGCGAACGCGGTCTGGCTCACGCCGACGAACGATTCCAGCGCATGCAAGGCGGTGCGCGGCCTGGGCGCCTGTTGGGCCATCATCCCCGAGAAATACCGCTTCATCCTGTTCGGCACCTATCCATTCGACGAGCAGTGGCGGCCGGCGCTGTCGGTCGTCCTGTTCATCGCGCTGTTCTATCTCTCCACGCGCCGCGCGCTATGGCGGCGCGAATTGGCCTATCTCTGGATCGGCGCGCTCGCGCTGATCAGCGTGCTGATGTGGGGCGGCGTGTTCGGGTTGTCCTTCGTCTCGCAGGATCGTTGGGGCGGGTTGCCGGTGACATTGATCCTGGCGACGTTCGGACTGGCGTTCGGTTTCCCGCTCGGCATTTTGGTTGCGCTCGGCCGGCGCTCAAAACTGCCGGCGATCCGCTCGCTGAGCGTGCTCTATGTCGAGCTGATCCGCGGCGTGCCGCTGGTGAGCCTGCTGTTCATGGCGAGCGTCATGTTCCCGCTGTTCATGCCCAGCGGATTCAACATCGACAAGCTTTTGCGGGCGCAGATCGCGATCATCCTGTTCGCGGGCGCCTATCTGGCCGAAGTCATCCGTGGCGGCCTCCAGGCCGTGCCGCGTGGGCAATATGAGGCTGCCGACGCGCTGGGGCTGTCCTACTGGCGCAAGCACCGGCTGGTCGTCCTGCCGCAGGCGATCCGCCACGTCATTCCGCCGCTGGTCAACACCTTCATCGCCTTCTTCAAGGATACCAGCCTGGTCCTGATCATCGGCATCTTCGACCTGCTCACCACGGCCAAGACTGCGATCATCGATCCGGCCTGGCAGCAGTTTTCGGTTGAGGTCTATATCTTCGTCGCCGCGATCTATTTCGTCTTCTGCTTTGCGATGTCGCGCTATAGCCGCAGCCTGGAGGCGGCGAGCGCGAGGTGAGGGCTTGTGTCCCGGACGCGCTGGGTCCGGGGACAGGAGGGTGGCTGCTACTTCTTTACCCGCGGATCAATCGGTGTCTGCCCGCGCAGGCCCAAAATGTCCTCCAGCACCTTCGCGCCGGCGATCACCTGCGCATCCGCGCGTGGTGCGCCGACGACCTGCACGCCGACCGGCAGGCCCGAGGCGGTGAAGCCGCAGGGCAGCGACAGCGACGGGCAGCAGGCCAGCGTGATGGCGTAGACGATGCCGAGCCATTCGACGTAGTTCTCGAAGGTCTTGCCAGCGCATTCGGCGACATAGCGGTTCTCGATCGGGAAGGGCGGCACGATCGTGGTCGGCGTCAGCAGGAGATCGTAAGTCTTGAACAATTCGATGGCACGCGCGGTCATGCCGACGCGCTGGGCTTCGGCGCGGGCGAGCTGCTCGACGGTGAGCTTGAGGCCCTCCTCGATGTTCCAGATCACCTCGGGCTTGAGCAGATCGCGCTTGGTGCGCAGCAGATTGGCCTTGGTGATCGCGAAATCGAAGGCGCGCAGCACGTGGAAGCATTCATGCGCGTCGCGCCAATCGGGGTGCGCCTCCTCGACGATGGCGCCGGCTTCCGCGAAGCGCTCGGCGGCCTTGCGCGTGATCGCTTTGACTTCGGGATCGACAGGCGTGATGCCGAGATCGGGCGAATAGGCGATGCGCTTCGGCTTCTTACCCGATTGTGCGGCCGACAGGAAAGAGGTCGCAGGCGCTGGCAGCGACAGCGGATCGTCCGCATAGTCGCCGCTCATGGCATCCAGCAGCAGCGCGAGGTCCTCGACGTTGCGCGCCATCGGGCCGACGACGCCGAGATTGCGATCGATTCCGGATTTTGGGGTATGGGCGACGCGGCCGATGCTCGGCCGCATGCCGACGACGCCGCAGAAGGCCGCGGGGCTGCGCAAGGAGCCGCCCATATCGGAACCCTGCGCGAGCCAGGCCATGCCGGTGGCAAGCGCCACCGCGGCGCCGCCAGAGGAGCCGGCCGCCGACTTGGTCGTATCCCAGGGATTGAGCGTCGCGCCGAACACTTCGTTGAAGGTGTTGGCGCCGGCGCCGAATTCCGGCGTGTTGGATTTGGCGTAGACGACCGCGCCATTGGCTTCGAGGTTCTCGACCATCAGGTCGGACGTCGCGGAAATGTTATCCCTGAAGATCGGCGAGCCCTGTGTGTTCAGCACGCCCGCGACATCGGTCAGATCCTTGATCGGCAGCGGCAAGCCCGCAAGCAGCCCGCGCGCGCCGGCCGGCTTCTGCATCAGCGTCTTCGC
Source organism: Bradyrhizobium diazoefficiens (assembly GCF_016616885.1). NCBI lineage: Bacteria > Pseudomonadati > Pseudomonadota > Alphaproteobacteria > Hyphomicrobiales > Nitrobacteraceae > Bradyrhizobium > Bradyrhizobium diazoefficiens. The sequence continues at coordinate 5,974,389 of NZ_CP067102.1, read as the reverse complement.
ATTGGTCCGCGCGCGATCGAAACACAGCGTCGGCAATGCGTTGACCTTGCCGTCGACCTCGCTGATGCGCTTCTCCACCACGTCCAGCAGCTCGAGTGGAGAGACATCACCGGAGCGTAGCTTGTCGACGACAGTGCAGGCGGTTTCGCGGATCAGGTCTTGAGACAACGATTCTACTCCCGTGCTTATCTTGTCGTCATTGCGAGCGCAGCGAAGCAATCCAGTCTGTCACCGCAGAGGTATTTCTGGATTGCTTCGCTTCGCTCGCAATGACGGAAAATCTAACCCCACCCGGCGCTGATGCCGCCGTCCACCGTGTAGATCACGCCGGACGTGTAGCCGGCGCGATCCGACGCAAGGAACGCCATGAGGTCGCCGATCTCGCGCGCATGCGCGGGGCGGCCGAGCGGCAGGCCTTTCTGGAATTCCTTGTAACGGTTCTCGTCGCCGAACTGGTGCTTGGCCCGCGTCTTCAGCAGCGTGACGTGACGGTCGGTGCCAACCGGGCCGGGATTGATGCCGACCACGCGGATGTTGTCGGCGAGGCTTTTTCCGCCGAGCGCGCGGGTGAAGGCCATCAGCGCAGCATTGCCGGCGCTGCCGCAGATGTAATTGGCGTCGAACTTTTCGCCGGCAGCGCCGATGTCGTTGACGATGACGCCGCCACCCCTGGCCTTCATCTGCGCGTAGATCTGCCGCGTGAGGTTGATGTAGCCGAACACTTTCAATTCCCAGGCGTGCCGCCAGGTGGCTTCATCGATCTTGTCGATGGAGCCGCCGGGGATGTCGCCGGCATTGTTGACGAGCACGTCAATGTCGGCGGCGTCCTTGGCGAGCCGCGCCAAATCCTCAGCTTTGCGCAAGTCCACGATGCTCGTCGCGGCATCGATCTGGTGTGCGGATCGCAACCGATCGGCCAGTGCCTTGAGCTGCTCGCCGTTACGGGCAGCAAGCAGGAGATGCGCGCCCTCTTCGGCAAACGCCTCGGCGGCGGCTGCGCCAATGCCCTTGGACGCGCCCGTGATCAGGACGCGCTTGCCACGCAGATGCAGATCCATGAGAGGTACTCGCAGGAGAGGAACAAGGATGAAATCAGTAGGCGCATGGCCGCGCCATGGTCAACATTGCAGTGCAGCGTTGCACTGCCGCTGACTTTGGTCCATTGCAGTGCGGTCAAAAAAGGCGGCGGCTGCCGGATCAAAAAAAGGACGTTCTCGATGAGCAAGAAACAATACCGGATCGCAGTCATTCCCGGCGACGGCATCGGCAAGGAAGTGTTGCCCGAAGGCCTGCGCGTTTTGGAGGCAGCCGCGAAGAAGCACGGCGTGTCCCTGCACTTCGATCATTTCGACTTCTCGTCCTGGGACTATTACGAGAAGCACGGGCAGATGATGCCGGACGACTGGAAAGAGAAGATCGGCAAGCACGACGCGATCTATTTCGGCGCAGTCGGCTGGCCGGCCAAGATTCCGGATCACGTCTCGCTGTGGGGCTCGCTGATCAAGTTTCGCCGCGAGTTCGACCAGTATGTGAACTTGCGCCCGGTGCGGCTGATGCCCGGCGTGCCGTCGCCGCTGGCGGGCCGCAAGCCCGGTGACATCGATTTCTGGGTGGTGCGCGAGAACACCGAAGGCGAATATTCCTCCGTCGGCGGCCGCATGTTCCCCGACACCGACCGCGAGTTCGTCACCCAGCAGACGGTGATGACCCGCACCGGCGTCGACCGCATTCTGAAGTTCGCCTTCGAGCTCGCGCAGTCGCGGCCGAAGAAGCACCTGACCTCGGCGACCAAGTCCAACGGCATCTCCATCACCATGCCCTATTGGGACGAACGCGTTGAGGCGATGGCCAAGAAGTTTCCTGGCGTGAAGTGGGACAAGTACCACATTGATATTCTCACCGCGAACTTCGTGCTGCATCCGGATTGGTTCGATGTCGTTGTCGGCTCAAACCTGTTCGGTGACATCCTCTCCGACCTCGGCCCCGCCTGCACCGGCACAATCGGCATTGCCCCGTCAGGCAACATCAATCCCGAGGGCGATTTCCCCTCGGTGTTCGAGCCGGTTCACGGTTCGGCGCCTGACATCGCGGGACAGGGCATCGCGAACCCGATCGGCGCGATCTGGTCGGGCGCGATGATGCTCGAGCATCTCGGCGAGAAGGTTGCCGGCAAGTCGATTGTCGAGGCGATCGAGCGCACGCTGGCCGAACGCACGCTGCGCACCAAGGATCTCGGCGGCAACGCCGATACGACGGCTTGCGGCAAGGCCGTCGCGGATATGGTGGATTAAGGCCAAGCTACGAGCCACAGAGTCGTTCCGGCCTTCGCCGGGACGACACCGGTGGCGATTGGCCAACTAGCCCGCGATCTTTTCAATCGCCGCCTGATCCAGCCCGAACTTTTTCCCGGCTTCCAAAATCTCCTGCCAGGTGGTCGGATCGACCGGGATACCTTCGGCGAGCCGCTGCTTCTTGGTCTCGCGCTCGGGCTCGCCGGCGATCCTGACCTTGTCGATGCCGGGGGCGGGCGGCGAGGCGGTGTGCCAGGCAACGAAGCTCTCGACTTCGCGCGCGAGGTTTTCGCCAGTGCCGAGCTTGCTGGGGTCGATGATGATCGAGAGCATGCCGTTGAGGACGTTGTGCTTGCCGTCAGACGGGCCCTTGACCACCTGCCCGCCAGAGAGCGCGCCGCCGAGGATTTCGCACACCAGCGCGAGTCCCGAACCCTTGTGCTCGCCGAACGGCAGGATGGCGCCGTGCGGCGGGATCACGGTGTAACGCGGGTTGACGGTGGACTTGCCTTCATTGTCGATAATGGTGCCGGGCTCGAGTTCGACGCCTTTGTTGTGGGCGACGCGGGTCTTGCCCTGCGCGATCCTGCTGGTGGCGAAATCGAGCACGATCGGCTCTTTCCCTTTGCGCGGGATGCCGACGCAGAACGGGTTGGTGCCATGGCGCGCATCGCTGCCGCCCCAGGGCGCTACGATCGGGCGCGAGATCACGTTGACGAAGTGGATCGAGACCAACCCGTGGTCGATGCATTGCTCGGCCCAGTGGCCGATGCGGCCGATGTGATGGGCGTTGGAGAGGCCGACGAGGCAGACGCCGTTGCTCTTGGCGCGCTCGGCCGCCAGCTCCATCGCTTCGTGCCCGATCACCTGGCCGTAGCCGGTGAGGCCATCGAGGGTGAGCAGCGGACCGGTGTCGAGCACGATCTTGACATGCTGGTTCACCGCGAGGCCGCCGTTGGTGACGCTCTGGACATAGCGCGGGATCATGCCGACGCCGTGCGAGTCGTGTCCCTTGAGATTGGCCTCGACTAAATTGGTGGAGACGAGCTCGGCCTCGCGGTCCGTGGAGCCGCCGGCCTTGACGATGGCACGGATGGCGTTGGTGAGCGGCTCGGCCTTGATGGTGCGATAGTCGGCCATTGTTGTTGCTCTTATCCTTTCACGATCCGGCGGCAATGAACCCACGCCGCTTCAATCAGGTTCTCGCTGGCCTCCGGCGTGCGGAAGGCGGAATGCGCCGACAACGTCACGTTCGGTATCTTGGTCAGCGGATGGTCCGCCGGCAACGGCTCGATGTTGAAGACATCGAGGCCCGCATGGCGGATGTGGCCCGACTTCAGCGCGTCGATCATCGCCTGCTCGTCGACGATGGCACCACGCGCGGTGTTGATGAAGACGACGCCCGGCTTCATCTTCGCGATTGTCTCGCGCGTGATCATACCGCGCGTCTCGTCGTTGAGCAGCAAGTGCAGCGATACCACGTCGCTCCGCGCCAGCAATGTGTCGAGATCGGCGAATTCGACGCCGGGATGGGTCTTTGGCGAGCGGTTCCAGGCGATCACCTTCATGCCGCCGCCGGACGCAATGCGCGCGACTTCGGCCGCGATACCGCCGAAGCCAATCAGGCCGAGCGTCTTGCCCGTGAGCTGCATGCCGTCCTCGCGCAGCCAGTTGCCAGCGCGCATCTCGCGGTCCATCATCGCGATGACGCGCGCGGAGGACCACATCAGCGCGATCGCGGACTCCGCCACGGCCGTGTCGCCATAGCCCTTGATCAGATGCACGGAGATGCCGAGCTCGGCGAGCTCCTCGGGATTCATGTAGCTGCGCGCGCCGGTGCCGAGGAACACGACGTGCTTGAGGCCCGCGCACTTCTTCGCGATCTCGGTCGGCAACGCGGTATGGTCCACGATCGCGATCTCGGCGCCGTCAAGGATCTCAGGATATTGCTCGGGCTTGATATCAGGATCCCTGTGGATCCGCACCTTGGGATCGTCAGGCTTCTCCAGCCGCTCCACGATCACGGCAAGCGCTTCATTGGCGTCGACGAAAACTCCACGCATGTCTGTCTCCGATCAGGATGCGACGCCGGCAATTGCCAGCACGGTGTGCATCAGCACGTTGGTGCCCGCGGCGCAGTCGGGCTGCGTGGCGTCTTCCAGCTCGTTGTGGCTGATGCCGTCCTTACAGGGCACGAATACCATCGCCGCCGGCATCACCGTATTGAGGTTGCAGGCGTCGTGACCGGCGCCGGAGGTGATGCGGCGAGAAGAATAGCCGAGCGTCTTTGCGGCGTTCTCGACCGCTGCGATCAGCTTGGGATCGAAGTGCGTCGGCGGCTTGCGCCAGACGAGATCAATCTTGACCTCGACCTTGCGGCGCGCGGCGATCTCGGCAATCGCGGCGCGCAGGTCGCGGTCGAGCGCATCCATGATCGCGCCATCTGCGCTGCGGCAATCCATGGTGAAGGCGATCTCGCCGGGAATGACGTTGCGCGAGGGATTTGCGATCACGGCCTCGCCGATGGTGCCGACTGCATTCGGTCCGTGCTTCCTGGCAATGGCCTCCATTGCCAGCACGATTTCGGAGAGTGTCGCCAGCGCATCGCGCCGCAATGGCATTGGGGTCGAACCTGCATGGCTTTCGAAGCCGGAGATCTTGCCGTCATACCAGAGCACACCCTGGCCGGAATCGACCACGCCGATGGTCTTGCCTTCGGCTTCCAGGATCGGGCCCTGCTCGATGTGCAGCTCGACGAAGCAGCCGAGCTTCTGGAAGCCGACCGGCTTGTCACCGCGATAACCGATGCTGTCGAGCGCCTGGCCGACGGTGGTGCCCTCAATGTCCTTGCGCGACAGGATATCGTCGGTGGTGAAATCGCCGACGTAAGCGGCGGAGGCCATCATCGCCGGCGCGAAGCGCGAGCCTTCCTCGTTGGTCCAGTTGACGATGCAGATCGGCGCCTCAGTCTCGATGCCGGCGTCGTTCAGCGTGCGGATCACTTCGAGCGCGCCGAGCGTGCCGAGAATGCCGTCGTATTTGCCGCCGGTCGGCTGGGTGTCGAGATGCGAGCCGATGCCGACGGGCAGCTTCGACATGTCGCGGCCCTTGCGCAGGCCGAACTGAGATCCGAGCGCATCGACATGCACTTCGAGGCCGGCTTCCTCACAGGCCTTTCGGAACCAGTCGCGAACCTGCTTGTCTTCGCTGCTTAGCGTCAGCCGCCGAACACCACCTTTGGCCGTCGCGCCGAACTGCGCGGTCTCGTGGATGGAGCCCCAGAGGCGGGCGGAATCGATTTGCAAATTAGTCGCGGCTCGGCTCATGCGTCAGTCCATCTTGGCTGTCATTCCGGGGCGCCCGAAGGGCGAACCCGGAATCTCGAGATTCCGGGTTCGCGCTGCGCGAGCCCCGGAATAACGTTGAAGGTTGTCCGGCGCCTTTTTCAATGACGCGCCAGCGCGGGCGCGTCAACCGCGAGGCTGCTCTGCGCAATTTGACATGCAAGCTCGGCGACGCGCTCCACCGCGACGACGTCGGGCGAGGCGAGCCAGCTTGCCGTGAACGTCAGCGGCGCGATCTCCAGATCGGTGTCGAGCAACTGCAGCCGACCGTCGGCGAGCTCGTTCTCGACGATTGCGTCGGGGATCACGGCGATGCCGAGGCCTTCCACCGCCATGTGGATCACGGTGGCGAGCGAGGCAGAGGCGTGGAGACGGATCGGCGGCAAGTCGGGCCGGTCGAACACCTCGCGCACGACCTCGTAGGGTCTGGTCTTGCGCGGAAAAGTGATGATCGGAAACCGCGCGAGATCGGCGGGCGTCACCGGGCCATGGCCAAGCCCGAGCGACGGGCTTGCGAGAAAGCCGATCGGGTAGTCGGCGAGCACGCGGTTGTGTACGCCCGAGGCCGACAGCGGGCCGACCACGAAGGCAAGCTCGATCTCCTGCGCGAGCAGGCGCGCGGTGAGGTTCGGCGTGATGTCGACCTCGATCTCCAGCGACAGGTTCGGATAGACCTCGTTCATGCTCTTCACCAGCCGCGGCAGCCACGTGTGCACGATGGTCTCGGCGACGCCGAGCCGCATCACGCCGCGCATCGCCGACCGATCGCCGATCTCGGCCATCATCTGAGCGCGCAGGCCGATCAGCTTTTCCGCATAGACCATCATCTGCCGGCCGCTCGGGGTGGGCGACGCCACGCGATGATCGCGGTTCAGGAGCTTTACGCCCATCTCGCGCTCGAGCTGGGCAATGCGCTGGGAGATCGCCGGCTGGGTCGTATTGAGCCGCGCTGCGGCGCCACGGAAGCTGCCGAGCTTCACAACCCAGAGAAAGGTTTCGATCGATCTGAAGTCCAGCATTGGAAGGATTTTCCCGATCGATAAAATAAATTTATCGATATCCATTAGAAAGGACGATTAGACTTTATAGTATGCTTGATGTTGGCTACGCTTGTCGAGTTCATAGGCAGGTCGATCACATGACTGTTTTGGTGGCAGCGCAGCAAACTGAAACACCCGACACCCTCCCGAGCCGCCAGGTGCGGCTCGCCTATCGTGGCGGCGAGGTCGGATCGACCGCAGGGGTCGCGCCCGGCTTCGTCCAGGGCAATCTGGCGATCCTGCCGGCGGAATACGCCGGGGCTTTCCACCGCTTCTGCCAGCTCAATCCCAAACCGTGTCCGATCATCGGCATGTCCGACGTCGGCAGCCCGCACATCCCGGCGCTCGGCGCCGATCTCGACATTCGCACCGATGTGCCGCGCTACCGCGTCTGGCGCGACGGCGAGGTCGTGGACGAGCCGACCGACGTCACCAAGCACTGGCGCGACGATCTCGTGACCTTCGTGCTGGGCTGCTCGTTCTCGTTCGAAGAGGCGCTGCTCGACGAGGGCATGCCGATCCGCCACATCGAGCAGAACGTGCGGGTGCCGATGTACCGCACCAATATCGCCTGCGGCGAGGCCGGCCCGTTCGCGGGGCCGATGGTGGTCTCGATGCGTCCGTTCAAGCCGGCCGATGCGATCCGCGCGGTGCAGATCACCTCGCGCTATCCCGCAGTGCACGGCGCGCCCGTGCATCTCGGCCATCCGCATCTGATCGGCATCAAGGACATTGCCAAACCCGACTATGGTGATCCCGTATTTGTTGCCGATGACGAGATCCCGGTGTTCTGGGCCTGCGGCGTGACGCCGCAATCAGTCATCAATGCAGCCAAGGTCCCGTTCGCGATCACGCATTCGCCCGGCCTGATGCTGGTGACGGATCTGAAGAACAGGAACATGGCCGTGATTTAGTGGGCAGCATTTGCTCTTTCTTCGGGCTTTACCGCATCCATCAATCGCTTCATTCGATCAGTCGAAATTTAGTAACAGGGGACTTTGCCATGACGATCTCTCGCCGCGACGTGCTGTTGGGTGCCACCGCTACTGCTGCGCTGGTGCCGCTTGCTGCGCGCGCCCAGACCTCGGAAGTCGTGATCGGCGTCATCTATCCGTTCTCCGGCGGCAGCGCCCAGCAGGGCGTCGACGCGCAGAAGGCCTACGAGACCGCGCTCGAGGTCATCAACAAGGACACTGATTTCGATCTGCCGCTGGCGAAGGGCGAGGGCCTGCCGGGCCTCGGCGGCGCCAAGGTGCGTCTCGTGTTCGCCGACCACCAGGCCGATCCGCAGAAGGGCCGCGCCGAGGCCGAGCGCCTCATCACGCAGGAGAAGGTCTCCGCCATCATCGGCACCTATCAGAGCGCGGTCGCGGTCACCGTCAGCCAGATCTGCGAACGTTACCAGATCCCGTTCGTCTCGGCCGACAACTCCTCGCCGAGCCTGCATCGCCGCGGTCTCAAATATTACTTCCGTGCGGCGCCACATGACGAAATGTATTCGGCCGCGATGTTCGACTTCTTCGATGCCCTGAAGAAGAAGGGCACCAAGATCGAGACGCTGTCGCTGTTCCACGAGGACACCATTTTCGGAACCGACTCCGGCAACGCCCAGGCCAAGATCGCCGGCGAACGCGGCTACAAGATCGTCTCCGACATTAAGTACCGTGCCAACTCGCCCTCGCTGTCGGCCGAGGTGCAGCAGCTCAAGAGCGCCAATGCCGACGTGCTGATGCCCTCGAGCTACACCACCGACGGCATTCTGCTGGTCAAGACCATGGCCGAGCTCGGCTACAAGCCGAATGCGATCGTGGCGCAGGACGCCGGCTTCTCCGAGAAGGCGCTCTATGATGCCGTCGGCGACAAGCTCGAAGGCGTGATCTCGCGCGGCACCTTCTCGCTCGACCTAGCGCAGAAGCGCCCGATGGTCGGCAAGCTCAACGAGATGTTCAAGGCGCGCTCGGGCAAGGATTTCAACGACCTCACCTCGCGCCAGTTCATGGGCCTGATCATCCTCGCCGACGCGATCAACCGCGCCAAGTCGGCGGACGGCGAGAAGATCCGCGATGCGCTCGCCGCCACCGACATCCCGGGCGAGCAGACCATCATGCCGTGGAAGCGCGTCAAGTTCGATGACATGGGCCAGAACAACGACGCCGACCCGGTGCTGCTGCAATATATCGGTGGCAAGTTCGTCACCATCTTCCCGCCGCAGGCCGCGATCGCGGAAGCGACCTGGCCGATGAAGTAGGCGTTTCGGTTCGGGGAACCAGGCGCTGTGAGGAGCAGGACGACCAAGCTGTTCCCACACCGTCATTGCGAGGAGCGAGCGACGAAGCAATCCAGGTTGCTTCCTTGGCGACATGTCTGGATTGCTTCGCTTCGCTCGCAATGACGAAACCTGGCGTGACGTTTTCGAACGGGGGACTAGAGTTGACAGCCCAAGCCATTATCCAGAGTCTCGCGAGCGGCCTCCTGATGGGCCTGCTCTACGGACTGATCGCGGTCGGCCTCGCGCTGATCTTCGGCCTGATGGACGTCGTGAACTTCGCCCATGGCGAGTTCCTGATGATCGCGATGTATGTGAGCTTCTTCCTGTTCACGTTCTTCGCGATCGACCCCTTGCTGTCAGCGCCGCTGGTCGCCGCCGCGCTGTTCGTGCTCGGAGCCGTGGTCTATCTGTTGGTCGTGCGGTTCGCGATGCGGGCGAAAGCCAACGCCGGCATGGTGCAGATCTTCTCCACCTTCGGCCTCGCCATTGTGATGCGCGGGCTCGCGCAGTTCTTCTTCACCCCGGACTACCGAAGCATCCCGCACTCCTGGGCCGGCGGTAAGACCATCTCCGTCGCCGGTATCTTCCTGCCGGAGCCGCAACTGATCGGCGCCCTGGTCGCGATCGCGGCCTTTGCCGGCCTGTACTTCTTCATCCACCGCACCGATTTCGGCCGCGCGCTGGAGGCGACCCGTGAAGATCCCGGCGCGGTCGCGCTGGTCGGCATCGACAAGAACCGCGTGTTTGCGCTCGGTTGGGGCCTCGGTGCCGCGCTGGTCGGTCTCGCCGGCGCGATCATGGCGGTGTTCTTCTACATCTATCCCGACGTCGGCGCGTCCTTTGCGCTGATCGCCTATGTCACGGTGGCGCTCGGCGGCTTCGGCAGCGTGTTCGGCGCCTTCGCCGGCGGCATCGTCGTCGGCCTGGTCGAAGCGACTACCGCATTGGTGCTGCCGCCCTCGCTGAAGTCGGTCGGCATCTATGCAGTGTACCTTCTCGTCGTCTTCATCCGGCCGCGCGGCCTGTTCGGACAGATGTGATGGACAAGCATTTTACCGCGCGGCGCCGCCGCGATCTCATCATCGCCGCGGTCCTGGCCGGGCTCGCAGCGCTCGCGCCACTGTTTGTCAAGGACGTCTACGTCCAGAACATCCTGATCCTGACCCTGATGTATGCGGCGCTCTCGCAGAGCTGGAACATCCTGTCCGGCTATTGCGGGCAGATCTCGCTCGGACACGCGCTCTATTTCGGCATCGGCGCCTACACCACCGAGCTGTTATTCACCAAGTTCGGCGTGCTGCCCTGGTTCGGCATGCTCGCCGGCGGCGCGATCGCGGCTCTCATCGCGATGGCGCTCGGCTATCCCTTCTTCCGTCTGCGCGGCCATTACTTCGTGATCGCGACCATCGTCATCGCCGAGATCGGGCTGTTGCTGTTCCAGAATTGGGAATGGGCGGGGGCGGCGATGGGTATCACAATTCCCGTGCGCGGCGACAGCTGGCTGAAATTCCAGTTCCTGCGCAGCAAGCTGCCGTACTTCTATTTCGCGCTGGCGCTGTGCAGCCTGGCCTGGTTCGTCACCTGGTGGCTTGAAGACTCCAAATGGGGTTTTTGGTGGCGCGCGGTGAAGGACAATCCGGAGGCCGCTGAAAGCCTCGGCGTCGTCGTGTTCAACTCCAAGATGGGCGCTGCCGCCGTCTCCGCTTTCCTCGTTGCCGTCGGCGGCGCCTTCTATGCGCAGTTCCTCGCTTACATCGATCCAGAAAGCGTTATGGGCTTCCAGTTCTCGCTCTTGATGGCGCTCCCCGCCGTGCTCGGTGGCATCGGCACCCTCTGGGGTCCCGTGCTAGGGGCGGCCATCCTGATCCCGATGACGGAGCTGACGCGCTCGTATATCGGCGGCTCCGGCCGTGGCGTCGACCTGATCGTCTACGGCGCATTGATTGTGGCGATCTCGCTGGCGCTGCCGCAGGGTCTTGTGAGCCTGTTCTCACGCACCAAAGCAAAGGGAGCGACACGATGACCGCGCTCCTTGAAACCCGCGGCGTCTGGCAGCGGTTCGGTGGCCTCGTCGCCAACAGCGACGTCTCGATCTCGGTCGGCCGCGGCGAGATCGTCGGGCTGATCGGTCCCAACGGTGCCGGCAAGTCGACGCTGTTCAATCTCATCGCCGGCGTCCTGCCGCCGACGCAGGGCTCGATCTGGTTCGACGGCGAGGACGTGACAAAATTGCCGGCGGCCGAACGCTGCCAGCGCGGCGTCGGACGCACCTTCCAGGTCGTCAAGAGCTTTGAGACCATGACCGTCATCGACAACGTCATCGTCGGCGCGCTGGTACGCAACACGGTAATGCGCGAGGCGCGCCGGAAAGCGCATGAGGTGCTGGAGTTCACCGGCCTTGCCGCGCGTGCCGACGTGCTCGCGAGCGACCTCGTGCCGGCCGAGAAGCGCCGCCTTGAGGTTGCCCGTGCGCTCGCGACCGAACCGAAACTGCTGCTGCTCGACGAGGTCCTCACCGGCCTCACGCCAACCGAGGCGCAGACCGGTGTGGCGCTGGTGCGAAAAGTGCGCGATACCGGCGTCACCGTTCTGATGGTCGAGCATGTCATGGAGATCGTGATGCCGCTGGTCGACCGCGCCATCGTGCTCGACCTCGGCAAGGTTCTGGTCGAGGGCAAGCCCGCCGACGTGGTCCGCGATCCCAAGGTGATCAGCGCATATCTGGGAGATCGTCATGCTGTCGGTGCATGAAGTCACGACCGCCTATCAGGGCCTGGTCGCGATCTCCGCGATCTCGATCGAAGTCCAGAAGGGGGAGATCGTCTGCGTCGCCGGCGCCAACGGTGCGGGCAAGTCGACGCTGCTCAAATCCATCGCCGGTGCCGAGCGTCCGCGCTCGGGCACGGCGACGTTCGACGGCAAGCGCATCGACGGCATGGCGCAGCATCACATCACCGCCACCGGCATCGCTTACGTGCCGGAGAACCGCCGCCTGTTCCCGCGCCTGTCGGTGCGCGACAATCTCCGCCTCGGCAGCTATCTCTATCGCGGCGAGGCGGATCGCGAGGAGCCGCTCGATCTCGTCTTCAAGCTGTTTCCGCGCCTGTCCGAACGCCTCGATCAGCGCGCCGAAACGCTCTCCGGCGGCGAGCAGCAGATGCTCGCGATCGGCCGCGCCCTGATGACGCGTCCGCGGCTTCTGATGCTCGACGAACCCTCGCAGGGCATCATGCCGAAGCTGGTCGATGAAATCTTCCAGGCGGTGAAAACCATCCGTGATGCCGGAATGACCGTGCTCATCGTCGAGCAGCGGATGGCCGAGTGCCTGGAGATCGCCGACCGCGCCTACATCCTGCAAACCGGCCGCGTACTGATGCAGGGGCCGGCAGCCGACATCAGGGGCAATCCGGACGTGCGCAAGGCGTATCTGGGGCTGTAGGCGCCGGAGCTGCCTCCGCGAGCACTGCCGTCATCCTGAGGTGCGCGCGCTTGCGCGCCTCGAAGGATGAGCCGCAAGCGCCTGTAGCCCATCCTTCGAGGCTTCACCTTGCGATGCTTTGCATCGCAAGGCTCGCACCTCAGGATGACGCCGGCGTGTGTGGCTCGTCATCATCCTCCGGCAGCGTCACTCCGAACACTTTCACCAGATCCGCCACCTGCTCCGGCGAGAGATAGCGCGGATTCATTCCGCGCAGCAGCAGATACAGCTTCGCCGTCTCTTCCAGCTCCTCCGTCGCGAATACGGCGGCTTCGAGCGTGTCGCCGGCGACGACGGGCCCGTGATTGGCGAGCAGCACAGATGAATATTTCCCGGCCAGTCCCTTGATCGCATCCGCGACCGCGGGATCGCCAGGGCGGTAATAGGGCACGAGCGCGGTGGCGCCGCATTTCATCAGATAATAGGCCGTCATCGGCGGCAACGCGGCGCGCGGGTCGATCTCGGGCAGCATCGAGAGCGCGACCGAATGAGTGGAGTGCAGATGCACGATCGCCCGCGCGCGTCCGCGCGTATCGTAGAGTGCGGTGTGCAGCGGAACCTCTTTGGTCGGGGCATCGCCCGAAACCAGCCGGCCCTGATCGTCCAGCCGCGACAGTCTTGCAGGATCCAGAAAGCCGAGCGAGGCGTTGGTCGGCGTCACCAGCCAGCCGCCGCCATCCAGCCTGACGCTGATATTGCCGGACGAGCCCGGCGTCAGCCCGCGCTCGAACAGGGACCGTCCGAAGCGGCAGATATCCTCACGCAGCCTTGTCTCGTTGCTCGTTTCGGTTCTCATGGCCGTCATGCCCGCTTGTCTCACGCTTTGGCAGCGCGGCCAAGCCGTGTTATTCGAGATCACGAGCCGCCACAAAGGCGGTCATCCGGGAAACGTTCGCAAGGGTTAGTTGCATGGCCGCCTCCACGTTACAAAATCAGCGTATCGCCGTCATCGGGCTCGGCTCGATGGGGTATGGCATGGCGACCTCGCTGAGGCGCGCCGGCCATACGGTCACCGGCTGCGACGTTTCGGCTGATGCGGTGGCGCGTTTTGTGAAGGACGGCGGCACCGGCGCCACAACGCCGGCCGAGGCGGCCAAGGGCGCGGACATCGTCGTCAGCGTCGTCGTCAACGCCGCGCAGACCGAAGCGATCCTGTTCGGCAAGGACGGCGCCGCCGAGACCCTGCCGAAGGACAGCGTCTTCATCTCCTCTGCTACCATGGACCCCGACGTGGCGCGGCGACTGGCAAAACAGCTGGAAGCGACCGGCCGAAATTATCTGGATGCGCCGATCTCCGGCGGTGCGCAGCGTGCCGCGCAAGGCGAGCTGACGATCCTCGCGTCGGGCAGCCCGGCTGCCTTTGCAAAGGCGCGTCCGGCGCTCGATGCGATGGCGGCGAAGCTCTATGAGCTCGGCGATGCCGCTGGCCAAGGCGCGGCATTCAAGATGATCAACCAGCTGCTGGCCGGCGTGCATATCGCTGCCGCAAGCGAAGCGATGGCGTTCGCTGCCAAGCAGGGCCTCGACATCCGCAAGGTCTATGAGGTGATCACGGCCTCCGCGGGCAATTCCTGGATGTTCGAGAACCGCATGCCGCACGTGCTCGACGGCGACTACACGCCGCGCAGTGCCGTCGAAATCTTTGTGAAGGACCTCGGCATCATCCAGGACATGGCGCGCAGCGCGAGATTCCCGGTGCCGGTTTCCGCCGCAGCCCTCCAGATGTTCCTGATGACATCAGCCGCCGGTATGGGGCGTGACGATGACGCGTCGGTGGCGCGAATGTATGCGCAGGTCACCGGCGTGAAACTTCCCGGCGACAAGTAGAAGAGGATTCCAATGCCCCGTTTCGCCGCCAACCTCTCGATGATGTTCACCGAGGTGCCGTTCCTCGACCGGTTCGACGCCGCCGCGCAGGCCGGCTTCACCGCTGTCGAGTTTCTCTTTCCCTATGAGCATCCGGTCGACGCGGTCGGCGAGCGGCTCAAGCGCAACGGCCTGACACAGGCGCTGTTCAACCTGCCGCCGGGCGACTGGAATGCCGGCGAGAGGGGTTTTGCCGCATTGCCGGCGCGCTTTGCCGACCTCAAGGCGAGCCTGGAGACGGCGCTGCCTTACGCCAAGGCGACCGGCGTCAAGCGGCTGCATTTGATGGCGGGCATCGCCAACCGCGGTGAACGGGTCGCAATCGAGGCCTTCTACAAATCGGTGGCGTGGGCTGCGGAGTTCTTCGCGCCACATGGCATCGACATCGTGCTCGAGCCGATCAATTCCCGCAATGTGCCAGGCTATTTCCTCAACGATTTCGGCTTCGCGCGCGACCTGATCCAGGAGCTGCGGCTGCCCAACCTGAAACTCCAGTTCGACATCTATCATTGCGGGATCATTCACGGCGACGTCACCATGCGGCTGCGCGAGATGATGCCGATCATCGGCCACATCCAGATCGCCAGCATTCCCTCGCGCAACGAGCCCGACGGCGAGGAGCTCAATTATCCGTTCCTGTTCGAAGAGCTCGACCGCCTCGGCTATGCCGGATTCGTCGGCTGCGAATACAATCCGCGGGGCAAGACCACCGATGGCCTGGCCTGGTTCAAGCCCTATGCGGGAGTGAAGCCGTGACACTTGCGTTAGGCTGCATCGCCGACGACTACACCGGCGCCTCCGATCTCGCCAATACGCTGACGCGCGCCGGACTGCGCACGGTGCAGACCATCGGTGTGCCCGCTGACGATCTGAAGCTGCCGGAGGTGGACGCCGTCGTGGTGTCGCTGAAGAGCCGCTCGATCGAGGCGGGACTTGCGGTGTCGCGCTCGCGCGCGGCCGAGACATGGCTGCGTGGTCGCGGCGCGAGCCACGTGCTGTTCAAGATCTGCTCGACCTTCGATTCCACGGACGCAGGCAATATCGGGCCGGTGATGGATGCGCTGCGTGCCGATTGCGGCGAGGCTATCGTGCTGGTCACGCCGGCTTTTCCCGAAACCGGTCGCACCGTCTACCAGGGCAATCTGTTCGTCGGTGCCGTGCCGCTGAACGAGAGCCCCCTCAAGGACCACCCGCTCAACCCGATGCACGATTCCAACCTGGTGCGCGTGCTGGCGCGCCAGAGCAAGGCGCAGATCGGTCTCGTCGACCTCGCGACCCTCTCACGGGGGACGGAGGCCGTGCGGGCCCGGCTTGTCGAGCTATCGGGCAAGGGCGTCGGCGCCGCGATCATCGACGCCGTGTTCGACCGCGACCTCGAGACCATCGGCCTTGTTGCCGCAGAGCACCGGCTGTCGGTCGGTGCCTCCGGTATCGGCCTTGGCCTCGCCCGCGCGCTGGTGTCGACCGGCAAGGTCAAGTCGGCCGCCGCCAGCAGCGAGCAGGGCGCCGCCGTCGGCGGGCAGGTGGCGTGCCTCGCGGGAAGCTGCTCGCAGGCCACCTTGCAGCAGATCGCCAACGCCGAACGCGTCATGCCGGTGCTTCGTCTCGACCCCGACCGTATTCTTACGGGCGCAAACGAAACGCAGCGCGCGCTGGACTGGGCGAAGGAGCGATTGGCCCAGGGTCCCGTGCTGATTGCATCGAGCGCGACGCCGGCTGACGTCGCTGCACTCCAGGCGCGTCACGGCCGCGACGCCGCGGGGCACGCGATCGAACAGACGATGGCCGACATCGCCGAAAGTCTCGTTAAATCGGGCGTGCGGCGATTGGTCGTTGCCGGCGGCGAGACGTCGGGCGCCGTCGTCGATCGGTTGAGGATTCCCGGATTTCTCGTAGGAGTGGAAATTGCAGCGGGCGTTCCAGTGCTGCGCGCGGTCGGCGTAGAAGGCGACATGCTGCTCGCGTTGAAGTCCGGCAATTTCGGTGGGCCCGAGTTTTTCTCGGACGCGCTTGGGCTCATGCGCTGAGCGCAGGGCATTCTTAGCGGCCTGTTCATTTCTTTCGCGTTCCGTACTCGTACGGAGTCGTAGTTAACATCTGGTCAGGTGCTCTGGTGTCGGATGTCGGTGCTGCTCCCTTTGGTTGATTCGTAAAACGTCCGGACGCGCACCGCGCCAGCACAAAGAGATCCGATTATGCTCGCCACGATTTCCATCCGCGCCAAGATCATCAGTGTCGTGGCGTTCCTGCTGGTCGCGATGACCGGCATGGGCCTTCTCGCCGTCATGAAGATGCGGTCGATGAATGCCAACACAACCGAGATCACCACGAACTGGATGCCGAGCGTGCGGGTGCTCGGCGAAATTCGCGCCGCCGTCATAACTTATCGCAACGTGGTTCGCGAGCACATGTTGTCCGAGAAACTCGACGAAAAGATCGCGGCGGAAACGACCGCGGCGACGGTGACGGAGGCGTTGGGAAAAGCTCGCAAGCAATATGAGGCCATGATTAGCCTCCCGGAAGAGCGCGCGCTGTATGCCGAGTGGTCCAAGCTGTGGGGCGACTACCAGAAAGGGGCCGAAGAGGTCATGGAGCTGTCACGTATGGAGGCCGGCAAGGTCCCGCACGCGTCCCATGAGTTGAACACAAAGACTGTCAACAAGATCGGCCTCAAGTCTGACGAGGTCCTGCAAAAGGATATCGACCTCAACACCAAGGGCGGCACTCAGGCCGCCCAGGATGCCGCCGACAGCTACATCAATGCCTTCATGCTGGTCGCGATCATTCTGGGCGTTGCGGTCATCGCCGGCATCGGCGTCGGCTTCTATCTCGTCCAGGACGTGTCGAAGGGTATCAACTCGATCATCGAGCCGATGCAGGCGCTGGGCAAGGCTGATCTCTCTGCTGAAGTCCCGCACCAGGGCGAGAAGACCGAGATCGGCGCCATGGCCGATGTGCTCCAGGTCTTCAAGGAAGCTCTGATCGCCAAGAGGGCCGCCGACGAAGCCGCTGCGGCCGACGCCGAAGCCAAGATCGAGCGTGGTCGCCGCGTCGACAACGTGACCCGCGAATTCGAGACCATGATCGGCGAGATCGTCCAGACCGTGTCGTCGGCCTCGAGCCAGCTCGAAGCTTCCGCCTCGACGCTGACCTCGACCGCCGACCGCTCGCAGCGGATGGCGACCACCGTTGCCGCTGCCTCGGAAGAAGCGTCCACCAACGTCCAGTCGGTGGCCTCGGCGACCGAAGAGATGGCCTCCTCGGTCGGCGAGATCAGCCGCCAGGTGCAAGAATCGGCCCGGATGGCGGGCGATGCCGTCGGCCAGGCCCGTGCCACCACCGAGCGCGTCAGCGAGCTGTCGAAAGCCGCTTCGCGCATCGGTGACGTTGTCGAGCTGATCAACACCATCGCCGGCCAGACCAACCTGCTGGCGCTGAACGCCACCATCGAAGCGGCGCGCGCCGGTGAGGCCGGCCGTGGCTTCGCGGTGGTCGCCTCCGAAGTGAAGGCGCTCGCCGAGCAGACAGCAAAGGCGACCGGCGAGATCGGCCAGCAGATCTCCGGCATCCAGGCGGCGACCAACGAATCGGTCGGCGCGATCAAGGAGATCTCCTCGACCATCGAGCGGCTCTCGGAAATCTCCTCGGCGATTGCCGCTGCGGTGGAAGAGCAGGGTGCTGCGACCCAGGAAATCGCCCGCAACGTCCAGCAGGCGGCCCAGGGCACCCAACAGGTCTCCTCCAACATCACCGACGTGCAGCGCGGCGCCACCGAAACCGGCACCGCCTCCTCGCAGGTGCTTTCGGCGGCGCAGATGCTGTCCAACGACAGCACCCGGCTAAAGACCGAGGTCAGCAAGTTCCTGACCAACGTCCGCGCAGCCTAAGCTTGCACGCGATCGCAGTTCTGAAAGCGGCGCCTCCCGGGTGCCGCTTTTTTTACGCGTTGAAAGTCGTCTCTGTAATCTTCCGGGCAGAGGCTGCATATCTGGAATGCGATTTCGCCGCGCGATAGCAGGGAAGTGACCACGCGTGACACGCTGCCATTAGCCATTTCGACGGTGTTCGGGTAAATCAGCTGAGGAACCCGCGGGGGCGGTTTCCCTGTCCCCTGAGTTGGAATTGCCTGACGAATGATTGCTCTGGTTCGTATTGCCCTGAGCCGACCCTACACGTTTGTCGTGCTCGCGCTCCTGCTTCTGATCATCGGACCGCTCGCGGCGCTGCGGACGCCGACCGACATTTTTCCTGACATCCGCATCCCCGTCATCGGCGTGGTCTGGCAGTACACCGGCCTGCCTCCCGACCAGATGTCCGGCCGCATCACCACGCCGTTCCAGCGGGCGCTGACGACGACCGTCAACGACATCGAGCACATCACCGCCAATTCCTATAACGGTTTTGGCATCATCAAGATCTTCTTCCAGCCCAATGTCGACA
Organism: Bradyrhizobium diazoefficiens; assembly: GCF_016616885.1. Classification (NCBI taxonomy): domain Bacteria; kingdom Pseudomonadati; phylum Pseudomonadota; class Alphaproteobacteria; order Hyphomicrobiales; family Nitrobacteraceae; genus Bradyrhizobium; species Bradyrhizobium diazoefficiens. The sequence continues at coordinate 5,955,661 of NZ_CP067102.1, read as the reverse complement.
TCCGCACCGCCAACGCGCAGGTCACGGCGATCTCGCAGACGCTGCTGAAGCAGATGCCGCCGGGCGCGACGCCGCCCTTGATCCTGAACTATTCCGCCTCGACCGTGCCGATCATCCAGGTGGCGCTGTCGGGCGATGGCCTGACCGAGCAGAACCTCGCCGACATCGGCATCAACAATCTGCGTACACCGCTCGTGACGGTGCCCGGTGCGGCGATCCCGTATCCGTTCGGCGGCAAGCAGCGCCAGGTCCAGATCGACCTCGACCCGACCGCGCTGCAGGCCCGCGGCCTGTCCGGCCAGGACGTCGCCAATGCGCTCGCGGCCCAAAACCTGATCACGCCTGTCGGCACCCAGAAGATCGGCACCTTCGAGTACAGCATCCAGCTCAACAACTCGCCGCTCAAGATCGAGGAGCTCGGCAATCTGCCGATCAAGACCGTCAACGGCGCGATGGTCTATGTGCGCGACGTCGCGAGCGTGCGCGACGGCAACCCGCCGCAGACCAACATCGTCCACGTCGATGGCAATCGCTCGGTGCTGATGATAGTGCTGAAGGCGGGCGCGACCTCGACGCTCGATATCATCGCCGGCATCAAGCAGAAGGTCATCGACGTCAAGGATCAGCTGCCGGATGCGCTGAAGATCGGCTTCATCGGCGATCAGTCGGTGTTCGTCCGCGGCGCGATTCAAGGCGTCGCCTTCGAAGGCGTGATCGCGGCGCTGCTCACCAGCGTGATGATCCTGCTGTTCCTTGACAGCTGGCGCTCGACCGTCATCATCGCGGTCTCGATCCCGCTGTCCGTGCTCGGGGCCATCGTCATGTTGTCGGCGATCGGCGAGACGCTCAACATCATGACGCTCGGCGGCCTCGCGCTCGCGGTCGGCATCCTCGTCGACGACGCCACGGTGACCATCGAGAACATCAACTACCATCTCGAGCAGGGCAAGCCGGTCGAGCAGTCGATCCTCGACGGCGCCAACCAGATCGTGACGCCGGCCTTTGTCTCGCTGCTCTGTATCTGCATCGTGTTCGTGCCGATGTTCTTCCTCACCGGCGTCGCGCGCTTCCTGTTCGTGCCGATGGCTGAAGCGGTGATGTTCGCGATGATCTGGTCGTTCATCCTGTCGCGCACGCTGGTGCCGACCATGGCGAACTATTTGCTGCGGGCGCATGTCCATCATGAGGGCGAGCCGCCGAAGTCGCGCAATCCGCTCGTCTGGTTCCAGCGCGGATTCGAGGCGCGGTTCGAGCGTATTCGCGGTGGTTACCGCGGCCTGCTCGGCATGGCGCTGGCGCATCGCGCAGTGTTCGTGATCGGATTCCTCTGCGTGGTCGGTGCGTCCTTCGCGCTGGTGCCGTTCTTGGGGCGCAATTTCTTCCCTGCCGTCGATGCCGGCAACATCCTGATGCATGTCCGCACCCAGGTCGGCACCCGCGTCGAGGAGGCCGCCAACCAGCTCGCGGATGTGCAGAAGGCGGTGCGCAAGCTGATTCCCGGTGAGATCGAGACCATGACCGACAACATCGGCATGCCGATCTCCGGCATCAACATGACCTACAACAACACCGGCGTGATCGGCCCGCAGGACGGCGACATCCAGATCAAGCTGAAGGAAGGTCACAAGCCGACCGAAGAGCACGTGAGGGTGCTGCGCGAGCAGCTGCCGCGGCTGTTCCCGGGCGTCAGCTTCGCCTTCCTGCCGGCCGACATCGTCAGCCAGATCCTGAATTTCGGCGCGCCGGCGCCGATCGACCTGCAAATCCGCGGCGCCAATCTCGACGGCAACTTTGCCTACGCCAACAAGTTGCTGGCCAGGGTCCGCCGGATTCCCGGCATTGCTGATGCACGCATCCAGCAATCGCCGAACCTGCCGACCTTCAACATCGATGTCGATCGGACCCGCGCGCAATATGTCGGCCTGACCGAGCGCGACGTCACCAACACTCTCGTGGTCAATCTCGCCGGCTCCTCGCAGGTGGCGCCGACCTACTATCTCAACCCCGACAACGGCGTGTCCTACTCCATCGTGATGCAGACGCCGCAATATCAGATCGATTCGCTCGGCGCGTTGCAGACGCTGCCGATCACCGCGGCCGGCGCCTCGCAGTCGCCGATCCTCGGCGGCATCGCCGACATCAAGCGTGCAACCTCGAGCGCGGTGGTGTCGCAGTACGACATTCAAAACCTCGTGCAGATCTTTGCTACGACGTCGGGCCGCGATCTCGGCGCGGTCGCAACCGACATCCGCCAGGCCATCGCCGACGCCAAGGAGGTGCCGAAGGGCTCCTCCGTGGCATTGCTTGGTCAGGTGCAGACCATGAACAGCGCCTTCACCGGCCTGTTGTTCGGCCTGCTCGGCGCCGTCGTGCTGATCTACTTCCTGATCGTCGTGAACTTCCAGTCATGGTCCGATCCGTTCGTGATCATCACCGCGCTGCCGGCCGCGCTCGCCGGCATCGTCTGGATGCTGTTCACGACCCAGACCACGCTGTCGGTGCCGGCGCTGACAGGCGCCATCATGTGCATGGGCGTGGCCACCGCCAACAGCGTGCTGGTGATCTCCTTCGCCCGCGAGCGCTATGAGGAGCTGGGCGACCCCATCGTGGCCGCACTGGAAGCCGGCTTCGTCCGGTTCCGGCCTGTGCTGATGACCGCGCTCGCCATGATCATCGGCATGGCGCCGATGGCGCTCGGGCTGGGCGAGGGCGGCGAGCAGAATGCGCCACTTGGCCGCGCCGTGATCGGCGGCCTGATCTTTGCAACTTTCGCCACGCTGATGTTTGTTCCCGTGGTGTTCAGCATGGTACACAAGAAACAAGGCGCCAAAGCCGCCGCCCCATTGGAGTCTCCGCATGTCGCCCACTGAATCCCGCGCCCCGGTGTCGCACCGGAAACTGGGCATTTTCAGCGTGGTGGCGCTGATCGCGGCAGGCCTCGTGGTCGGCACCGGCATCCGGGCCCGCGAGGACCAGGGCTCCAAGCTGAAGGAATGGACTGACGACCAGGCCGTTCCCAGTGTTGCGGTCGCGCTGCCCAACGCCAAGGCGCTCAATTCCACCATCGACCTGCCGGGGCGGCTCGAGGCCTATTACCGCGCCCCGATCTTCGCGCGCGTCTCCGGTTATTTGAAAAGCTGGAGCGCCGACATCGGTGCTCGCGTCAAGGCAGGGCAGGTGATCGCCGAGATCGAGGCGCCCGATCTCGACCAGCAGCTCCTGCAGGCCCGCGCCGATCTCGCCAGCCAGCAGGCCAGCGCCAGGCTGTCGGAGGCAACCCTCAACCGCCGCAAGACGCTGGTGGCCTCCAACTTCGTCTCGGCGCAGGAAATCGACGAGCGCACCGCCGATCTCTCTAACAAGAACGCCGCCGTCCATTCCGGGCAGGCCAATGTCGAGCGGCTCGAGGCGCTCGCCGGCTACAAGAAGATCACCGTGCCGTTCGACGGCGTGGTCACGGCGCGCGACACCGACGTCGGTGCGCTGATCAATGCCGGTGGCGGCTCCGGCCCGGCTATGTTCGTGGTCTCCGACATCACCAAGCTGCGCGTCTACGTCAACGTTCCCCAGAACTACGTGCCGGCGATCAAGATCGGCGCCAAGGCCACCATGGTGATGCCGGAATATCCGAACCGGACGTTCCAGGCGACAGTGGAGGCGTCCTCGCAGGCGGTCGACGTCGCCTCGGGCACCACTCGCATGCAGCTGGGTCTGGACAATTCGAGCGGCGAGCTGATGCCCGGCGGCTATGCCAGCGTGAAGCTGAATTTGCAGCGCGACACCGCGCCGCTGAGCATCCCGGCCAGCGCCCTGATCTTCAACGGCAGCGGCTTGCGTGTCGCGACCGTGGGTGCGGGCGACAAGGTGCAGTTCAAGACCGTGACGATCGCCCGCGATCTCGGCAAGGAGATCGAGCTCGCCTCGGGCATCGCGCCAGACGACCGCGTCATTACCGCGCCGCCGGATGGCCTGTCCGATGGCGATGCGGTTCGAGTCGTCGGTGCCGGCGGCAAGCCGGCAACTGCGTCGGAAAAGCAGGCGCCGAAGGGCTAAGACGGTTTTGTAGGGTGGGTTAGCCCCGCGAATTGCGCGAAGCGCAATTCGCGGGGCGTAACCCACCTCTTCTGTTTCCGCGGATAGAGCCAGTGGTGGGTTACGCCTTCGGCTAACCCACCCTACAAGAGCTACGCCACCCGCCATTCCGGTACACCATCCGCGGCCATCGTGATCTCGCCGATCGAGCCGACCGGCGTACGATTCATATCGAGCAAGCGCGCCAGCGTCGCATGATCGCTCGCCGGAATCCGCGCTAGCGTGCGCCGGGCATCCGCCGTGCGCAGCATCACCACACCGTGCTCGGCATCGCCGCCACGTCCATAGAGCACTGTAAAGCTCTCCACCTTGCCTTTTCCGCTTGCCTCCGTGACGAATTCCGGCACCGCACGCCTGTTGCGGTCGGCCTCGCCTTGCACGCTGGTCTCCTGCGCCAGCGCATCCCGCGGCGGCGTCTTCGAAACGACCAGCGCGTGATGCTTGGTGACGAAGCCGCCCTGGCCGTAGAGCAGGCCGAGCTTGTCGTCACCGCGCAGGCGCCGCACCATCGCGCAGGCTGCATGCGTCATGTAGGTGTTGAGCGGCGCGCCGAAGAAGGTGAGGCCACCGTTCACGCTGGGCTGCACGTCGGCGCCCAGACCCAGCGTCCGCCGCGCCATCTTTGGTACGCAAGGAAAGCAGCTATAGAGCTCGATCGCGTCGAACTTTTTGCCGTCGCCGCCGGCGATGTCCATCATGGCCTTCAGCACCGCATTCTGCGGATGGCTCTCGTAGAACTGGTCGCGCACGAGATAGTCGGGCGGCTCCTCTGCCGAGGCGCCGCCGAGCGGATAGACCAGCCTGTCCTCGGCAATACCGGCCGAGCGTGCCTTGGCAAGGCTGGTGAGCAACAGCGCGCCGCCCATGTTGACGCTGGGGTTGGCGACCATGAGCTTGTTGTAGGGCCACGCAATGAGCCGGTTGTCCGCGGTGGGCGTCGTGATCTCCTCCGGCGCATAGCGCCGCTTCAGCCAGGAATTGGGATTTTGCGCGGCGACCGCCGCATAGCGCGACCATAGCGTGCCCGATTCCGCCATCGCCTCGCGCGGTGTCTGGCCCCAATGCGCGGACGAAGCCGCTTCATAGAACGGATAGACCGTGACAGGGCGGAACACGCCGAGCTTGATCGCCAGCGGCTTCTGGAATGCCGCGCCGCGCTTCGGCTCCGGGACATCGTGGGCGAATGGCATCCATGGCAGCTTGACGCCCGCGCGCTCGGCCTTGGTCGCCGTCGATTGCGCCTCCGCGCCGCAGACCGCGGCGACGCTGCATTCGCCGCGGGCGATGCGTTTGGCTGCCTCATGAATGAAGCGGATCGGGCTCTCGCCGCCGACCGGTCCGTAATAGCAGTGTATCGGCGAGACGCCGAGCCGTTGCGCCAGCAGCTTCTCCGGATCGCGGTAGCGCCAACTCAGGAAGTTGACGACGTCGAGCGACTGCACCTCGCCGAGCAGCTTTGCGCCGGCATCAGCTTCTGCACGCCGCAGTGCCTGTTCGAGCAGATCGAGCGGCTCGAGGCCCTCGGTGATCTCCTTGGGACAATCGACGATCTCGCCGATGCCGACGATGACGGGGATGCGGTCTTCGGGGGGAGTGGTCTTGGTCATTTCTTCTTGCTTCGCGTCTTAGACCTCTGGCACGCCGTCGCCCTTCGAGGGCCGCTGAAGAAGCGGCCACCTCAGGATGACGGCTACGGGTGCAGCGTCATCCTGAGGTGCTCGCCCAGCGGCGCATCGCGCCGCTGGGCGAGCCTCGAAGGATGGGCCGCGCACACCATCACTCCGCCACCAGCGCATTCATGTGCTCGACGGCGCCGGCAAACTCTTCCTTGAACTCTTGCACCACGGCGCCGGCCGACTTCACGCTGTCGATCAGGCCGACGCCCTGGCCGACGAAATAGCTGACGAGGTCGCGCGCTTTGGCGTTGCCGGCGGCCGCGGCGCGGTCGATCGAGTCGAAGGCATCGCGGCTGATGATGCTCTGGAGCGGCATCGGCAGCGCGCCCGGGCTTTCCGGTGCGCGATCCCAGGCATCGGTCCAGACCGAACGGAGCTGTCGCGCCGGCTTTCCGGTGCGGCCCTTCGAGCGGATTGCATCGCGTGACGATGCGGCGATCATCTTCTCGCGAAAGATCTCAGAGGTCTCGGACTCGACGGTGGCAAGCCACACCGAACCAGTCCATGCGCCGGCGGCGCCCATCGCCATGCAGGCCGCCATCTGCCGTCCCGTCATGATGCCGCCGGCGGCCAGCACCGGCACGTCGCGGATCGGCTTGATCGCCTTGATCACCTCCGGCACCAGCACCATGGTCGAGACCTCGCCGCAATGGCCGCCGGCCTCGGTGCCCTGCACTACAAGAATATCGACGCCGGCAGCGACCTGGCGCAGCGCGTGTTCCTTGGCGCCGACGAGGGCTGCGACCGGCACGTTGTGCTTCTTGCCCATTTCGATCATCGCCTTCGGCGGCACGCCGAGCGCGTTGGCGATCAGCCGGATCGGATGATTGAAGGAAACGTCCAGCAGCTCCAGTGCCGTCTTGGCATCGAATGGCTGCGGCTGGTCGTCGGCCACATCCGTTGTGGTCAGCTCGATATCGTACTTCTTCAGGAGGCTACGGGTGTAGTCGCGATGCTCCTGCGGCACTCGCCCTTCCAGGCTCTTCCAGGTGACGTCCTTCTCGCCCGCGGTCGAGATATTTTCCGGAATCAGCACGTCGATGCCATAGGGCTTGCCGTCGACGTGGTCGTCGATCCATTTCAGCTCGCGTTCGAGCGTGTCAGGCGTGTGCGCAGTGGCACCCAGCACGCCAAAGCCGCCGGCACGGCTGACGGCAGCAACGACATCGCGGCAATGGCTGAAGGCGAGCAGTGGGAACTCGATGCCCAGCATGTCGCAGATCGGTGATTTCATGGTCCTCTCCCGGCGGTCTTCGCATTGCTCTTTTTGCTTTGCCTTGCGAGGGCCGTTCGACGCTAGCCCTTCGTTGCCGGTGATGCCACGCCGGATTTGGGCCAGCATCTTGCGCGCAGGCGTTGCGTTGTGGACGGACCATTCTGCTGCATAATCTAAGAAGCGAGCGTCAACAGACGTCGCCAAGTGCGGGCAGATCATCAGCCGCGCAGGCTGGCGACAGGCCAAACTGCATGGCGCTGACCCCAGGCCCGCGCCTAACGCAGAGCCGCCAGGGCTTGCCATCGGCCGTTCGCGGGCTAATTAATGCAGGCGCATCTTTCCGCCGGAGCCCTTCGCATGACCGACACCGCTTACGTGCCGCCAAAAGTCTGGACCTGGAACAAGGAGAACGGCGGTCAGTTCGCCAGCATCAACCGGCCGATCGCCGGTGCCACCCACGACAAGGAGCTGCCGGTCGGCAAGCATCCCTTCCAGCTCTATTCTCTGGCGACGCCGAATGGAGTGAAGGTCACGGTGATGCTGGAGGAGCTGCTGGCGCTCGGCCATAAGGGGGCCGAATACGACGCCTGGCTGATCAAGATCGGCAATGGCGACCAGTTCGGCAGCGGTTTTGTCGATATCAATCCGAACTCGAAGATCCCGGCGTTGGTGGACCGTTCCGGCCCCGCGCCTGTCAGGGTCTTCGAATCCGGCTCGATCCTGTTCTACCTCGCCGAAAAGTTCGGCGCCTTCCTGCCGAAGGACATCAAGGCCCGCACCGAAGCGATGTCCTGGCTGTTCTGGCAGATGGGTAGCGCGCCCTATCTCGGCGGCGGCTTTGGCCATTTCTACGCCTACGCGCCGTTCAAGATCGAATACGCCATCGATCGCTTCGCGATGGAGGTCAAGCGCCAGCTCGACGTGCTCGACCGGCGGCTTGCGGACAACGAATATCTCGCGGGCAAGGAGTACACGATCGCCGACATGGCCGTGTGGCCCTGGTACGGCGCGCTCGCCAAGGGGCTGGTCTATGGCGCCGGCGAATTTTTGTCGGTGCAGGATTACAAGAACGTGCAGCGCTGGACCGATGCGATCGCCAAGCGTCCCGCCGTGAAACGCGGTCGCATGGTCAACCGCGTCTCCGGCGATCCCGCCAGCCAGCTCCACGAACGCCACGACGCCGGCGATTTCGAGACCAAGACGCAGGACAAGATCGGCGAGCCGGCCGCGACGTAGGGCTCTTTCGTCGCCTCGCCTTGCAAGTGGGGAGAAGGAGAAAAAGGGGCCTACGCCATGCTCAGCTCGTGGCGGCCGACCACCATCCAGTGCACCTCGTCAGGACCATCGGCAAAGCGCAGGTGACGGACGTCCTGGTACATCTCGGCGAGCGGGGTCCAGTGCGAGATGCCGGTGGCGCCGTGCATCTGGATCGACTGGTCGATGATCTTGCAGGCGCGCTCCGGCACCATGGCCTTGACCATGGAGACCCAGACGCGGGCCTCCTTGTTGCCGAGCACGTCCATCGCCTTGGCGGCCTTCAGCACCATCAGGCGCATCGACTCGATCTCGCAGCGCGCCTGCGCGATGATCTGCATGTTGCCGCCGAGATGGGCGATCTTCTTGCCGAAGGCTTCGCGGGTGAGGCCACGCTGCACCATCAGATCGAGCGCCTTCTCGGCCTTGCCGATGGTGCGCATGCAGTGATGGATGCGGCCGGGCCCGAGACGCAGCTGCGAGATTTCGAAGCCGCGGCCTTCACCCAGCAGCATGTTCTCCTTGGGCACGCGGACATTGTTGAAGCGCATGTGCATGTGGCCGCGCGGCGCGTGGTCCTGGCCAAACACATACATGGGACCGAGCACCTCGACGCCAGGCGTGTCGCGCGGCACCAGGATCTGCGACTGTTGCTTGCTCGGAGCTGCGTCCGGATTGGTCTTCACCATCACGATGAGGATCTTGCAGCGGGGATCGCCGACGCCGGAGATGTAGTACTTCTCGCCGTTGATCACCCATTCGTCGCCGACGAGCTTTGCCGTGGTCGAGATGTTCTTGGCATCGGATGAGGCGACGTTCGGCTCGGTCATGACATAGGCCGAGCGGATCTCGCCGTTCATCAGCGGCTTCAGCCACTTCTCCTTCTGCTCCTTGGTGCCGACGCGCTCCAGCACCTCCATGTTGCCGGTGTCGGGCGCCGAGCAGTTCATGGTTTCGGACGCCAGCGGGCTCTTGCCGAGTTCGGAGGCGATATAGGCGTAGTCGAGATTCTTCAGGCCCTGGCCGGTCTCGTCATCGGGCAGGAAGAAGTTCCAGAGGCCTTCCCTCTTGGCCTTGTTCTTGGCGACCTCGAGCACCTCGAGCTGCTTCGGCGTAAAACTCCAGCGATCCTGTTTGCCTTCGCCGGCCTTGGCGAACTCGATCGACATTGGCTCGACTGTGTCGCGGATGAACTTCCTGACGTGATCGTAGAGCGGCCGGACCTGGTCCGACATGCGGAGGTCGTTGAGCTCGTCGCCGGGATTGAGCGTGTAGTTGGTGGTGCGGGGAATATAGGTGTGCTTTGTCATTGTTCCTCCCAGGGGCACTGAGATCGCGTTGGGCCGGAGAATAGTCGCAGCGCGCGCAAAGTGCGAGCGCGCATTTTCTCACGCGAGCCATGTCACGAGCCATGCCATGCGATGGAATTTCGCGAGGCGTTTGAAATGTTGTTTGAATGGTGTTGGCGGTTCGCAGCGCCTCCGCCTCATTCTCTGCTGCCATCGCCCGGCGAAGACCGGGCGATCCAGTATTCCGTGACGTCTGTGACTCACGGAGAAGCTGCGGCGTACTGGATTCCCCGCTTTCGCGGGGAATGACATCATCCGGAGTAATCAGTTCGGCATCCGATGCATCGCGCAGATCTTGTTGCCGTCGAGATCACGCAGATAAGCGATATAGAGCTTGCCGGCCGGGCCTTGGCGCACGCCGGGCGGGTCTTCGCAGGTCTTGCCGCCGGCGGCGAGACCTGCCGCGTGCCACGCATCCACCTGCTCCGGAGAGTTGCAGGCAAAACCGATGGTGCCGCCATTGGCGTGCGTCGCCGGTTCGCCGTTGATCGGCCTCGACACCGAGAACACGCCCGTCTTGGTGATGTAGAAGATGCGATGCCCGTCGACCCGCGCCGGCCGCACCTCGAGCGTGTTCAGCAAACTGTCGTAGAAGGCCTTCGCCTTGTCGAGGTCGTTGGTGCCAACCATGATGTGTGAAAACATTTGCCCTGTTCCCCTCTGCGCCCATGGCGCGTTTCCTGTTTTTGGCATGCGGCGCATCAGCCGCTGCGCGCAAGATTGCTTGCTATGCCCTGATCACCATGGACAAGACCGCGCCAAAAATCAAATATGGGCCCCGGCAAAAACTAATTCCGGTCTGCGAAACATCGCAGGCCGCAACTGACGAGGAAACGATGCAGTTCAAACACGTCACGCTCGAATTCGATGGCTCGGTCGCGATCCTCAGGCTCGACCATCAGGAGGTGATGAATGCAGTCTCCATGGACATGCTGGGCGGGCTGTCCGATGCGCTCGACGCGATCGAGGAAAAAAAGGACGAGGTGCGCTGCGTCGTGCTGACCGGCGCCGGGCGGGCGTTCTGCACCGGTGCCAATCTCCAGGGCCGCAACAACCAATCGAAGAAGACCAAGGCCGGCCTGACGCTCGAGACCGGCTTTCATCCGTTTCTGCGCCGCATCCGCAATCTGCATTGTCCGATCGTGACCGCGGTGAACGGTCCGGCGGCGGGCGCCGGCATGAGCTTCGCGCTGCTCGGCGACATGATTTTATGCGCGCGTTCCTCCTACTTCCTTCAGGCGTTCCGCCGCATCGGTCTCGTGCCGGATTGCGGCTCGACCTGGCTCTTGCCGCGCCTGATCGGCAAGGCGCGTTCGGTCGAATTGTCGTTGATGGGCGAGCGCCTGCCGGCCGAGAAAGCGCTGGAATGGGGGCTCGTCAACCGCGTCTATGACGACGGCGTGCTGATGGAGGAAACGATGAAGCTCGCGCGCGATCTCGCCAGCGGTCCTACGATCGCGCTGTCGCTGATCCGCAGGCTCTATTGGGACAGCCCGGAAAACTCATTCGAGGACCAGCTCAATCTCGAATTCCAGTGCCAGCTGCGCGCCGGCGATACGCAGGATTTCCGTGAAGGCGTCGGCGCGTTCTTGGAGAAGCGGCCCGCGCAGTTCAAAGGCAAATGATCGAGGCGGAGCTTTCTCGTAGCGTTCAGCGCTGGTGTCCCGGTGCGACCGGCGTCACCGGCGCGGCAAAGCTTTCGGGTGGCGCCAGTCAGGAGACCTGGCGCTTCGACATCACGCATCCGGATGGGCCGATCGGCGCGATCCTCCGCCGCTCGCCGAAGGGGTATGGCGCGGCGCCAACGCGCGCGGCGGGGCTCGCGGCCGAAGCTCAGCTGATGCAGCTCGCCTACGAGGCGGGCGTGCCGTCGCCGCGCGTGATGCACGTGCTGACGCCGGACGAGGATCTTGGCACCGGCTTCATCATGCAGCGGGTCGAGGGCGAAACCATCGCTCGCAAGATTCTTCGCGACGACGCGTTCGCGGTGGCGCGGCCGCTTTTGGCGCGGCAGATCGGCGGCGTGCTCGCGGGCCTGCACAGGCTGCCGCAAGACAAATTGCCCGAGCTGCGTAGTCGCAATGCGACCCAGGAGATCTCCGAGTTCGATCGCGACTATCGCAGCCTGAACTGGCCAAAGCCCGTGTTCGAGCTGGCGCTACGCTGGCTGCGCGATAACGATCCCGGTCCCTCGGCCGAAACGACGCTGGTGCATGGCGATTTCCGCAACGGAAATCTCATCATCGGCGCCGACGGCGTCCGCGCCGTGCTCGACTGGGAGCTCGCCCATCTCGGCGATCCCATGGAGGATCTCGGCTGGGTTTGCGTGAATTCCTGGCGGTTTGGCGAGATCGACAAGCCCGTCGGCGGCTTTGGCTCGCGCGAGGAGCTGTTCGCCGGCTATGAGGCCGCGGGGCGCAGGGTCGATCCTGCGCGCGTAAAATTCTGGGAAGTGATGGGCACGCTGCGCTGGGGCATCATGTGCGGCGGCATGATGCAGCGTTTTCGCGAGGGGCCTGATCATTCGATGGAGCGCGCCATGATCGGCCGCCGTGCCTCGGAGACCGAGATCGATCTGCTGCGGCTGCTCGCGCCGCGGGGAGGTTAGACATGCAGGACGAACCGACACCAATCGAGCTGACCAAGGCGGTCGCCGATTTCCTCCGCAACGACATCACGCCGCTGATCTCCGGCCACCAGGCTTTCAAGCTTCGCGTCGCGGTCAACATCCTCGATCTCGTCACGCGGCAGCTGACGCGGGAAGAGGGGAGTGACGCAAAGGAAGTGGAGCGGTTGCGTGCGCTGCTCGGTGTGGAGGGGTCGCTCACCGACCTCAACCGCGCGCTCGCCGAGCGCATTGCCAAAGGCAATGTCGATTTGGCAACGCCGGGCCTCGCCGAGCATCTGTGGGCGACCACGATGGACAAGCTCGCGGTCGATCAGCCGAATTATGTGTCGTATAAGCGGGAGCTGGAGCGAGGCGGGTAGGTCTCTCCTCGTCATTGCGAGAGCAGCGAAGCAATCCAGAGTCCCTCCGCAGGGGTAGTCTGGATTGCTTCGTCGCAAGGGCTCCTCGCAATGACGGTGTTGAGGCAGTTCGACCACTCGCAACCTCCGCTATTCCAAGGTACGCTCGCAATGACGACGGAAAGCCCGCCTACTTCCCCACCCATCTTGGCGGCCGCTTCTCCGAGAACGCCTTCGGGCCCTCGATATAATCCTGCGAGGCCACCATCGCCTTTACGGCCGGATACTCGCGCTGCTCTTCGATCGCCTGCTCGAGCGACACGGCCAAGCCCTTCCGAATGGTCTGCTTCGACGCCCGGATCGACATCGGCGAGTTCTTTGTGATCATCTCCGCCCAGCGTAGCGCGCCCGCGAGCGTTTCGCCCTGCGGCACCACCTCGTTGACGAAGCCGAGCTCGTGGCCTTCCTTGGCGCTGACGTGACGCGCGGTGAGGATCATGCCCATGGCACGTTTCAGGCCGATCTGTCGCGGCAGCCGGTGCAGGCCACCGGCGAGAGCGGCAAGGCCAACGCGCGGCTCGGGCAGGGCGAAGGTTGCGTTCTCGGAGGCAATGATCAGGTCGCAGGCGAGCGCGATCTCGAAGCCGCCGCCCATGGCGACGCCGTTGACCGCGGCGATGATCGGCTTGTCGCAGTCGAATCGCGCAGTGAGGCCGGCAAAGCCACCCTTGTCCCAGCCGCGCTTGCCGCCCGCCGCCTGCCACTTCAGATCGTTGCCGGCGCAGAACGCCTTGTCGCCGGCGCCGGTGACGACCGCAACCCACTGCGCAGGGTCGGCTGCGAAATCGTCAAACACCTTGTTGAGCTCGAAATGCGCATCGATGTGCAATGCGTTGTAGACCTCGGGCCGCGACAACGTGATGATCGTGATCGGCCCCTTGCGTTCCACTTTTGAGAATTTCAGCTCCATCGCGCGCTCCCGCATTTTCTCGTGAAGGAATATTGGCGTCATATTACCGCGCGTCAGCGCCAGAGCACCATCGAATTGCGCGGGCGCGCCTTGCGCCTCTCACACGCCTCGGCTTGCTTGACTCGCACGCGCTCTTCTCACCTTAATCCTGCGAAGCAAAAGCGCGCCTAGCGCCTTAACGCAAAACGATAAAATCAATCCGGGAGAGAACCGTGGATTTCTCATTGCCTGCCGATCTCGTCGCCTATCTCGGAGAGCTCGATCGTTTCATCGAACGCGAGATCAAGCCGCTGGAGGAGGCCGATGACAACATCCGCTTCTTCGATCATCGCCGCGAATGGGCGCGCACCGATTTCGAGAATGGCGGCCTGCCGCGACACGAATGGGAAGCGCTGCTGCGCAAGGCAAAGGATCTCGCGGACGCCGCCGGCCATCTGCGCTTTCCGGTCTCGAAGCAATACGGCGGCAAGGATGGGTCCAACCTCTGGATGGCCGTGATCCGCGAGCATTTTGCCGCCAAGGGCCTCGGCCTGCACAACGATCTTCAGAACGAGCATTCCATCGTTGGCAATTTCCCCGTCGTCACCATGCTCGACCGCTACGGCCGCGACGACCAGAAGGCGATGATCGACGGCTCGATCAAGGGCAAGTACCGCATCACCTTTGGCTTGACCGAGCCGCATCATGGCTCGGACGCGACCCACATGGAGACGCGTGCGGTGCCGGCGACCCGCGACAACGTCAAGGGCTGGATCATCAACGGCGAGAAGATGTGGACCACCGGCATGCACGTCGCCACGCACTGCGCGCTGTTCGCGCGCACTAGCGGCAATGACGGCGATGCGCGGGGCATCACCTGCTTCCTGGTGCCGGCCAAGAGCCACGGCGTCAGGATCGAGGAGTACATGTGGACCTTCAACATGCCGACGGATCACCCTCGCGTCAGTTTTACGGATGTGTTCGTGCCTGAGGACGCGCAGTTCGGCGAGGTCGGCCGCGGCCTGTCGCTGGCACAATGTTTCGTGCACCAGAACCGCATTCGCCAGGCCGCAAGCTCGCTCGGCGCCGCTGTCTACTGCGTCAACGAGAGCGTCAAATATGCGCGTGAGCGAAAGCCGTTCGGCAGGGCGCTCGCCGAGAACCAGGCGATCCAGTTCCCGCTGGTTGAGCTCGCGACGCAAGCCGAGATGCTGCGCCTGCTGATCCGCAAGACCGCCTGGGAGATGGACCAGCTCAATGAGGAGCAGATCGAGCGCACGCTGTCCGATCGTGTTTCGATGTGCAACTACTGGGCAAACCGCCTCTGCTGCGAATCCGCCGATCGCGCCATGCAAGTCCACGGCGGCATGGGCTATTCACGCCACAAGCCGTTCGAGCACATCTATCGCCACCACCGCCGCTATCGGATCACCGAAGGCAGCGAAGAGATCCAGATGCGCAAGGTGGCCGGATTCCTGTTCGGCTATATGGGGCCGGGGAAGCACTAGCCGTTGTTGCGCGCGATCTCTCGCCCCGGGTCGTCCCGGCCCCCCGTGCGCAATTGCGCACTAGGCCGGGAGGACGAAAATTAGCCCCGCTTCGCGCGGTCCTTCTCGTTCTGCGCCATGATGCTCTCGCGCGCCGTCTTCCAATCGTCGTCGCTCCAATCGCGAAGCTGATAGAAATTGCCGCCCATGGCGAGCGCCTGCGCGCCGTCCATGGCGATGGTCTCGCCGGTGATCCAGTCGCAGCCGCCGGAAATCAAAAACACGGCGAGGTTCTGCAGCTCCTCCATGGTGCCGACCCGGCCCATCGGGTTCATCGCCTTGGTGCGCGCACCGGCCTCGTCGCCCGGCTTGATGCGCTTGCTCATGCCCTCGGTCGGGATCTCGCCCGGCGCGATCGTGTTGAGGCGGATGCCGTGCCGGCCCCATTCGGTCGCAAGCGACATCGTCATGGCGTGGATCGCAGACTTGCTCATCGCCGACGGCACGACGTACGGCGAGCCGTTACGCACCCAGGTCACAGTGATCGACACGACGTTGCCGGGCTGCTTTAGGGCGATCCAGCGCTTGCCGACCGCATGCGTCACGTAGAACGTGCCGTGCATGACGATGTTGGCGACGGCATCGAAGCCGCGCGGCGACAGTTCCTCGCTGCGCGAGATGAAATTGCCGGCTGCGTTGTTGATGAGATCCGTCAGCGGCGCATCGCGAAAGATGTTCTCGATCATCTCTTCCACCGCGAACGCGTTGCGGATGTCGACGCCGTGGCTGGCGACGCGGCCGCCATACTCAGCCATCAGCTCGGTCGCGGTCTCGTCGCAGACGATCTTGCGCCGGCCGCAGATGTGCACCTCGGCGCCGAGCTGGAGGAAGCGCGCCGCCATCGACTTGCCGAGCCCGGTGCCGCCGCCGGTCACGAGAATGCGCCGTCCAGCCAGAAGATTTTCCTTGAACATGGCTGTTTCTCCCGTACGGATTGTCAATTAATTGGTCGATTGACTAAATCCGGCCGTCGGCTTTCTGTAAAGCGGCACCGAACAAGAACAGGGGAGAATTCATCCATGGAAGAGCGCGTCTCGATTTCGATCTCGGAAGGCGTCGCCGACGTGCGCCTGGTACGCGCAGACAAGATGAATGCACTCGATCAGGCCATGTTCGAGGCTCTTGTCGCGGCAACCGAGCGGCTTTCGAAGGAGAAAGGCGTGCGCGTCGTGGTGCTGTCCGGCGAAGGCCGCGCCTTCTGCGCCGGTCTCGACATGGGACGTTTCGCCGCCATGAAGGAGAAGGGTGGCAACGGAATTCCGGGTGGCGAAAATCGCGATCTCACCAAGCGGACGCACGGCCAGGCGAACTTCCCGCAACAGGCGGTATGGGGCTGGCGCCAGCTTCCGGTACCGGTGATCGCGGCGGTGCATGGCGTTGCCTTCGGCGGCGGTTTTCAGCTCTCGCTCGGCGCCGACATGCGCTTTCTCGCGCCCGATGCGCGGATGTCGGTGATGGAGATCAAATGGGGCCTCGTGCCTGACATGGCGGGCACGCCGATCCTGGCCTCGCTCGTGCGCGACGACATCTTGCGCGATCTCACTTACACGGGGCGCATCTTCTCTGCACAGGAGGCGATGACCTACGGCCTCGCCACGCGCATCTGCGATGATCCGCGCGCTGCGGCGCTCGAAGTCGCGCGCGACATCGCCGGCAAGAGCCGATGCGATCCGGGCTGCAAAACGCCTGCTCAACAATCTCTCGGTCGATCCCGGGCCGGCACTGCTGGCGGAGTCCGTGGAGCAGCAGAAGCTGATCGGCAGCGCGAACCAGACCGAGGCTGTGCGGTCGAATCTGGAGAAGCGTGCGGCGAAGTATGTGGATTGATTGCCCGTCGTTCCGGGGCGATGCGCAGCATCGAACTATGGTGCGCAATTGCGCACCTGAGGTCTGGTCCTTCGGACCATCCCGGAATGACAACACAACAACAAAAAGAAAAACAGAGATGAGCGAAACGAAAAAGTTTCCCGGCGTTGTCTCCGGCGATCGCCGTCGCGCCCATGCGGAAGTCGCGAATCGTGCCGACAGCATCGCAAGTGGCCTTGCCAAGATCGGGGTCAAGCAAGGCGATTGCGTCTGCATGCTGATGCGCAACGACATCGCATTTCTGGAGGCCGCCTACGCCGCCTGCGCGATCCCTATTGGGAGCAAGCGGGGCGGAAGATCTGACGGCCTGTAGCCCGGATTTCGCTGCGCGCCGTCCGGGCAACAGAAAGGCCGGTCGGCACGCGCTGGAGTAGTAATCATCGATCGGCTCGGCTAGGTTGCGGCTTCCGTTTCCTGCCGCTTGCGATCATCCATGCCTTCATACCGTGCCAGTCCCCGCTTCTTCGAAGTCCCCCATGCCGCCGTCTACGCGCTGATGACGGTAACCGTTCTCGCGTCGGGATTCTGCTTCATCCAGGCGGGCGGTCCGGCGGCGCCGGGGGAGCTGCTCTATCGCTACGGCGGCATGTATTCGGGCGCAATCGCGCGGCATGAGTATTCGCGGCTGCTCGCCTATGGCTTCCTGCACGTCAACTTCGTCCACCTCACAATGAACATGTTGTGCCTCGTGCTGTGGGGCGGGCATCTGGAGCGGCGGGTCGGATCGGCCTATTTCCTCGTCATCTATCTCTGCGCGATGGTGTTCGGCGCCGTCATCGGCAATGGCATCCACTCCACGCCCTATTTGACGGTCGGCGCGTCCGGCGCCACGTCGGGCATTCTGGGCGCGCTGCTCTGCCTGTGGATCCTCGGCAAGCTCGACGTCAGGTTCGACTTCTTCGCGATCAACATCGGGTTGAACATCGCGTTTGCGCTCGGCAATTCGCGGATCGACTGGGGCGTCCATCTCGGCGGTTTTGCGGCCGGGCTGATCGCCTGCGCGGTGCTGGACCTCGTCGAGAAGGCGAATCCTTACGCGCTTCGTTGCAAGTTTCCCGAAGCCGTGAAGGTCAATCTCACCCTGTTGGGCTGTGTCGTGGCAGCGTGGGCCTGGAGCGGCCAGGCCCAGGCCATCGCCGCCGGGATGTCCGGATGGGGCCTGGCCATCGTCGTCGTGGCTGCATGTTGTGCGGTCGTGAAGCTGGTTGATCTCGTCCTCTCCATGAAGAAGGGTCTTGCGATCGTCGTGATCGCCTTGGCCGGAGCGAACGCCGTCACCATCGTGCTTTGCGGTTTGGCCCTGGCATCGTCTTGCAGTCCGCGCTGGCCAACGGGATCCGTTCCGCTCGATAATTTTCTCGTCACATTCTGTCCCAATCCTGTTCTCGTCTCGGGGCTATCAGCGATCGGCGCCGCCGCGCTGACGCTGTGGCTCTGCGCGAAGGAAATTTCGCGCGGGATCGAGGATGTTGGATTTGTCGGCACATCGCTGCGTGCCGAACGCAGCCGGCGTCATGGACTATGACCGCGCGGGTCGTGCTATAAGAGAGCTCATTGATCGCGGATAGTCTCATGGCCCCAGTTTCTATTCTGCTGAACATCCTCTGGATTCTCGTCGGTGGTGCCTGGATGGCATTTGGCTGGCTGGTGGCGTCCGTCATCATGGCCATCACCATCATCGGCCTGCCCTGGGCGCGGGCGGCGTTCAACATCGCCATTTACACGCTCCTGCCGTTCGGTTCGCGAGCGGTGAGCCGCGATGAGGTCACCGGGGCTGGCGATATCGGCACCGGTCCGCTCGGGGTGATCGGCAACATCATCTGGCTCGTGCTGGCCGGCTGGTGGCTGGCGCTCGGCCACGTCCTGACGGCCGTGATCTTCGCCATCACGATCATCGGCATCCCCTTCGCCTGGGCCCATCTGAAGCTCGCGGGCATTGCGCTCTGGCCGATCGGCAAGGTGATCGTGCCGGCTTAAGCCCTGCCGGCACGACGAGCCGGCGCAGGGCTTGTGTGCGCCGCCCCCAACTTCATCTTGCGCTGCGGCAAAAAACTTGCACACTTGGTAGGCCGGGCATCCAAGCGAGCTCGAACCAGGGAGCGAGCCATGTCCATCCAGAACGTCCTCGTCGATTCGACCGTCGATCGCCCGAACCGGCCTGAGGATGCCCAGGCGCTGGAGGCTGATGCGCGGCTGCGCGACGATATCCGCCTGCTCGGACGCATCCTGGGCGACACGGTGCGCGACCAGGAGGGCGCAGACGTGTTCGATCTGGTCGAGCGCATCCGGCAAACCTCGATCCGGTTTCACCGCGACGAGGATCGGGTTGCCCGCCGCGAGCTCGAGCAGATCCTCGACAGCATGTCGACTTCGGAGACGGTGCGGATCGTCCGTGCCTTCAGCTACTTTTCCCACCTCGCCAACATCGCCGAGGACCAGAACAACATCCGCCAGATGCGCGCCGGCAAGGGCGGCGGCTCCGGCGTGCTGGCGGAGACACTGGCCAAGGCCAAGGGCGCAGGAATCGGCACCGACGTGCTGCGCAATTTCTTCAAGGGCGCGCTTGTCAGTCCGGTCCTGACCGCGCATCCCACCGAAGTCCGCCGCAAGAGCACCATGGACCGCGAGATGGAGGTCGCGGCGCTGCTCGACCGTCGCGAGCGTGTCTCGTTGACCGCAGACGAGGCGGCCGCAAGCGATGAACAGCTGCGCCGCGAGGTGCTGACGCTGTGGCAGACCAATCTGTTGCGCCGGACCAAGCTCACCGTGCTCGACGAGGTCGCCAACGGCCTGTCGTTTTACGATTACACCTTCCTTCGTGAAGTGCCGCGGCTGGTCAACACGCTGGAGGACCGGCTGGAGGAGGGCGGCGAGCAGGCCGCCGGCGAGCTCGCCTCATTCCTGCGGATGGGAAGCTGGATCGGCGGCGACCGCGATGGCAATCCGTTCGTCACCGCCGATGTGATGCGCGGCACGCTGCGGCTGCAGTCGAGCCGGGTGATGCAGTTCTACCTCGAAGAGCTGCACGTGCTCGGCTCGGAATTGTCGATCGCGGCGCATCTCGCTGACGTCTCTGAAGAGCTGCGCACGCTGGCGGAGCGCTCGCCTGACACCTCGCCGCATCGGAGCGGTGAGCCCTATCGCCTCGCGGTCTCCGGCATCTATGCGCGCCTGACGGCGACGGCCGAAAAGCTGGAGGTCGAGATCACGCGGCGGCCGGTCGGCAAGGGCGCGCCCTATGAGAGCGTCAGGGAGCTGCAGGCCGATCTCGACGTGCTGCACCGCTCGCTGATCTCCAACAATGCCCGCGTCATCGCTCGCGGCCGGCTACGGCTGCTGCGGCGTGCGGTGGATTGCTTCGGCTTCCATCTGGCCCGGCTCGACATCCGGCAGAATTCCGCCGTGCACGAACGCACCATCGCCGAGCTGATGGATGCCGCCAACCCCGGCATGTCCTATCTCGCGCTCGGCGAGGAGGCGCGCATCTCGCTGCTGACCAACGAATTGCGCTCAACGCGCGCTCTGGTGTCGCCGTTCGTCAAATACAGCGACGAGACCATGGGCGAGCTCAACGTCTTCCATGCCGCGGCGGAAGCGCATGCGAAGTTCGGATCGGACGCGATTCCCCAGTGCATCATCTCGATGTGCAAGGGCATGTCCGACATGCTCGAGGTCGCGGTGCTGCTGAAAGAGGTGGGCCTCGTCCATCCCTCCGGGCGCAGTGCCATCAACATCGTGCCGCTGTTCGAGACCATCGAGGATTTGCAGGCGTCATCAGGCATCATGGATCGCATGCTGTCGCTGCACGATTACCGCCGCCTGGTCGACAGCCGCGGCAGCGTCCAGGAGGTCATGCTCGGCTATTCCGACTCGAACAAGGATGGCGGCTTCGTCACCTCGGGCTGGGAGCTCTACAAGGCCGAGATCGGCCTCGTCGACGTGTTCGAGCGTCATCACGTGCGGCTGCGCCTGTTCCACGGCCGCGGCGGCTCGGTCGGCCGCGGCGGCGGACCGAGCTACGACGCCATCGTCGCCCAGCCGGGCGGCGCGGTGAACGGGCAGATCCGCATCACCGAGCAGGGCGAGATCATCTCGTCGAAATATTCCAACGCCGAGGTCGGCCGCAACAATCTGGAGATCCTTGCCGCAGCGACGCTCGATGCCAGCCTATTGCAGCCGAGCCAGAGCGCGCCGCGCCGCGAATACCTGAGTGCGATGGACGAGCTTTCGAACCTCGCCTTCAAGGCCTATCGCGGCCTCGTCTACGAGACCGACGGCTTCGTCGATTACTTCTGGGCTTCGACCGTCATCAACGAGATCGCGACGCTCAACATCGGCAGCCGCCCGGCCTCGCGCAAGAAGACTCGCGCGATCGAGGATTTGCGTGCCATCCCCTGGGTGTTCTCCTGGGCGCAGTGCCGGCTGATGCTGCCGGGCTGGTATGGCTTTGGCAGCGCGGTCGAGCAATGGATTGCGGAGCATCCCGACAAGGGCATGCCGTTCCTGAAAGAGCTCTACAAGGAATGGCCGTTCTTCCGCATGCTGCTGTCGAACATGGACATGGTGCTGGCGAAAAGCTCGATTGCGATCGCCTCGCGCTATGCCGAGCTGGTCCCCGACGAGGCCCTGCGCGAAAAGATTTTTGGCCGCATCCGCCGCGAATGGCACTCCTGCATCGAGACGTTGCTCGACATCATGGGGCAGGACCGCCTGCTGCAGGGCAACCCACTGCTGGAGCGCTCCGTCCGTCACCGCTTCCCCTATCTCGATCCGCTCAACCACGTGCAGGTCGAGCTCTTGAGAGAGCATCGCGCGCAGAACCCGGACGAGCAGGTGCTGCGCGGGATTCAGCTGACGATCAACGGCATCTCGGCGGGGCTGCGGAATACGGGTTGAGGGGGCGAGTAGCGAACAGAAGGGCGTGCTGCCAACTATTCGCTGCTCCCCACTCGCTCTTCGCTAGTGTTCACGGCTTCATCGCGCCTTGCACGCTCGTGTACACCGCATAGAGCGAGCTCGAGCCGCAGATGTAGAGCCGGTTGCGCTGCTGGCCGCCGAAGCATAAGTTGGCGACCGTCTCGGGAATGTGGATCTTGCCGAGCAGCTCACCTTGCGGCGTATAGCAGCGCACGCCGTCCTCGTTCGAATCGCCCCAGCCGACCGAGCACCAGACCCGCCCCTCGGTATCCGCGCGTAATCCATCCGTGATGCTGGGCTTGGGCATCTCGGCAAAGACCTTGCTGTTCGAAACCTTCCCGGCCGCCGCGTCGAGATCGAAGACGCGGATATGCGATGGGTTGTCAGGCCCGTCGGTGAAGCCGGTATCGATCACGTAAAGCTTCTTCTCGTCGGGCGAGAGCGCAATGCCGTTGGGTTCGACAAAATCATCGACGACCACCTTGACCTCTCCGGACTTGGGATCGACCCGGTAGACGTTGTGCTTTTCCTGTTCGGGTTCGGCCTTGACACCCTCATAATAACCGCCAATGCCGTAGACTGGATCGGTGAACCAGATCGCGCCATCGGTAGTGACGACCGCATCGTTCGGCGAGTTCAGTCGCTTGCCGTTGTACTTGTCGGCGATGATGGTGATCGAGCCGTCGAGTTCTGTCCGCGTCACGCGCCGGCCGCTATGCTCGCACGTGATCAGGCGTCCTTCGCGATCGATGGTGTTGCCGTTCGAGTTCATTGAGGGCTGACGGTAGACGCTGACGTGACCATCATCCTCCGAGAAGCGCATGATGCGGTTGTTGGGAATGTCGCTGAACAACACATATCGCCCGGCCGCGAAATACACCGGTCCCTCGGCCCAGCGGAAGCCGGTCGCGACGCGCTCAACGGCCATCGTGCCGGCGAAGGCCGGGAAACCTGGAGGCCCGAACGTGGGCGGCCCCTTCTTGGCGGATTCCAGATGGGAGTCCGGATAGCGGCTGCCGGGCAGTGGTCCCAAGGGCAATGGCGCGGTCGATCTCGTCGGAGCGCCCGTCTGGCCCAATGGCGCGACGGAGGCTGCCGGCGCTGCGTTCATGGTGACGCCCGTTGCGGCCACCGCGGCCGCGCCCTTCAACAGAGTGCGGCGTGCGAGGACGCTTGCAGGTGTGCCGATTGGATTAGTCAGCATTCTTGTCATGGTTTCCTCCCAAGGTTGTGTTGGGAGGACACCATTGGCTCGCAATCGGGCCTAAACCGGGCGATCTCCGGCGGAGACGGCCAGAGATCGCAGGGCAGGAATGCCGGAAATGCAGCTAGACCGGATCCCACGGGAAGATGTCGGCGGAGCGGTCGAGCTTGTAGAACGAACCCTTCAGCGCCGGCATGCCATGTTCCGCAATCGACTGCGGCGTCCAGCCTTCGCTGCGATGCACCGAGCGCAGCGGGCGGTTCTGGCTGAACAGGAACAGCTCGTTCATGCGCGCGCCAAAGATCTGGCCGGAGACATCCTTGGCGGCATCGGAGAGCAGATAAGCGCAGATCGGCGCGATCTTCTCCGGCCCCATCTGCTTGATCTTCTCGACGCGCGCCTTCTCGGCTTCGGTCTCGGTCGGAATGGTGCCGATCATGCGGGTCCAGGCGAACGGCGAGACGCAGTTCGAGCGGACGTTGAAGCGGCCCATGTCGAGCGCAATGGATTTGGAGAGACCGATAATGCCGAGCTTGGCGGCGGCGTAGTTGGCTTGGCCAAAGTTGCCGATCAGGCCCGAGGTCGAGGTGAAGTGCACGAAGGAGCCCGACTCCTGCTCGCGGAAGATGCGCGCCGCGGCGTGGCTGACGTAGAACGAGCCCATCAGATGAACCTTGATGACGGCCTCGAAGGCTTCCACGCTCATCTTGTGGAAGATCATGTCGCGCAAGATGCCGGCATTGTTGACGACGCCGTCGAGCTTGCCGAAATGATCGGTCGCGGTCTTCACGATCTTGCTCGCGGGAATCGCTTCCGCCACGCTTTCGAAATTGGCGACAGCGGTGCCGCCGCGCTTCTTGATCTCCTCGACCACTTCTTCAGCCGGGGAAGCGCTCGAGCCGGCGCCGTCCGCGGCGCCACCGGGATCGTTGACGACGACCTTGGCGCCTTCCGCCGCACAAAGCAGCGCGATCTCGCGCCCGATGCCACGGCCGGCGCCGGTGACGATGATGACCTTGTCCCGCAGTGATTTGCTCATGGGATGCCTCCTGTTGTGTCCGTCATTCCGGGATGGTGCGAAGCACCAGACCTCAGGTGCGCAATTGCGCAACATAGTTCGCGCTTTGCGCACTCCGGAACGACGGGTGCGCTACCTCTCGTTCGTAAACACGATTGTGCCACTTGCGGCGAACATGCTGCCGACACCGTGGCACACTGAAATCTTCGCGTTCGGCACCTGTGCCGGCGCGATGCCGCGCATCGGGCGCACGCTCTCCTGGAGCGCATACATGCCGTACATGCCGGAATGCATGTAGCTCAGTCCGCCGCCGTTGGTGTTGAGCGGCAGCTTGCCGCCGGGCCGCGTGTTGCCGTCCGCGATGAATTGGCCGGTCTCCTCGTGCGGCATGAAGCCGAGGTCGCCGAGGCCGAACAGCGGCAGATGCGCGAACGCGTCGTAGATCATGAGATGATCGACATCCCCGTGCGCGATGCCGGCTTCCCTAAAGGCGAGCGGTCCCGCCGTCTTGAACGCGCTCGAGGAATTGAACGTCTCCATCTGGCTGACCATCGGCGTCTCGACGCTCTCGCCGGTGCCCATGATGTAGACGGGCTTGCGCGGAAAATCCTTGGCGCGGTCGGCCGAAGTCAGAATCAACGCGCCGCCGCCATCGGTGACGAGGCAGCATTGCAAGAGGCGGAACGGATAGGCGATCATGCGCGAGTTGAGCACGTCCGCAACCGTGATCGGGTCCTTCATCATCGCCCGCGGATTCCTCGCCGCCCATTCGCGCTGTACCACCGCCACCGAGGCCAGCTCCTCATGCGTGATGCCGTAGGTCTTCATGAAGCGCAGTACGGGAATGGGAAACATGCTGGGCGGCCCGTAGACGCCATAGGGCGCCTCGAACTGGCCTTGCAGGCTGTCGGCGGGGATCGAGCGCGGCGCCTTGCCGATCATCGACTTGCCGCTCTCGGCGTGCGTGATCAGCACGGTTTTGCACAGGCCTGCCTCGATTGCAGCAGCCGCATGACGAACATGCAGCATGAACGAGCACCCGCCGACCGAAGTGCCGTCCACCCAGGTCGGTTTGATGCCGAGATAGTGACAGACCTGCTGCGGCGTCTCGACCGCGGTGGCAAAGCCGTCGATGTCGGACAGTTTCAGCCCGGCATCGGCAATGGCATTGAGCGCCGCATCCGCATGAAGCTGGAGCTGCGACACGTTAGGGATGATGCCGAGCTCGGTGGTTTCGGCCGCGCCGACGACGGCAACCTGGTTCTTGCGCATGCTTACCCTTTCGTCGGACGGAACACGGGAAGGGTGATCTTGTCGTCAAGTGCCTCGAACGCGACCTCGAGCTTCATGTCGAGCTCGAGCGCCTCCGGTGTCTGTGGGCAATCAATGATGTTGCTCATCATTCGCGGCCCCTCGGCGAGCTCGACCACCGCGATCGCGTAAGGTGGCGTGAAGCCTGGCGCGGCGGGGCGGTGGTTGATCACGTAGCTGTAGAGCAAACCCTTGCCGCTCGCCTTGAACACGGAGACCTTGCGCGAGGCGCAGGACGGGCAGAACGGGCGCGGCGGGAAATAGACATGCGCGCAGGCGTCGCAACGCTGCAGGCGCAATTCGCCCGCTTTGGTGCCGTCCCAGAAATGCTGGGTTTCCGGCGTCGGTTTCGGTCGCGCGCGCTGCGGTTCGGCCATGTCGGTGGCTCCTCCCAAGGGACAGGCTTCGCGCCCGCCTGTTTCGATCTTGATGCGACAATTGACTATGGGGCGTCAACGGTCCAGCAGACAGCATGCATGCCATCATGCGCACAATGCTTGTGTCGAACTGAGCTGGCGCTATAGATTGCGCGCGCAATATTCCGTGAGACAGACATGCCCGATTTTCCGACACTGGCGAAGCTCGCCGACGACCTCGAAAGCGGCCGCACCACCTCCCGCAAGCTGGTCGAGGCGTGCATCGCCAGGATCGCCGATCCCGCCGGCGAGGGCCAGCGCACCTTCATCCATGTCGACAAGGACGCCGCGCTCGTAGCCGCGGACGCGATGGATGCCCTGCGCAAGGTGAAGGCCGCGCCGTCGCGCTATGCCGGTATTCCGGTCTCGATCAAGGATCTCTTCGATATCAGGGGACAGACAACGCGCGCCGGCTCTCGTGCGCTCGACGATTCCGATCCAGCGGAGCACGATGCAGCGGCGGTTGCGCGGCTGCGCCACGCCGGCTTCGTCGTGATCGGGCGGACCAACATGACCGAATTCGCCTATTCCGGCATCGGCATCAATCCGCATTACGGCACGCCAAAGGGGGCCTGGAACCGGTCCGTGGGCCACGTGCCCGGCGGCTCGTCCTCAGGCGCGGCGGTGTCCGTGCTCGACGGCATGGCGCATGGCGCGCTCGGCACCGACACCGGCGGCTCCTGTCGCATTCCGGCGGCCTATAACGGCATCGTCGGCTACAAGCCGACGCAGCATCGCGTGCCGCTCGACGGTTCGGTGCCGCTGTCGTTCTCGCTCGACAGCATCGGGCCGCTGGCGCGATCGGTCAGCTGCTGTGCCATTCTCGACGCCGTGCTCGCCAACGAGCCGATCGTCGCGCTGAAGCCGCGCCCCGTGAAAGGCATGCGACTAGCGGTGCCGACCACGATCGCGCTCGACGATCTCGATGCGGCCGTAGCCGAGACCTTCGAGCGCGCGCTGAAGATACTTTCTGATCACGGCGCCATCATCGAGCGCATCGAGATGGCGGAGTTCCACGACATCGGCCCAATGAATGCCAAGGGCGGCTTTGCGGCCTCCGAAAGTTACGCCTGGCACCGCTATCTCATCACGGCCAAGGGCGACGTTTACGACCCCCGCGTCTCCGTCCGCATCATGCGCGGCGAGGCGCAAAGCGCGGCCGACTACATCGATCTGCTCAACGAGCGCCGCTCGCTGATCGCCCGCGTCAATGCGCGCATCGCGCCCTATGACGCGCTGGTGCTGCCGACCACCGCCAACACGCCGCCGAAGATTTCAGATCTCACTGATGACAAGGCGTTCACCACCCAGAACCTGCGCGCGCTCCGCAATTGCACCCTGATCAATATGATCGACGGCTGCGCCATCTCGCTGCCGGCACATCGCGAGGGCGACGTCCCCGTCGGCCTGATGCTTGCAGGCGCGGGTGGGTCCGATCGTCGTATCTTTGAACTCGCTGCCGGAATGGAGGCCGTAATTCGTGTTTGACCTGACTTTCACCGTCGACGCCCAGGACGCCACAACGCCGCTGACGCTGGCGATCGACCAGATGGTCATCGCCGGCTGGACCGGCCGCGACGCGATCGCGCGCGACAAGCATATCGCCGAGCTCGAAGCCGTCGGCATCGCGCGTCCGGCCTCGACGCCAATCTACTACCGCGCCTCGGCGCGGCGGCTGACCCAGGGAGACGGCATCGAATGCTGCGGCGGCGATTCCTCCGGCGAGGTCGAGTTCGTGCTGATCGGCTGGCAGGGCCGCATCTTCGTAGGCTGCGGCTCCGACCACACCGACCGCAAGGTCGAAGCCTATAACGTCACCGTGTCCAAGCAGATGTGCGACAAGCCGGTTGCCTCGACGCTGTGGGAGCTCGAGGACGTCATCGGCCATTGGGACAAGATGATTTTGCGCTCCTACGCCACGATCAAGGGCGAGCGCGTGCTCTATCAGGAAGGCACACTGGACGCGATGCTGCCGGTCAACGACCTCATCGCGCGCGGTTTCGAGGGCGGGAAATTCCCCGACGGCTGCGCCATGTTCGGCGGCACCTTTGCCGCCAAGGGCGGCATCCGCCCGGCGGATCGCTTCGACTTCGAGCTGGAGGATCCCGTGCTGAAACGGACGATCAAGCACGGTTATGACGTGGTGACGTTGCCGGTAAGGGGCTGATCTCCCTCCGCCGTCATTGCGAGCGAAGCTCTCTCGGCCGTTATTGCGAGGAGCGAAGCGACGAAGCAATCCAGATTGGTTCCCCGGCGGGATTCTGGATTGCTTCGTCGCATCAGCGCAAAATTGCTACGCAATTTTGTCGCGAGCTCCTCGCAATGACGAGGAAATAGCCGGAAATCGGGTGGCGCCGGACGGACCAGTTTTGCGAAAGTGCTAGCTATGACAGCAACAGCACGCAAATCGCCCCATCAGCTATCCGCCGACCTCGGCGCCCAGGTTGACGCCCTTGACTGGCCCCAAATCACCGCCGAACTCGACTCCCAGGGCTGCGCCGTCCTGAAGGGCCTGCTCACGCCCGACCAATGCCGCGCCGTTGCCGCGCTCTATCCCGACGACACGCACTTCCGTAGCCGCATCGTCATGGGCCGCCACGGCTTTGGCCGCGGCGAGTACAAATACTTCTCCTATCCGCTGCCCGATCTGATCGCGGAGCTCCGCCCGGCGCTCTATGCGCATCTGCAAGGCGTCGCCAATCGCTGGAACGAGGCGATGGGGATCGACATCCGCTATCCCACAGCGCATGCGGCGTTCCTCAAGCGCTGCCACGAGGCGGGACAGGCGCGGCCGACGCCACTGCTGCTGCAATATGAGGCCGGCGACTACAACTGCCTGCATCAGGACCTCTATGGCGAGCACGTGTTCCCGCTTCAGGTGGCGATCCTCCTGTCGAAGCCGGGCCGCGACTTCAGCGGCGGTGAGTTCGTGCTGACCGAGCAGCGCCCGCGCATGCAGTCCCGCGCCGAGGTGGTGCCGTTGGCGCAGGGCGATGCGGTCGCCTTTGCCGTGCACCATCGCCCGGTGCAGGGGACACGCGGCACCTATCGCGTTAACCTGCGTCATGGCGTCAGCCGGATTCGCTCCGGCCAGCGCCACACGCTGGGTGTGATTTTTCATGATTCCAAGTGAACATGCGAAGTGAACATGCGAAGTGAGCGGAGCCGTTGACGGCTGATTTGTTCGACAGCGTTGCCGAGGCGCAGCCGTCGCGCGAGGAGATCGCCGACGGCGCCGTGCTGCTGCGCGGCTTCGTCAAGCCGATCGAAAGCGAGCTGATCGAAGCCGTGCACGCGATCGTGGCGCAGTCGCCGTTTCGCCGCATGACCACGCCCGGCGGTCATCTGATGTCGGTGGCGATGACCAATTGCGGTGAGCGCGGCTGGATCACCGATCACACCGGCTATCGCTACGACCCGATCGACCCACGAACCGAAGCGCCATGGCCGGCGATGGCGCCGGTGTTGCGCGATCTGGCCCGCGGCGCGGCGGAGCAGGGTGGCTTCCAAAACTTCGCGCCCGATGCGTGCCTCGTCAACCGCTACGGGCCCGGCACGCGCCTGTCGCTGCATCAGGACAAGGACGAACTGGATTTCTCGGCGCCAATCGTCTCGGTCTCGCTCGGCCTGCCTGCGACTTTCCTGTTCGGCGGCATGGCGCGCAGCGACAAGCCGCGGCGCTTCCGCCTCGTGCACGGCGACGTCGTGGTCTGGGGCGGGGCCAGCAGGCTCGCCTATCACGGCGTCGCGCCGCTCGCCGACGGCGAGCACGCGCTGCTCGGGCGCAAGCGGATTAACTTGACCTTCCGCCGGACGCGCTGATCTTCCTCTCCCCTTGTGGGAGAAGGTGGATCGCTGACGCGAAGGGGCAGCGAGACGGATGAGGGGTTTGTCTCCGCGGATAGAGACACCTCATCCGCCTTCCCTTCGGGAAGGCACCTTCTCCCACAAGGGGACAAGGGAAGAGTCCCCAAGCGACGATGTTTCGTTTACGGCTTCGGCGGGTGGATGAACGCCCACGGGCTGACCTCCGAATCCCGCGTCACCTCGACCGAGATCAGATACGGGCCGCTGTGGCTAAGCGCCTTCTCCATCGCGGCCCTGAACTGATCCGGCGCGGCGACGCGCGCGGACGCGACGCCGAAGGACTCCGCGAGCTTGATGAAATCCGGATTGACCAGATCGGAGGCCACCACGCGGCCGTCAAAACGCTCGCGCTGGTCGCGACGCACATTGCCATAGGCGTTGTTGTTGAACACCAGCGTCACCACACCGATGTTGAACTGCACGGCAGTGGCAAGCTCCTGCACGCCGAACATGAATCCGCCATCGCCGGTGATCGCCACCACGGGCTTGTCGGGGTTTGCGACCTTGGCGCCAAGCGCGGTCGGAAAACCCGAGCCGAGTGTGCCCTGATAGCCCGAGGTGATGAAGGTGCGCGGCTCGTAGATCGGAAAGCCGTACCAGGAGGCGAAGCCGAACTGCGACAACTCATCGGTGACGATCGCATTCGCCGGGAGCACTTCGCGCAGGATGTTCAGATATGCCATCTGCGGCTGGATGCGCTGGATCTCGTGTTGCGCCATTGCGGTGGCCTCGCGGATCGCGGCGCGGCGGCCAGCGGTCTTGCTGTAGCCGGCCTTGCTGACGGCAGCAGTGAGATCGGCCGTCGCGGCCTTCGCATCGGCGACGATGGCGGTGTCGGAGATGAATCGCCGCATCTCGACGGGATCGATGTCGATGCGGATGCTCTTCAACCCATCCGGCCGATACGGCCAGCGTGACATGGTCGGCAGCTCCAGCCGCGAACCGATGCCGATCATCAGGTCGGTCTTCGGCCACAGCTTGTAGGCGGCGGCCATGGTGAGGCCGAGCTCATGCGCATTGGAGACGATGCCGCGGCCGCTGCGGAAGGCGACGACGGGGGCGTCGATCATCTCGGCGAGCTCGAGGATTTCCGCGCGCGCCTCGATCGCGCCGCTGCCGACGAAGATCATCGGCGCCTTGCTGCTTTTGATCAGCGCGGCTGCGTGCCTGATCATGTCAGGATCAGGTTGCGGGGCGGGCAACGGCTCCAGCACCTGCGCAGTGGCAGTGTCCGCGCGCTGCGTAAAGATATCCCAGGGCATCTCGATCGAGGCGGGACCGCGACGGCCCGAGGTCATCTCCTGGAACGCGCGCGCCACGGTCGTCGGCGCATTGCCGGGATGTTCAATGCGGTCGGCCCATTTCACATAGGTGCGCAGGGTTGCGAGCTGGTCCGGCATCTCGTGCAGATGGCCGCGGCCCTTGCCGAGAAACTGCGTCGGCACCTGGCCGGTGACGCACAGCACCGGCTCGTTGCAGCCATAGGCGGTGAGCAGCGCCGCGCTGGCATTGAGCACGCCGGGGCCGGGCACCACGCTGAACACGCCCGGCTTGCCGCTGGAGCGCGCGTAGCCGAACGCCATGTAGCCGCAGGCCTGCTCATGCCGCGCGCCGATCACCTTGAGCTGGGCCTGATGGAAGGCGTCGAACAAGCCGTAGACCTGCGCGCCGGGCAGGCCGAACACGGTGTCGACGCCATGGGCGACGAGCCCGCTTACGATCGCTTCGCCGCCGGTGAGCGTGGTCATTGCATCATTCCATTCGTGTTGTTGGTCAGGCTTCGTCGACGACGCCGTTGCGCAAAGTGCCGATGCCCTCGGCCGCGACCTCGATGACGTCGCCAGGCTTTAAGTATCGCGGCGGATCGAACCGTGCACCGGCGCCAGTCGGCGTGCCCGTCACGATGATGTCACCGGGAACGAGCGTCGCGAAGGTCGAGATATAGCTGATGAGGTAGCGGAACGGGAACATCAAGCGGCCGGTCGAGTCGTCCTGCCGCAGCTCGCCGTTGACATGCGTGGTCAGCCTGACGTCGGCGATCTGCGCTTCCCTCATGTAGGGCACGAGCCATGGGCCGAGGCTGCCGCTGGAATCAAAGTTCTTGCCCTGCGTCACGTTGAATTTGGCGTGGCGCAGCCAGTCGCGGACCGAGCCCTCGTTGCAGAGCGTGAGCGCGGCGATGTGGTCGAGCGCGGCGCTTTCCGCGATGTGCCGGCCGGGCTTGCCGATTACCAGCACGATCTCGCCCTCGTAGTCCAGCTGCGCGGAGGCACGCGGGCGCACCAGCGGCGTGTCGTGGCCGACGAAGGAGCGAGGCGAGCGCATGAACATGCTCGGGTATTTCGGCGCGTCCTGGCCGTCCTTGTACTCGGCGTTGCGGTCGGGATAGTTGACGCCGATGCAAATGATCTTTTCCGGCGCGGGCACTGGCGGCAGCCACGTAATGTCGGCGAGCGCATGATCCGGCGAGCGGCCGGCGGCCTCTTCGGCAAAGCTCGCGAGCTTTCCAGCCGCGATCACTTCGCGCAGCGACGGATAGTCCTTCGCATAGAGCGGGGAGAGATCGACGATGCCGCCCTCCAGAACGGCGCCGTAGCGGGTTTCACCCTTGACGGAGTAGGTGGCGAGGCGAGGGAGCTTCATTGCTTAATCCGCCACCAGCACATCGGCCACGAACTTTGGCTCGCGCACGGCCTGGCCCGCGAACGGCGAGCCTTGCTCGAACCAGGAGCGCGGCGCGGGCGCGCCCCACAGCGTCTGGCGGCGCGGATCGCGCAGCGACCAGCGCAGCGGCTCGTGGTCGTGATCCCCCGTAAAATAATCGCTGGTGTAGAGCTCGAGGCGATGGCCGTCGGGATCCCTGACATAGAGGAAGAACGCGTTCGAAATGCCGTGGCGTCCCGGGCCGCGCTCGATGTTCTTGACGAAGCCTGCGGAGGCCATGACGTCGCAGAGATGGATGATGTTCATCGCGGTCGGCGTCCAATAGGCGAAGTGGTGCAGCCGAGGACCCTTGCCGTTGGTGATGGCAAAATCGTGGACGTTGCCCTTGCGGTGCATCCAGGCGGCTGCGATGCGGCCGTTCGGCCCGTCCTCCTCGGCATATTCGGTGAGACGGAAGCCCAGCCGCGCATAAAACTCCACCGTGTCCTGCACCTCGGCGGCGAAGACGTTGAAATGATCGAGCCGCTGCGGGTGGCAACCCTTGTAGAGATCGAAGCGACGCAAGAGATGCGGCCGGCGGTCCATCGACGCATAGAGCTCGATCTGGAAGCCGAAGGGATCGGTGAATTGCAGCGTGCGGCCCTGGAAGGGCTGGTCGGCGAAGGCGTAGGCGAGGCCGTTCTCGGAGAGATATTTTGCGGCCTTGTCGAGATCGCAATCATTGCCGACCTTGAAGCCGAGCCGGGCGCAGGCCGGAACGGCCGCTTTGCGCAGCACCAACGAGTGATGCTGATGCTCTTCGGCTGCGCGCAGGTACACGACGTTGTCGTCGGCGTCCTCGACATGCAGGCCGACAACGGTCTCATAGAACGCGCGGCTCAGCTTCAGGTCGGTCACGTCGAGCACGACGTGGCTGGAGCGGATGATGTTGAAGGGCGGCTCGAAAATGTGTTGCGGTATGGGCATTGCATTTCCCTTCTTTGGCCCGTCATTCCGGGGCGGTCCGCTAGGACCGAACCCGGAATCTCGAGGTTCCGGGTTCGCTTCGCGCCCCGGAACGACGGTGGTTCTAAATTCCCAGTTTCTGAATCTTGTGCGTGCCCCGCGCCAGCGAGACGTGCTTGGTTTCCATGTAGAAGTCGAACGAGTAATCGCCGCCGTCGCGGCCGATGCCTGAGGCCTTCATGCCGCCGAACGGGGTCGGCAGATGGCGGACGTTCTCCGAGTTCAACCAGATCATGCCGGCCTCGAGCGAATCGGCGACGCGCAGCGCGCGGCCCACATCGTTGGTCCAGACATAGCCGGTGAGGCCATAGCGGACGTCGTTGGCGATCTCGATCGCCTCCGCCTCGTCCTTGAAAGGCAGTACGGTGAGGAAGGGACCGAATACCTCTTCCTGCGCCACGCGCATCTTGCCGCTCGCGCCGGTGACCAGCGTGGGCTCGACATAGTGTCCGCCGCCCGGGCCGTCATAGGCTTTGCCGCCGACCGCAATTGTGGCGCCGTCCTGGCGCGCGACGTCGAAATAGGAGCAGACTTTTGCCAGGTGCCGCTCGTGGATCAGCGGGCCTATCTCGGTTAAGGGATCGAGGGGATGGCCGACCTTCAGCGCCTTCACGCGCGCGGTCAGCTTCTCGATGAATTTCTCAGCGATGTTCTGCTGGATCAGCAGGCGGCTGGAGGACGTGCAGCGCTCGCCGTTGAGCGAGTAGATCATGAACACGACCGCGTCGAGCGCGCGGTCGAGATCGGCGTCATCGAACAGGATCACGGGGTTCTTGCCACCGAGCTCGAAATGCACGCGCTTCAAGGTCGGCGCGCCCTGAACCATGATCGCCGAGCCCGTCGCGCTCTCGCCGACGAAGCCGATCGCCTTGATCGCGGGGTGTTCGGTCAGCGCCTTGCCGGCCTCTTCACCAAAGCCGTGGACGGTGTTGAGCACGCCGTCGGGAACGCCAGCTTCCTTGACGAGCCTTGCGAGAATGGATGCCGTCACCGGTGACCACTCGGCCGGCTTGTGCACGACGGTACAGCCGGCCGCCAGCGCAGGCGCGATCTTCCAGGTTGAGAGCATGAACGGCGTGTTCCACGGCGTGATCACGCCGACGGGACCGATCGGTACGCGCGTCGAGATATTCCAGTGCTCGTCGCTCGGCGTGTTGAGACCGTCGCGCGCTTCAGAACATTTGTCGGCGAAGAAGCGGAAATTTTCGGCGGCGCGGATCGCGGCCTTGGCCATGAAGCGATAGGCCTGGCCGGTGTCGATGCATTCGAGCACGGCGATGTCGTCGGCATTGTCCTCGATCGCGTCGGCGACGCGATGCAGCAGCTTCCTGCGCATCGCAGGCCCCATGTCTCGCCAGGACTTGAAGGCGAGCGCGGCTGCCGTGGCTGCAGCGTCGATGTCCTCGGCATTGCCGCGCGCGACGGTCGCGAGCGTCGCGCCGTCGACCGGCGACTTCGTCTCAAACGTCTCGCCGGAGATCGACGGCACGATCTTGCCGTCGATCATGTGACCGATGCCGCCAGCGCAGAGCTTCTTCAGCAGCGGCGCAACACGCTCGCGGTTGGCCTGGAACACATCGGCTTTCGGGATGGGCTTATCCATGGGCGGCCTCCACTTTCAGGGCGTCCACTTTCAGGGCGTCGTGGATGTTGTTGCGCTTCCAGCTGGTGTCCTTGTCGTTGATCTGCATGTCGAACGACAAAGCGAACTTGCTGGCGGCGAAGACGGGATCGAGATGCTTGGAGAGCGCCTGGAAGACATGCTCGCCGGCCTTCTGCCGCGTGGCGAGATCGCGGCCCTCGCCGATGCGCAGCACCATGTCGAGGAAGCCGTAATCGCGCCGCGCATCGGCCACTGCATAATGCTCGCAGCGGACGGCGCGGACGCGGATTCCGCCGAGCGGGAAGATGCCGGTCTCGACTGCCGCCTTGCGCACGACCTCGCAGACGGCGCCGATGTCGAGGCGGATATCGAGATTGGCCGAATATTCGATCGTGAAATGCGGCATGGCGGTTTCACTCCCTGTGTATTCTTATTGCTTCAGGCGAAGTAGCAGCTGACCGAGCCATAGGCGCCATAGTCGGCTTGAATTGTGTCGCCCTTGCGGGTCTCGATCGGACGGATGAATGAGCCGGCGAGCACGACCTGTCCGGGCTCGAGCGCCAGCCCAAGCGGCGCGATCTTGTTGGCGAGCCAGGCCACAGCGGTCGCGGGATGATTGAGCACGCCGGCGGCAAGGCCGGTCTCTTCCAGCTGGCCGTTCTTGAAGCACAGCGCGCCGATCCAGCGCAGGTCGGCGTCGAGCGGGCGGATCGGCCGGCCGCCGAGCACAATACCGGCATTCGCGGCGTTGTCCGCGATGGTGTCGTAGATCTTGCGCGTGGCTTTCGTCTTGGGATCGACGCGCTCGATCCGCGTGTCCAAAATCTCCAGCGCCGGCACCACGAAGTCGGTGGTGTTGAGCACATCGAACATCGTGCAATCGGGTCCGGACAGGCGCTTGCTCATGACGAAAGCGAGCTCAGCCTCGACCCGTGTGGCGATGAAGCGCTCGGTCGGGACGAGGCCGCCATCGGCGAAGAACATGTCGTCGAGCAGCACGCCGGAATCCGGCTCGTTGATGTCAAGCGCGCTCTGCATCGCCTTCGAGGTCAGGCCGATCTTGTGGCCTTTGACGAGGCGACCCTCGGCGATCTTGATGTCGACCCACGCCTTCTGAATCGCGTAGGCATGGGCGATGGTGATGTCGGGGAAATCCTGCGAGAGCTGCCGGATCTGCACGCGGGTCTTCTCCGCCTGGTGCAGACGGTTCGCGCAAGCTCGGATATCGTCGTTGGAAAGCGCCATCGTTGATCTCTGGAAATCGTGGTGCCCGGAGATACTTAACATGTTAAGTGTATGCGTCAAACCCAAATCGGGCTTGCTGCACTGCAAACGTTGTGCGGTCTGAAAGGGCGACTTTGAAAGGGCATCATGGCGAAGAGACCGGCTGATCCCACCAACGCAAGCGCGCCTGCCGCGCGCCAGGTGCCGATGCGCGATTTCTCGCGATCGCTGCCGATGTCGCTCTTGCGGGCACGCGAGGCGGTGATGCGGCAATTTCGCCCATCGCTGCGCGAGCACGGGCTGACCGAGCAGCAATGGCGCATTCTCCGCGCGCTCGCCGCCATCGAGGCTGCGGAGGTCACGGAACTCGCGCGCACCGCGTTTCTCCTCGGGCCAAGCCTGTCGCGCATCCTGCGCGATCTCGAGGCGCGCAATTTGATCGAGCGCAAGACGGCAAAGGCGGACCAGCGCCGCAGCATGGTCTCGATCTCCAGGGAGGGCGTGAATCTGATGGCCTCCGTCGCGCCGTCCTCGGAAGCGATCTATGCCGAGATCACGCATCGCTTCGGCGCGCGCAAGCTTGCCGAGTTGCAGGAGATGCTCGGAGAGCTGGAACAGAGTCTCGCAGGACCAGGCGCCGGCGACGGGGCAAGTGCCGAGGAGTGAAAGCAGATATGCGCAGTCGGGCGGCGACGGCTATGGACATCCCTGGTGTTTTTCGGTCAAAGGTGCTGATTCCCGGCGATCCCGAGCGGAAAGCCCTGATCAAGCGCACCAAATGGCATCCCCTTGCCGGATGACACCCGGGCGGCGATAGTGGACGTCGCCGGCGAGGTCCGCACCCAGTGGGCGAGCGCATAGGTCTTGCGTCATTGCGAGCGTAGCGCGGCGACCCGGTTCGCGGTAACAGCGAGGTCGTGCGGTCGCGGCGCTCGGCGTGGTGACGACGGTCTAGACAACGCGGTCCAAAAACACGGTCCAAACAACGAAGAAGGAAGGCAACGTGGCGAACAAGGTCAAGGAAATCTGGAAGTCGGGCAAGGCCGTGGTCAACGCGTGGCTCGCGATTCCGTCCGGCTTCTCGGCTGAGATGATCGCGCAATGCGGCTTCGACAGCGTCACCGTCGACATGCAGCACGGCGTGCAGGATTATCTCTCGATGGTGCAGTGCTTCCAGGCCATGGACAAGCATCCGGTGACCCCGATGGTTCGCGTGCCGTGGAACGAGCCCGGCATCATCGGCAAAGTGCTCGACGGCGGCGCCTATGGCGTGATCTGCCCGATGGTCAACACGCCGCAGGAAGCCAGGAACCTCGTCTCGTATTCGAAGTACCCGCCGAAGGGCGTGCGCTCCAACGGCCCGATCCGTGCCGGCATGTACGGCACCGCAGGCTCCTACCAGAAGACTGCGAATGACGACATCGTGCTGCTGCCGATGATGGAGACCAAGACCGCGGTCGAGAACATGGAAGCGATCCTCGACGTCGAGGGTCTCAACGGCGTTTACATCGGCCCGTCCGACCTCGGCTTCTCCTATGGTCTCGAGCCGAAGCTCGATCGCGCCGAGCCGGAGATCCTCGCGATCTACGACAAGATCATCAAGGAGTGCGACAAGCGCGGGCTGTTCCCGGGCATCCATTGCAGCGGCGCCGAAGGTGCTGCGCGTGCCATCAACATGGGCTTCAAGCTGGTGACGCTCTCGAACGAGGTCGGCATGATGACGACCTACGCCAAGATGCAGGTCAATGCGACCCGCAAGGATTCAGCCGGCAAGGCCTAAGAAACTCGCGAATGGCGAATGGGGAGTAGCGAATAGTGCCGCTCCCCTTTTTCCATTCGCCACTCACCATTCGCTACTCGCCTCCGAAGGAGATTCGCCATGACCATCAGCCCCGTCATCCGCCTGCATCCCGCTGATGGTGTGCTGATCGCACGCGCGAGCCTGCCGCCGGGCACGGTGGTGGCTGACGGCGTGACAACGGTCGAGCGCATTCCCTCCGGCCACAAGGTCGCGGTCAAGCCGATCGCGGTGGGCGAGCCTGTCATCCGCTACGGCCAGATCATCGGTTTTGCGACCGCGCCAATCGCGCCGGGCCAGCATGTGCATGTGCAGAACATCGGCATGGGCGACTTCGCCAAGGACTATGCCTATTGCGCCGACGTCAAGTCGACGCCGAACTTCGACCTGCCGGCGACCTTCGAGGGCATCCGTCGCCCGGACGGCCGCGTCGCCACGCGCAACTATATCGGCATCCTCACCTCGGTGAATTGCAGCGCGCATGTCGCGAGCCTCGTCGCCGACGTCTTCAAGAAAAATCCCTTCACCGGCGACAATCCGCTGGCCGAATTCCCCAATGTCGACGGCGTCGTCGCGCTGACCCACAAGACCGGCTGCGGCATGACGCAGAACGAGCCGCTCGCGCTGCTGCGCCGCACGCTGGGCGGTTATGCGCGGCACGTCAATTTCTCCCACGTCATCGTGCTGGGCCTCGGCTGCGAGGTCAACCAGATCGGCGGCCTGATGGACGAGCAGAAGCTCGCTGGCCGCCTGCGTGCGATGGACATTCAGGAAGTCGGCGGCACCCGCAAGACGGTGGAGGCCGGCATTGCCTTCGTGCGCGAAGCGCTCGCTGACTCCAACAAGGTGAAGCGCGAGTCGGTGCCGGTGAGCGAATTGACCGTGGCGCTGCAATGCGGCGGCTCGGACGGTTATTCGGGCGTGTCAGCTAACCCCGCGCTCGGTGCTGCCAGCGATCTCATCGTCCGTCACGGCGGCACCGTGATCCTGTCGGAAACGCCGGAGACCTACGGCGCCGAGCATCTGCTGACGCGCCGCGCCGTGAGCCGCGAGGTTGGCGAGAAGCTGGTCGATCTCATGCGCTGGTGGGACGAATATACTGAGCGAGAAGGCGCCGAGATGAACGCCAATCCGAGCCCCGGCAACAAGGCCGGCGGTCTCACCACCATCCTGGAAAAGTCGCTCGGTGCGATGGCCAAGGCCGGCACCACCAACCTCGTCGAGGTGCTGCGCTACGCCGAGCCCGTCACCAAGAAGGGGTTCGTGTTCATGGACACGCCCGGCTACGATCCGGTCGCGGCCACCGGCCAGGTCGCCGGCGGCGCCAACCTGGTCTGCTTCACCACCGGTCGCGGCAGCGTGTTCGGCTGCAAGCCCGCGCCCTCGATCAAGCTTGCCACCAACACGCCGATGTACAAGCGCATGGAAGAGGACATGGACGTCAATTGCGGCACCATCCTCGAAGGCGAG
This sequence comes from Bradyrhizobium diazoefficiens, assembly GCF_016616885.1. Classification (NCBI taxonomy): domain Bacteria; kingdom Pseudomonadati; phylum Pseudomonadota; class Alphaproteobacteria; order Hyphomicrobiales; family Nitrobacteraceae; genus Bradyrhizobium; species Bradyrhizobium diazoefficiens. The sequence goes on along the minus strand of NZ_CP067102.1, from coordinate 5,916,248 downwards.
GAGAGCGTTCAGGAATGCGGCCAGCGCATCTTCGATCTCATCCTGAAGACCGCGTCCGGCCAGCCGACCAAGAGCGAAAGCTTCGATTTCGGCGGCGCCGAGTTCGCGCCCTGGGTGCTGGGCGCGACCATGTGAGAGGGGCGAATGGCGAATAGGGAGTAGCGAATAGGACTAGAACGAGACGTCGCCATCGGTGTCGAAACGCTGGCGCTGTTCATCCGCGTCTAGCTCAACACGACGCCGCCGCTGCCCGAGCCGCCTGCCAGGGCCGCACGGGCCCTGGCCGGTGCGCGGTACGACAATTTCGTCGCCGCGCTTGGGAAGCGCCTCAACGAGGGGCCGAAGCTGAGGCAGGAAATCCCGGAAGACGCGGGTGAGAGTTAGGCGACGAAGCGGACCACACCGCCATCCACACGTAGAGCCGCGCCGGTCGTGGCTGAAGCCTGCTCCGAGCAGGCATAGATGATCATGTTGGCCACCTCGTCGGTGGTTGCGAAACGCTGAATAAGGGTGGTCGGACGCATCGCCTTCAGGAAGCCTTGCTCGGCCTGCTCCTGAGTGATCCCGTTCGCCCTGGCCTGCTTCGCCATGAAATCACCGAGGATCTCGGACCGAGTTGGTCCCGGCAGAACAGCGTTGATGGTGACGCCCGTGCCCGCGACCGCCTCGGCAAGTCCGCGCGAGACGGCGAGTTGCGCGGTCTTGGTCATGCCGTAGTCGAGCATCTCCTTGGGGATGTTGACCGCCGACTCGCTGCTGACGAACACGACGCGGCCCCAGCTCTTCTTCACCATGCGCGGCAGGTAGTGGCGCGTCATGCGCACGCCGCTCATGACGTTTAATTGGAACAGGCCAAGCCAGTCCTCATCGGGGATATTCGCGATGTCTTCGATGCCATTGTAGTCCCGGATATGGGCCGTACCGACGTTATTAACGAGGATATCGGCGTCCGGGACCTGCGCTATGAAGGCCTCGACACCGTCCACGGTCGCCAAGTCTGCTGCAACCCCGGAGACTTCGCTTCCGGGAAAGGCCTGCCGAATTTGCCGCACTGCCTCGTCGACTCTGGATTTCCCACGGCCGCTGATAACGACCGACGCCGCGGCACGGGCCAAGCCCTCTGCGGTGGCGCGGCCGATACCCGCCGTTGAGCCCGTGACGATAGCCCTCTTACCTTTTAGGTCGATGTTCATGTCATTTCTCTCCAATCTTGGCCGGCGCGGCCGTAACAAAGCTCAACGTGCAGATGCCTAGGCGACGGGGACGCCCTGGCATCAGGACGCGCGGGTCAGCCTGCCATGGCTGCCACCTGTGCCTCGGCCGCGCGGGCGAGGCGTTCGACCCATTCCTGGTGATAGCGATAGAGCGCGCCGGGATGCTTGCGTCCGAGTTCATCGAGAAACCATTCGCCCTGCTGCGTCTCCTCGGTCAGCACGTGGCAGCCATCATGGGTGGGTGTGATGACCCACCCATGGTACGCACTCGAGCCGGTCTCATCGCCATCGACCGTCGTCGCCCATGCAAGTCGGCGGAAGGGCTCGCACTCGGTAACGACCAAGCTCATCGGAAATCCAACCGTCACCCGGCTGTATCTGGTCCCGCGGGCCAGCTCTCTTTCACCGCTTAGGATCTTGACCTGGTCTTCGGCAGGGAAGTAGCTCGACCAGTTCTCGGCGTCGACCAGTAGCCTCCAGACGACTTCAGGGGGTGCTTTCACATCGATGTCGTTGAGGGCGTAGATGGCCGACGTCTTGGGATCGAACCTCTCTGGCCAAATCACACGATCGTACATCGATTACTGCTCCTTCTTGAACAAATCCTGGAAGATGAGCTGAGTCCAGGTGCGGCCGCGCGCCTGCACCAGCGCGCCACCTTCGGCGAGCTCTCCCAGGTTGATCGGCGCGAAGCCGAGTTGCCTGGCCAAGGCCGCCACCGGAGCTACCGCCTCTTCGTCGTCGCTCGACAGAAAGATGACCCGGTGACCGCCCTCCACGACTGGATCGGCAGCCAGCGCGGAGGCCGGCAGATGGTTAAAGCCCTTCACGAACTTGACGCCGGCGAATGCCTTGGCAACGACCGCAGACGAGGGAAGGCCGCCCAGGTCTTCAACGGGAACCGCAAATGCGTTTGTCGCGTCGATGACGGTCTTGCCCCGCCAACTGACGAGGGACTTCGCAACCCCCCGGTGTTCCGAAAACGGGACTGCCAGGATGACGGTGTCGGCCTCGATTGCATCCCGCAGCGACTTGGCAACAACTGTCGGCCCGATTGCCCGAGCCTGGGGCGCCAACGCCTCGGGTGACCGGCGGCTTGCGACCGCCACGTCGATGTTCTTACGAGCAAAGGCGCGAGCGAGGGCTTGGCCCACCGCCCCGAATCCGACGATTGCATAGCTCATGACGTTTTCTCCGATCGGGTGTTGATGCTGATTGTCCGGTGTTCAATGGCGCGAGCCTGATCTGGTCGGAGATCCGTTTTGCCGTGTGGCGACCTTTGCGAGATCCTCCAGAAGCTTCTGATGCGTGCGCCAGAACACATCGGGCGCCTGCTTTGCCCGTTCGATCCAAAGCGGCCCCTGCATCGTTTCCTCGGTCCAGAGGTGCGTTCCATCCGCAGTCGGCGTGATGATCCAGGCGTGGTAAGCTTTGGATTCGAGGGACGCTTTCGGACCACCACCCCAGGCGATGCGCGTCATCGGCTCGAACTCTTGAACCGACGCATAAACATCTTGGCCGGCCAGATTGGTCTCAAACCGTGTCCCGAGCCGCAAAGACTCGTGCCCGTCTAGAAGTTGGACGTGCTCAACGCCCGGATAGAAACTGGGCCACGCGATGGGGTCCACGAGCAGGGACCAGATCGTTTCGACGGAGGCTGCGACCACCAGCTCATTCGTAAAATGGATCGGAGACCGACTGGGTGTCATGTCCTCCGGCCACTTGATTGCTTCGTACATGTCGACCTTTACCTTCTCGATTCACCCACGTAATCTGAACGGCCGGCGTGCCAGCTCCGCGAGTGGACGCCCGGAACGAGCGGCAACCGCGCTCTCGCGCGCCGCTCGTTCGCCTCCAGCCCATGGCGTATCGCCTCGGGCTGGCGCCTCATCTGCGGAGTAATTAGGGATCGAGCGACCCGGATAGGATTCCAGAATCCTCAACATCGGTTGTGCAATTGCGCACCGCTTCACGCTCTTCCAATTGGGCGATGCGTCGCAACACGGTGGAATGATTCACTTCAAGCCGCTCGGCCGCCGCTCGAACCGACCCCTCGCGCGCGACGGCAAGGAAATAGCGGATGTCATCCCAATCCATCATCTGTCTTCGGCTATTCGCCATTCGCTACTCACCACTCGCCCGTGCCGTAGGCACGCACTGCCCGTTGTTAATGCTTGATCGAGGTCACCAGCGGTGTTCTGCTCAAAAAAGCTGCTGGAGCACCGCACCCCGTGTCGATCTACGTCGCATTACACCACGTCACGCACTACAAATACGACCGCCCGATTGATCTGGGACCGCAGACGATCCGCCTGCGGCCGGCGCCGCACACGCGCACGCCGATCCTGAGCTATTCGCTCAAGGTCACGCCGGCCAACCATTTCGTGAACTGGCAGCAGGACCCGCAGGGCAACTGGCTCGCCCGCTACGTCTTTCCGGAGAAGACCACCGAGCTGAAATTCGAGGTCGACTTCACCACGCAGATGACCGTGGTCAACCCGTTCGACTTCTTCGTCGAACCCTATGCCGACAGCTTTCCGTTCGAATACCCCAGGGATCTCAAGACCGAGCTGGCGCCGTATCTCGAGACCATCAAGCCTGATCCCGCATTCGCAAAATATCTCGCCTCGGTCCCGCGCGAAGCGCCGAACACCGTCAACTTCCTGGTCGATTTGAACAGGGAGCTGCAACAGAGGATCAGCTACGTCATCCGCATGGAGCCGGGCGTGCAGACGCCGGAGGAGACGCTCACCTCCTGCGCCGGATCGTGCCGCGACTCCGCCTGGCTTCTGATCCAGATCTTCCGCCATCTCGGCCTCGCCGCCCGTTTCGTCTCCGGATACCTGATCCAGATCCGTCCCGACATCGATCCGATCGAGGGGCCGCCGGAAGTGGAGAACGATTTTACCGATCTGCACGCCTGGGCCGAGGTCTATCTGCCGGGCGCGGGCTGGATCGGTTTTGATGCGACCTCCGGCATGCTCGCGGGCGAGGGGCACATCCCGGTTGCGGCAACACCGCATTATCGCTCGGCGGCGCCGATCTCCGGCGGCGCCGGCTTTGCCGAAGTCGAATTCGCCTTCGACATGAGCGTCCGCCGCATCCGCGAAGCGCCGCGCATCACAAAGCCGTTCTCCGACGAATCCTGGACGCGGCTCAACGATCTCGGCGAGCAGGTCGACGGCGATCTCGCCGCGCAAGACGTGCGGCTCACCATGGGCGGCGAGCCGACCTTCGTCTCGGTCGACGATCTCGAAGCGGCGGAGTGGAATACGGAAGCCGTTGGTCCAACCAAGCGCGCGCTCGGCGACGATCTGATCCGCCGCCTGCGCAACCGCTTCGCAGCCGGAGGCCTGCTGCATTATGGCCAGGGCAAATGGTATCCGGGCGAGAGCCTGCCGCGCTGGGCGTTTGGGCTCTACTGGCGCAAGGACGGCGTGCCGATCTGGAAGAACGCGGACCTCATTGCAAAAATCGAGAATCCCAGGCGCGCCCAGACCGAGGACGCCGAGGATTTCATGGAAGGCACGGCGGCGCGGCTCGGGCTCGATCCCGGCTACATCATCCCCGCCTTTGAGGACACCGTCTACTGGCTCCAGAAAGAAGCCGAGCTTCCGGTCAACGTCGATCCGTCCGATTCCAAATTGTCCGATCCCGAGGCGCGGGCGCGGATGGCGCGGGTGTTCAATCAGGGCCTCCGCGCGCCACGCGGCTTCGTGCTGCCGGTGCAACGTTGGAACGCGCCGCCACGCTGGCGCAGCGAGCGCTGGCAACTCCGGCGCAACCATCTGTTCCTGATGCCGGGCGATTCGCCGCTCGGCCTGCGCCTGCCGCTCGACTCGCTCGGCTACGTCGCGCCCGATCAATATCCCTACATCATCGAGCGGGATCCGATGGAGGCGCGCGACAAGCTGCCGGTGTTCAGTCTCCCGGCGCGCCCGGAATCGCCACCGCCGCGGGTCGCGCCCGAGCAACTCAACACGTCCGTTCCTGTCCGCACCGCGCTGTCGATCGAAGTCCGCGACGGCGTGATCTGCGCCTTCATGCCGCCGGTCGAACGCATCGAGGATTATCTCGAAATGATCGCGGCGCTGGAGGCCACGGCCGAGGAGATGCAGCTCCAGGTCCATGTCGAGGGCTATGCGCCGCCGTTCGATCCGCGCATCGAGGTCATCAAGGTGACGCCCGACCCTGGTGTCATCGAGGTCAATGTTCATCCGGCAAAGAATTGGCGCGAGGCGGTCGAGATCACCTCCGGGCTCTATGAGGATGCCGGCAAGATACGCCTCGGCGCCAACCGCTTCCTGGTCGATGGCCGCCACACCGGCACCGGCGGCGGCAATCACGTCGTGATCGGCGGCTCGAGCCCGCAGGATTCGCCGTTCCTGCGCCGGCCCGATCTTTTGAAGAGCCTGGTGCTGTACTGGCAGCGGCATCCGTCGCTGTCCTATTTCTTCTCCGGCCTCTTCATCGGCCCGACCAGCCAGGCGCCGCGTATCGACGAGGCGCGCCACGACAGCATCTACGAGCTCGAGATCGCGCTCTCGCACGTGCCGCCGCCGGGCTACCAGACGCCGCTGTGGCTGGTGGACCGGCTGTTCCGGCATCTGCTCGTCGACATCACCGGCAACACCCATCGCGCCGAGATCTGCATCGACAAGCTCTATTCGCCGGATGGCCCCACCGGCCGCCTCGGCCTCGTCGAATTCCGCGCGCTCGAAATGCCGCCGGATCCGCGCATGTCGCTGGCGCAGCAGCTCCTGATCCGCGCGCTGATCGCAAAGTTCTGGCGAGAGCCGCAGGCAGGCAAGTTCGTGCGCTGGGGCACCGCGCTGCATGACCGCTTCATGCTGCCGCATTTCATCTGGGAAGATTTTCAGGACGTGCTGTCCGAGCTCAAGAGCTCCGGCTATCCGTTCGAGCCGGAATGGTATCTGGCCCAGCTCGAATTCCGCTTCCCCGCCTTCGGCCGCGTCCATCACGGCGGCGTCACGCTGGAGCTGAGGCAGGCGCTGGAGCCCTGGCACGTGCTGGGCGAGGAAGGCTCGGCCGGCGGCACCGTGCGCTATGTCGACTCGTCGGTTGAGCGGCTTCAGGTCAAGGCCGAGGGCTTCGTCGAAGGCCGCCACATCGTCACCTGCAACGGCCGCCGCCTGCCGATGACCTCGGCCGGACGCTCCGGGGAGGCCGTCGCCGGCGTCCGCTTCAAGGCCTGGCAGCCGGCATCCGGCCTGCACCCGACCATCCCGGTCCACGCGCCCTTGACCTTTGATCTGATCGATACCTGGAACGGCCGCTCGCTCGGCGGCTGCGTCTATCACGTCGCCCATCCCGGCGGGCGCAGCTACGACACCAAGCCGGTCAACACCTACGAGGCCGAGGCGCGGCGGCTGGCGCGCTTCCAGGACCACGGCCATACGCCCGGCCCGATGCAGCCGCCGCCCGAGGAACGCACAAATGAATTTCCGCTGACCCTCGACTTGCGGACACCGCTCCTGCAATGAGTATGATGGTGGGGCAGGGAGAGGCGCATGGGCGAGGGCGCAGCCGAACAGGACAAGGCCGGTAGGGCGCAAGGTCAGCGCGAAGGCCAGCGCCGCCTTGCGCAATGGGTCCGCGACTATCGCCGCCTGCTCGGCATCCCCGACGAATTCCTGGGGGCTGACGGCGCCCCGCGCGCGGTCTGGAGCCGCTTCTTCGATGCTTTCGGAGCACTCGCGACCGACGAGGTCGAGCGGCGCTTCGGCATGGCCGACCGTCACCTCCGCGAGGCCGGCGTCACCTACCGCGCCCCCGGCGACAGCGCCGACCGGCCCTGGTCGATCAGCCATTTGCCGCTTCTGATCGATGAGGCCGACTGGAAGCAGCTCTCCGACGGCATCACCCAGCGCGCCGAGCTTTTGGAGCTCGTGCTGCGCGACGTTTATGGCGAGGGCCGGCTGGTCGCGGAAGGCGCGCTGCCCGCGGGCGTGATCGCCGGCAGCCCCGAATATCTGCGCCCCGTCTGCGGCGTGCCGCCCCCGGGCGGGCGCTATCTCTCGCTCTATGCCGCCGATGTCGGCCGCGGGCCCGATGGCCGCTGGTGGGTGCTCGGCGACCGCACGCAGGCGCCGTCGGGCGCGGGCTATGCGCTGGAGAACCGGCTGGTGCTGTCGCGCGCCTTCTCCGATCTCTACAAGTCGATGAACGTGCCGCGCGTCGCGCCGTTCTTCGAGGCGTTCCGCGACTCGCTTCGCGCGCGTGCTGATCGCGATGAGCCGCGGATCGGCGTGCTCACGCCCGGCAGCTTCAGCGAAACCTATTTCGAGCACGCGACGCTGGCGCGCTATCTCGGCTTCCTGCTGGTCGAGGGCGACGATCTCGCCGTCAGCGACAATCGCATCCACATCCGCACCGTCGCTGGGTTGAAGCGGCTCGACGTGTTGCTTCGCCGCGTCGATTCCAACTCGCTCGATCCGCTCGAGCTCGATGCCTCCTCGCATCTCGGCGTTCCCGGCCTGATCGACGTGCTGCGCAAGGACGGCGTCGTGGTCGCCAACATGCCAGGCTCCGGCGTGTTGGAGGCGAGGGCGCTGCTCGGTTTCCTGCCGGCGCTCAGCCGTCGCCTGCTCGGCGAAGAGCTGAAGATGCCGCATATCGCGACCTGGTGGTGCGGGCAGCGCTCGGCGCGCGACGAGGTGCTGTCGCGGCTCGACGAGGTCGCGATCGAAGGCGCTTACGGCCGCGGCGTTCCCGGCTTCGAGAGCAACGGTCCGGTGCTCGCGAGCGAGCTCGACGCCGCCGGACACAAGCGCCTGGTCGAGGCCATCAGCGCGCGCGGCATGGATTATGTCGGCCAGGAGGTGGTGCGTCTCTCCACCATGCCGGTGTGGGAGCAGGGCCAGCTCACGCCGCGTCCCTTCGTGCTGCGCGTGTTTGCGGCCGCAACACCGGACGGCTGGGCCATCATGCCCGGCGGCTTCTGCCGGATCGCCGAGCAGGCGGATGCGCGCGCGGTGTCGATGGGCGACGGCGCCCGTGCCGCCGACGTCTGGGTGGTCTCGGAGAAGAAGGTCTCCACCGCGTCGCTGTTGCCGGCGACCGACAAGGTGCGCATTCGCCGCATCGCCGGCGTGCTGCCAAGCCGCGCCGCCGACAATCTGTTCTGGCTCGGCCGCTATCTCGAACGTGCCGAAGCGACGCTGCGGCTGGTGCGTGCGCTGGGCTCGCCGAGCGGACCCAACAAGGGCACCGCGGCCTCGCTGCAATCGGCCGAACGGATCCAGCGCCTGCTGGTGACCTGGGGCGCGATCTCGCAGACCTCGCGCGCGGCGCCGGGGCGCATCGTCGCCGAAGCCTTGCAGAGCGAGGCGCGTTTCGGCTCGGCGCTGTCGCTGGTACGCTCGGCGCTGCGTACGGCGACCTCCTTGCGCGAGCGGCTGTCGCCCGACGCCTGGCAGGTCATCACCGAGATGGCCGACCGCCTCTCTTACGAGGTCGAGGACGACGACAGCGTGCTGAGCGCGGCCGAGCTGACCTTGCAGGAACTTGCGAGCTTCGCAGGTCTTGCGCAGGAAAACATGAATCGCGCCGCCGGCTGGCGCTTCCTCGACATCGGCCGTCGCACCGAGCGCGCCATCAACACCGCGCGCTTTGCCCGGCAGTTCGCCTATGACGAGGCCGGCGACGAGGACCTCGACATCCTGCTGACGCTGGTGGATTCCCAGATCACCTATCGCTCGCGCTATCTGCTGGCGCCGATCCTGGCGCCGGTGCGCGACCTCGCGGTGCTCGACAGCTACAATCCGCGCTCGGTCGCCTTCCAGGTGGCGACCTTGAACGAGCATATCGCGGCACTGCCGAGCCTGAAGGAGCATGGCCTGATCGAGCAGCCGCAGCGGCTTGCGGTGGCGGTGCAGTCCATGCTGGCGACCGCGGAAGCCGAGAAGCTCGAGGTCAAGACGCTGTTCGCGCTGGAGCAGGACCTGCTCAGCCTCGCCGAGGCGATCGGGCTGCATTATTTCCCGCACGGCCCGAATGCGAGCCGGCCGGAAAAGCTGACGGGGCTTGCGTGATCTACGACATCCGGCACGTCACCACCTACGAGTATGAGAGCCCGGTCAGCTTCGCCCGCTGCACGCTGCGGCTCGAGCCGAAGGACGGCAAAGGTCAGGAGCTGATCTCGCACAAGGTCGAGATCCGTCCACGTCCGTCCGAGCGCCACGTCCGCCGCGACTTCTTCGGCACGCTGACCGAGAGCGTGGTGATCGAGGCCGCGCATCGCAATTTGCGCATCGACTCGCGCTCGCGCGTTTCCGTCGATCGCAAGCCGCCTGCGCGCGATGCCGTGAGCCCGCCTTGGGAGAGCATTCGCGACATCGCGTTTGAAGCGACGAGCCTCGGGCCGTCTTCGCCGGTCGGTTATGTCTTTGCGAGCCCGCTGGTGCCAGTGCTGCGTCCGGTCAGTGCCTATGCTGCCGAGAGCTTCGCGTCGGGCACGGCCATCCTCGCCGGTGCGGTCGATCTCATGCATCGCATCCGCACCGAGTTTCGCTACGACCCCAAGGCCACCGTGATTTCGACGCCGCTCAACGAGGTTTTCGACAAGCGCCACGGCGTCTGCCAGGATTTTGCCCATGTGATGATCGCAGGGCTGCGCGGGCTCGGCCTGCCGGCGGCCTATGTCAGCGGTTATCTGCGCACCATTCCGCCCGCGGGGCAGCCGCGCTTGCAGGGCGCGGATGCGACGCATGCCTGGGTGTCGCTGTGGTGCGGGGCGGAGCTCGGCTGGATCGACTTCGATCCGACCAACGATCTGCTGGTCGCCAACGATCACATCGTCCTGGGGGTCGGTCGGGATTTCTCCGATGAGTCGCCCGTGGATGGTATCATCGTCGGCTCGCCGAAGCAGAAGCTCGGCGTCGCCGTGGACGTGCTGCTGGTGGACTGACCGTCGTTTGCGGCCGGATGATCGCGCGCGTCGCGCAAGGGAATTGACGCCGCAGTCCGCGCCCTGATCCCACCGCGGTGGACGCCCGCTCGCGCTCCTTCCAACAAAACGACGTCTTACGGTCGGCCATTGGCTGGGCTGGCGAAGCCCCGCATGGCCCGACCGTGGGGTGCACCGGACTGTGACCGCAACCGTGATGCTGCGCGGCGGGAGCATATCATATTTACGTATTTTCGTTCCGGGATTTGGCCAGTCGCCCCAGATTGGGTTATGCTGACCCTGCGTCGAGGGCGAGTATGAGGCGTCAGGAGCTAGCGTGGGACACCACCGACAGACGGGGCTGCATCCATGATGACGTTACCGCGACTGGCGGCTGAATCCCTGGAGAAGCTGCTGGGCACGTTCATGCGGCGTCGGTACGGCGATGCTCCAGCAAACATCATCGAGAGCGCCACCCGCACCACGATGGAATGGATTGGCAATAGCGATGCGCTCTATCACAATGTCGAGCACACGATGCTCGTGACGTTGGCGGGCCATTCCATCCTCAGTGGCCGATATCTCCACACCCACCTGGAGGCGGATGACTACGTTCATGTGCTGATCGCCTGTCTTGCCCATGACATCGGCTACGTGCGCGGCCTGTTCGAGGAGGATGACGAGGACGGCTTCGTGATCGATGCGGCCGGCACCAAGGTCTCGCTGCCGCGTGGGGCATCGGATGCCAGCTTGATGATGTATCACGTCGATCGCTCGAAGCTCTACGTGACGCGGCGGCTGCGACATATTCCTGGGCTCGATCAGGAACGCATCGCCCGCGCCATCGAGGGGACGCGGTTTCCGGCTCGGGAAGGCCATGAATACGACGACGATGCCTCGATCCTGCGCGCTGCTGACTTCATCGGGCAACTCGGCGATCCCAACTATTTGCGCAAGGCCAATGCGCTTTACTATGAGTTCGAGGAGGTCGGCATGAACCGCCAGCTCGGCTACGATTCGCCCGCCGACATCGTGAACCGCTATCCGCAATTCTATTGGAACAGCGTCGCACCGCACATCCAGACCGAGATCGGCTATCTCAACAAGACCGAGATCGGCCGGCAGTGGATCGCCAATCTCTACAGCAACGTCTTCCGCGCCGAACGCGACATCTCGCTGTCAGGGCCGCAGAGGTAGCGGCGGGCTGCAATAGCGAGCCACGGAATGAAGTTGGTTCGCAGAGAATGGCTTAGCCATGCAACAAAAATTCGTCTCGACCGACATCCTCGACATCGCCTATCTCGATTATGGCGCACCGGATGGCTGGCCTTGCATCATGGGCCACGGCTTTCCCTATGACGTGAACGCCTATGCCGAGGCTGCGCCGCTGATCGCGCAGGCTGGCGCGCGGGTGCTGGTGCCGTGGCTGCGCGGCTACGGGCTGACGCGGTTCCGGTCGGCTCAGACGTTGCGTTCCGGCGAGCAGGCGGCGCTCGGCGCCGATCTGCTCGCTTTCATGGATGCGCTTCGCATCGAGCGTGCTGTGGTTGGCGGCTATGATTGGGGTGGCCGCGCGGCCTGCGTCGTCTCGGTGCTGCATCCCGAGCGCGTCGTCGGGCTCGTCTCCGGCAATTCCTACAACATCCAAAATATCGCGCGTTCCATGGAGCCGGCCTCGCCGCCGGAGGAAGCGGCGCTCTGGTATCAATATCTCTTCCACAACGAGCGCGGCCGCCGTGCGCTGGAGCGCAACCGCCGCGGGTTTGCCCGCCAGCTCTGGTCGATGTGGTCGCCGACATGGCACTTCGACGACGCCACTTTCGAGAGGAGCGCGGTGTCATTCAACAACCCTGACTTCGTCGACGTTGTGATCCACTCCTATCGCCACCGCTATGCGCTGGTCGAAGGCGATCCCGCCTATGCGGCGATCGAGGCGAAGCTTGCCCAACAGCCGCCGGTCCGCGTTCCCACGATCGCGATCGACGGCGACAGCGACGGCGTCGATCCCGGCACCGCGCATCACGCGCGCAAGTTCGAGGGCTTTTTCGAGCGGCGCGTGTTCGCCGGCGCCGGGCACAATCTGCCGCAGGAGCGGCCCGTCGAGTGGGCGCAGGCCGTGGCGGACGTGCGGAAAGCGGGCCGAAAAGGCAACGCATCCGATTTTTCCTGATCTCGGGAACCTTTTCCGATTGCAGCCGTCCAAGCTGTGGGGCCGCTTCTGTCTGCGGCTTGTTGCAGGGGAGGTTTTCGATGACGTCACAAGCGCGCAGGCTGGAACGCGTCGCGGTCGCGCAGGCGCCGAGCGACCGGCCCGACAAAGCAGAGGTCGAGCAGGCGATCAGGACCATGATCCGCTGGGCCGGCGACGATCCCGCGCGCGATGGTCTGCGCGAAACGCCCGATCGCGTCGCATGCGCCTTTCAGGAATATTTCTCTGGCTATGCGCAGGATCCGAGCGAAATCCTGCAAAAGACCTTTGAGGAGATCGAAGGCTACGACGAGATGATCGTCCTGCGCGGCGTTCGCTTCGAAAGCCATTGCGAGCACCACATGGCGCCGATCGTCGGCCGCGCCTGGGTCGCCTATATCCCGCAGGGGCGCGTGGTCGGCATCTCAAAACTCGCGCGGCTCGTGGACATCTATGCCAAGCGTCTCCAGATCCAGGAGAAGATGACCGCGCAGATCGCCAACACCATCAACGACGTGCTCAAGCCCGAAGGTGTCGGCGTCATCATCAAGGCGACACATCACTGCATGACCACGCGCGGCGCGCATAAGCCGGGGACCGATCTCGTCACCAGCCGCATGCTCGGCGTGTTCCGCGACAATGCGCTGACGCGCCAGGAATTGCTGGGGCTGGCCAATTCGGACGACTGATCCGCAAGGAGACAATGCCATGACCGAGGACAAGAAGCCGGGCGGACCCGACCTGACCAAAGGCGTAGCGCTCGCTGATTTCAAGGACGGCAAATTGCTCGGTCATGTCGGCGACGAGGACGTCTTGCTGGTGCAGGCTGGCAGCGAGATCTTTGCGATCGAGCCGTCTTGCAGCCACTACCATGGCCCGCTCGCCGAAGGGCTGGTGGTCGGCGACAGCATCCGCTGCCCCTGGCATCATGCCTGCTTCTCCTTGCGATCGGGCGAGGCGACCCGACCACCAGCGTTGAATGCGCTGGCGGTGTGGGACGTCACGCGCGATCGCGACAACATCATCGTCCAGCGCAAACGCGAGGCAACGAAACCGTCCACAGCCCATCGCAGCGCGCCGACGCCGGAAAAATTCGTCATTGTCGGCGGCGGTGCGGCCGGCTTTGCGGCGGCCGAGACGCTTCGCCGCGAGGGATTTGCCGGCGCCATCACCATGCTCAGCAGTGACGGCGCAATGCCAGTCGACCGGCCCAACCTCTCCAAGGACTATCTCGCCGGCAATGCGCCGGAGGACTGGCTGCCGCTGCGCGGCGAGGACTATTACCACGACGCCGGCATCGATCTCCGGCTCAACACCAACGTCTCCGCGATCGATCCGAAGACGCGCAGCGTCACGCTGGGCAATGGCGACAAGCTCCCGTTCGACCGGCTGCTGCTCGCCACCGGTGCGGAGCCCATCAAGCTCCAGATCCCCGGCGCCGACCAGCCGCATGTCCACACCCTGCGCTCGGTCGCCGACAGCCGTGCGATCATCAAAGCCGCCGGCAGCGCCAGGCGCATGCTGGTGATCGGCGCGAGTTTTATCGGCCTCGAGGTCGCGGCGTCGCTTCGCGCGCGCAAGCTCGAGGTGCATGTGGTCGCACCCGAGGAGCGGCCGATGCAGCGCGTGCTCGGGCCTGACATGGGCGACTTCGTTCGCGCGCTGCACGAAGAGAATGGCGTCAATTTCCATCTCAAGGACACCGTGGAGAAGCTCGACGGCACCCGCGCGACGCTGAAGAGCGGCAGCGTGATCGAGGCCGATCTGGTTGTGGTCGGCATCGGCGTCAAGCCGCGCCTTGCGCTCGCGGAGCACGCAGGGCTTGCGGCCGATCGCGGCGTCAGCGTCAGCGAATATCTCGAGACCAGCGTCGCCGGCATCTTCGCGGCGGGCGATATCGCGCGCTGGCCCGATCCGCATTCGCGGCATACCATCCGCGTCGAGCATTGGGTGGTCGCGGAGCGGCAGGGCCAGACCGCCGCGCGCAACATGCTCGGCAAGCGCGAGCGTTTCGACGCCGTGCCGTTCTTCTGGAGCCAGCATTACGACGTGCCGATCAACTATGTCGGCCATGCCGAGAGCTTTGACGACATCGCGACCGACGGCAGCATCAGGGATAAGGACTGCCTGCTGAAATATCGAAAGGGTGGCCGTGTGCTGGCGGTCGCCTCAATTTATCGCGATCTCGAGAGCCTCAAAGCCGAGCTCGACATGGAGCGCTCGCGCGCTTGATCTGCGTCAACGCTGTTGGCCGCCGGGGCTGCTGTGCTGGCTGTCGTCCCGGCACGATGTGTGCTATCCTGAGATGTGCTCGTGGGCTTCACATGCAGGAGTAGCCGTCATGACAAGCGCTTCGGAAACGTCCCCCAATCTCGGCCTGGGCTCAGGCATTGCCGCATTGCACGCCAAATGGGGCTGGATCGTCGCTCTCGGCGTCGTCTATCTCGTCGCTGGCTTCATCGCGCTCGGCAGCATAGTGATGGCCACGGTGGCGAGCGTGATCGTGGTCGGTGCGATGATGATCGTCGCGGGGTTCACCGAGGTGATCGGCGCCTTCCAGATGAAGAGCTGGGGCAAGTTCGTGCTCTGGGCCTTGCTCGGCGTGCTCTACATCATCGCGGGCTTTCTGACCTTCGAGAACCCGTTGTTTGCAGCAGCGCTGCTGACCTTGTTCCTCGGCGCCTCGCTGCTCGCCTCCGGCGCTGTGCGGCTGTTTCTCGCCTTCAGCATGAAGCGCGAGAGCCCGTGGGTCTGGGTGGCACTGTCTGCAATCATCACGCTGCTGCTCGGCCTGTTGATCCTGGCGCGCTGGCCGGTCAACAGCGTCTACATCCTCGGCCTGTTCCTCGGCATCGATCTCATCATGGCCGGTGCCGGCTGGATCAGCCTGGGTTTCAGCCTGCGGCGCCGCTGACCAGCAATTCGTTCAACACCACGCAGTTCGACGGCAACGACTGGGTCGTGGCGAGCGAGGTCCTGCGCGTGACGTGACGCGCGGCGCCGTGCGCTCGGTTGCGGACGTTGTGCAATGGGCCCTCTACCGCTGAGCGCGTAAGACTCCGGGGTATTGAGACCCGAGCCCCAGGGGTCATTTTGCTGACGCAATCCCTGTCTTAGACGGCGGCAACTAAAACACTGTGCGGGACCACCTGGTTCCCGCAACGGTTCCATCGCCAGGGGTGGCACGAATCCGCAAAAGATCGGCACAACGCGTCCGCGTTCGCTTGTCCATGTTTTGCGGCATCGGGAACCGGATCATCGAAAATCAAAGGAGATATGATGGTGTTCCGCTCGAGCGCCGCAATTTGCGGCGCCCTGGTTGCGCTTGCCGTTTCCGTTACCGTTGCCCGTTGCGAAACAAGTGGGGTTCATTCAAGCGCCGTCGTCGACGCCGCCTCTGGCGATGTGATCGTTGGCGCAGCATCCACGTACAATCCGTTCAAGCCCGGCAAGGAGGAGGGCGGCCCGAGAACAGCCTCCGGCGAGCGTTATGATCCCTCGGTCTGGACTGCTGCCATCAAGACGAGCTTGCGTCGGAAATTTGGCGGGGTCCAATTTGGGGCGAGACCGAAATATGCGCTGGTCGAGGCCGTCGGCAAGAAGGTCATCGTCAAGATCAATGACGTGGGGCCGCTCAGGCCCGGCCGCATCATCGATCTGAATGAGCGGACGATGCGCCATTTCGATCCGAGCATGGAGCTTGGAGTCATTCCCGACGTCGCGGTCAGACCGCTGTCTGGCGACGATTGGACGCCTGGGCCGGTCGGCTGACGGCGTGACGTCGCGGCGCAATCCCGTTCGCATCGCGCCAAGACCGTGGGTCTGCGCGGCCCTGGTGCAATTTTAGTGATGGTCCCAGGGAGACCGCTCGCGTAGTGTCATTCGCTAAGCCCACGCAGTTGCTCCATGCCTCCGATCTTTACCCATCGCCTCCGCCGCTCCATCAGGGTCGTTTCAGTCCGCTGGCGAAGACGCCTAACCTTCTTGATCGGCGGCATCGCGGTCGGGGCCTCGGCCGTCGCTCTGGCCAAGTTAGCAGACTGGGCGCAAGTCGCGTTCGCCTACCTGCTGTCGGAATCGCGCTACGCTGCAGTCCTGGTGACCCCGCTCGGGTTTGCGCTGTCCGTCTATCTGACGAACCGCTTCTTTCCAAACTCGCAAGGTAGCGGCATCCCACAAGCGATTGCCGCGCGCCAGCTCACCGAGCACGCAGCGCGCAAGAAGCTCGTCTCGATCCGCATTGCCGTCGGGAAGGTGTTGTTGACGCTCCTCGGGCTGCTTTGCGGTGCGTCGGCGGGCCGGGAGGGGCCGACCGTGCAGGTCGGGGCTTCCGTCATGTTCGCCCTTGGCCGCATGTCGCCACGCCGCCAGCCGGGCCTGATCCTGGCCGGCGCTGCGGCCGGGGTCGCAGCCGCATTCAACACGCCGCTCGCGGGCATCGTGTTCGGCATCGAGGAGATGAGCAGAGCCTATGAGACCAGGACGAGCAGCCTGGTCATCGGCGCTGTGATCGCGGCAGGCCTGACCTCGTTGGCCCTGGTTGGAAACTACGATTACTTCGGTAGCAGCTCGACGATGCTGCGAAACGGCGCGGACTGGCTCGCCGTGCCGTTATGCGGCATCGCCGGCGGATTGGCGGGTGGCGCGTTCAGCAGGCTTCTCATCGAGGTCGCGCGCGGATTGCCTGGCCGGCTGGGACCACTGACAAAGCGATATCCTCTGCCGTTTGCCGCGGCATGCGGCCTCGGCGTTGCCCTTTGCGGCCTGGCCTCTGGAGACATGATCTATGGCACCGGCTATGCGCAAGTGAAGTCGGCGCTGGAGAGCGACATGCCGCTTCCCTGGGATTTCGGGGTGTTGAAGCTCGCTGCGACCGCGCTTTCCGCGATCAGCGGCATTCCCGGCGGGATCTTCTCGCCTTCGCTCGCCGTTGGCGCCGGCATCGGCACGAACATCGCTCATCTGTTTCCGGACGCCCCGCTCGGTGCGTTCATGTTGCTCGGAATGGTCTCCTATTTTGCCGGCGTCGTGCAGGCTCCGATCACGGCTTTCGTCATCGTGACCGAGATGACCAACAATCACGCCATGGTGGTGCCGTTGATGGCCTCCGCATTGATCGCCCAGGCAGCGTCGCGCCTCGTGTGCCCTGAAGGCATTTACCACGCGCTCGCCAAGGGCTTTCTGCGAGCGCACTCCACGGAAGTCCCTGCGCCGTAATTGCCTTCGACCTGAGCGTTCCCTGCACCTGCTCAAGCCTTAACACAACGCAGTCGCGTGACGGCTTGTGGCAGCGAGGCCAGGAGCAGCACGAGGCAGACGCAGAACAGTACGATGTCCTTGAACAGGAACTCGCCCGCCAGATTCCAGGCCATCGGGTCGGTCGAGATGCTCCATTTCACGACTCCAGGGGTCGTGAAAAAGAACGACCAGGTGACGGCGAATGTCACCACGCCCATGAACGAACCCAACGCCGACAGGATCGGGCTGAATGCGCCGGCGGCGAGCAAGCCTGCGATCACAAATTCGGCGACACCGAGGAAATAGGCTTCGCCTCTAAATCCAAAGATCGACAACCATGAGACAAAAGGACTGTTGCTGATGAATTGCACGATGCCTTGCGCCGACTGAAGCGTGAACTTCTGCATGCCGAACGACACGAAGATCACGACCATGACCCAGCGCAAGATGGACAGAGGTCGATAGGATCCCGCCCCATCTTCTGCAATGTGGAAGGTCGTTCTCGTCAGCTCTCTCATTTTTGCCAGCCTTTGTGATGATGCGTTGCTGGCTCTACGGCGGCGCTCCTCGGCTCGTTACGTGCGCTCGGTCGGTTTCAGTTCACGGTTATGTGCGGCGCGGCCGGGCCTCGATGACACAAGATTACAGTTGGTCGCAGGAATATTTGATCCCGAGGCGTAATATTCCCCGGCGCGGCCCCGAATACGCTCTTGGGCTGAACTGAATTGCGGAGGACGGATATGCTCGGAGAGGTGATCGTCATTGGGGACCTCAAGCTGCGGGATGGCGCTTCGCGTGAAGAGTACGATCGCCTGGGCGAGCGCATGTATGGAATAGTCAGCGCCATTCCGGGATTCCTGTCGGTGAAGTCGTTCAAGGCGGATGACGGAGAGGAGGTCACCGTCTTTCGCTTTGCTTCAGAGCAAGCGCTCGAAAGCTGGCGCACCCAGCCCGACCATGTCGAAGCCATGAAGCGAGGCCACGCTGAATTCTACGCCAGCGGATTTTTGCAGGTCTGCAAGGTCATCCGCGAAGTTGGACCGTTTGAGCACGGGTAATGCCCTGACGGCCAACGAAAAACTGCCGCCCCAAAAGTCTCAAATGCCGTTTTGGCACAAACTGCACAGGCTTGCGGCCCTGTCATGGGGGCATGGGCAGCGAGCTGATCGTGCGTGTGGTGACCATTGCGGCCGGTGTTTTCACCGTCGTCGCCGTGTCCGCGCTCTTATTGTTCAGCTATTGATCTATCTCAACTGGCGCGCCCCAAGCGGGTGTTTCCTGTCATGGCAGGACATGCGAACGGGGTGCAATAATGCGGCCGTGGGCTTTGCATTTGCTGGTTTGGGGGCTGACCGCCATCGGCCCGATAGCCATCGCTTCCATGATGCTCTGAGACCGTTGGTTTGCGACGGCCCATTGCAGGTCGCGGCATGCCGATGGATGATGAGGCATGACAGGTCGGCAACCCATCCTCATCGTTTTCGGCGGCCTTCCGGCGACCGGAAAGACCACGCTCTCGCGCGAGCTGACGAGACGGTTTGCTGCGACCTATATCCGCGTCGACGCGATCGAGCAGAGCTTGCGTGCGGCGGGCCACGAAGTCGGCCCGATGGGCTACGTCATCGCCAATGCACTGGCGGCCGAGAACCTGCGGCTCGGCCGCGTGGTTGTCGCGGATTGCGTCAATCCGGTGTTGGCAAGCCGCGATGGCTGGCGGCAAACGGCCATGCAATCATCGGCGCGCATCGCCGAGATCGAAGTGATCTGCAGCGACGTCGCTCTGCACCGGCAGCGCGCAGAAGTGCGCACGTCCGACATCGCCGGCCTCAAACTGCCGACCTGGCAGAACATCGTCGGCCCGCATTATGAGCCGTGGGATCGCGACCATCTGGTGCTCGATACCGCCCATGATTCGATCGATCGCCTGCTCGAACGCGTCGAGATCTATCTTCGCGACGGGATCGGGTGATCTGGTTCCGCTCCCGCGCGACATATTGTCAGCGCCATCTCGTCATCATCCGTTCAAAATGCGTTGCTAGTTTCCTGTCTGACGATTGGTCCGCCGGATGTACGTGGACTGCATCGCGAGCCTCGGCCCTCGTGCCGGGGCTTTTCGTTGTCGAAGCACGCATCAGCGCGGCTGTTCGCGCTATCGCTCGCGACTCCGCAGGGTCCCGATCAGCCGCCCAACCAGGTCGTCGATCTTGCGCAGCGCCGTTGGCGGATCGAGCAACTCGATATCGTCCACGTTCCAATATTCGACACGGTGGGCGACAGCAGCAAAGCGGCGCTCGATCATGGGGCGATGCTCGGCATCCTTCAGCGCGACCACAAGCGCCGCTTGCGCAAAGTCGTCGACAGTGCAGAGCACCGGGTTGCGCGTAGCGCCTTCCGGCGCGACGCCTTTCGCTTGCAAGGCATTCAGGGTGTAGGGCGACATCGGCCCCACGTTTTCAGGAAAGAGATTTTCGGCGACCGCGCGCGAGAAGGCGTGCCATTCCAGTCGTTCGACCCCGGCCTGATGGTTGAAAATCTCCTCGGCATAGCGGCTTCGATAGTAGTTGCCCGTGCAGAGAAACAGCACGCGACTGGTCTTGTTCATCAGACAATGCTTCCGTGATCGATTTCAGGCGCGGATCGTGCGATCGAGCGATATCCCCGTCTCGCGGATCATCATCTCGTCATCCTGATCCTGCCGGCGGAGCGTTACGCCAATCCTAACGCTTCATGAGTGCTGATGCTCAGTCAAAGTAACTTTGAGCCTGAGGATTTAGGTCGCCATCCAGGCATCGTCGGATGGTTTCCGCTCCTGACCGGCAGCGAAGGAGCAGCGCACGGTGCTGAGGTCTGTTCAGCGAGGCATGGCGGACTAGATATACTTCGGTTGATATACTCCGGTTGAGCCCTTCGCATTGTGACCCGCAGCGGACGTTCGATGTTGAGCCGAGATGGCCGCGGTGCTACGTCTCCGACTACATCATTCCTGTGAGGTCTGATGCGGGCGGGCGACCAGGCTTACGGACTGCCGCCCACCATTTGGAAATTGGAATACTTGAAGCCATTGGCTCCGCCTCCGGACGTTTTTCAAAATCGGCCGGGAAATGTTCATGGACGTCATTTCCCTCCGTTCTTCCCATTGACTCGGAGGCGGGCTTTTTCTGTCAAACGCTACGAAAAAGCGTTTCGCCATGTCTTTTCTGATAGGCCGAGCCCATTGCAGGGCAGGTAATGATCGCAGAGCAGGTAATGATCGTTCGAGCGCCGGACGAGTGTATCATTACGTCCTGGCTTCCCTAATATGTGCAACTTGCGGTATTCAATTCGTAAGCACCGCATCGGCTCAATGCGCAGCCCGCGATGTGTTGCAGAACCAGCTAAAGTTCAGGCCGCGCTCGGCCCAAGCGTCCCAACAGCCTATCAAGTCCGCCCGCGATATTGCCACATGGAAGACGATTGCAGTCGGCTCCTTCGCTGACTCGATAAGTCTGCGCAATGCGCTGGATGGTATGGGCTGCAATGTCGGTGGGCAGGCCGCCGAAATCTTGGCTCGGCCGGCGTTCAGTGTCAGCTCTCAAGAGATAGATGTAGAGCTTGTCATCGTATCTCCGGCCCAGCTTGGACTCACGTCCGATACCGTGCCCTTGGCCAACATTTACGCACGCGCTCGACAGCTCGGCTTTGAACTTGCTGCGGCTGAGGTCGGCCCGCAATTGCGTATCCAGTACTTCGACCAGCCCATGGGCGAATTTCTCACCATCGGAATGAATCCAATCAAGACGTGGGGTGGCGAGCTCGTCATTTTCAATGTGGCAAATGGCGGAGCCGGACTGATCCTAATCGGCCAAGACGGCAGAGCCGGAGCGGAGATGCCAGCAGCAACTCGTTTCGTTTTCGCTCGGTCTCATCACCCCGCACCGGGTGCCGAGCTCGTCGAGGGGGCAGAAACATTGTTAGCACCGATCGCTGATTGGTAGTCCGCTTCTGGCCCGCTGCTGACGCGCCCCGACGAGGTGGCAATGTTCGCTTGCGGGGTCGGGCGGACGTGCCTTCGCCGGTTGATCGGATTCGCGAGAGCCGCTCACTCGAGGAGGCGTTTTCGGTGACAGGCCAAGCGTCCACCGCCGCCATGATGCCATCATGCCAGTGCTTTGCCCGACGCGTCAAATGGATTTCGTAAAATCCGCAAATATCCGGGCTCGGTCCGTCAAGCCATTGATTTGGCTCACCCCGTCTACTGTGCATGGGGTTGTTTTCGAGATTTTGCTGGAAGCGGGCACACTTCTGGCGTCGCGGGCGGCGGCCGCGCGATCATCCCGCCTTTGCGATGCGGCTCTCGGCGGCGTCCGAGCGCAGGTTCTGGAAGAACTTTTCGACCTCGCGCGACAGCGTGTCCGCCGTCGCAGTCAGGCTGCTTGCGGCCGTCAGCACCGAGGCTGCCGCCGTGTCGGTCTCGCCGATGGCGTCGCGGAGCGAGGTGATGTTGGCGACCAGCGTCTCGTTGCCCTGGGCTGCGCTTTGTGCGTTGGAGGAGATTTCGCGGGTGGCCTGGTCCTGCTGGCCAACGGCGCCGGCGATCGCTGAGGTGACCTCGTTGATCTCGCGCACCGCGCCGCCGATCTCGCGAACGGCTTCGACCGCGTTGCGGGTGGACGACTGGATCATCGCGACGTTCTCGCTGATGTCCGCGGTCGCCTTCGCGGTCTGACCCGCCAGCGCCTTGACCTCGTGGGCGACGACGGCAAAGCCGCGGCCGGCGTCGCCGGCACGTGCAGCCTCGATGGTGGCGTTGAGCGCGAGCAGGTTGGTCTGCTCGGCGATCGTCTGAATCAGGGTCAGCACGCCGTCGATGCGCTGCGTGGCGGCGGCGAGGCTCTCGATCTCGGCGATCGATTTCTCGGTGCGCTGGCCAGTCTGCTCGACCGCGCCCGCGGACTGCCGCACCTGGCGGCCGATCTCTTCGACGGATGCCGACAGCTCCTCGGCGGCACCTGCCACTGCGGTGACGTTGTGCGAGGCCTGCTCGGTGGCGTTGGCCGCCGTGCCGGCGCGGCTGTTGGCATCCGCGGTGACGCGGGTGATGGTCTGCGCGGTCTCGCGCATGACCGAGGCGTTGTCGCTGAGGCCGCGCATGATCGCGCCGATCGCCTCGCGGAACGCTTCGACGGACTGCTCGATGTGATGTGCGCGCTGCTCGCGCGCCGCGGAATCCTGCGAGACCTGCGAGGCGAGGTTGCGGTTGCGGCCCATCGCGTCCTGGAACACTTCGATGGCGCGAGCGAGCGCGCCGATCTCGTCGGCGCGGCCGGCGTGCGGCACCACGACGTTCTCGGCGCCGTCGGCGACCTGCTTGATGGTCGCGGTGATCGCGGCGAGCGGCCGGGCGATCGAGCGGGCGATAATGATGATGCCGATCACGACCAGCGCCAGCGCGACGCCGCCGAGACACGTCAGCACGAAGGAGAGCGTGCGGTTGGTCTCGGTTTCCTGGGCGATCTGCCTGGCGCGCCCGGCATAGACCTTGGAGAGCGCCTCGAGGTCCTTGTTCAGCGCCGAGCGCACGGCGCGGTTGGCGTCGTTGTCGCCCCATTCGCGGCCCGCGGCTGCGTTGATCTCGACGCCGCGGCGCACCAGCTCCTTGCGGAAGTCGACGAACTGCTCGATGCGCTTCTTGAAGGTGGCGAACTGCTCGGCGTCGTCGGCCTTGACGATGCTCTCCCATCCCTTCACCACGCCCAGGATCTGCCCGTTGAACTTGAGCAGGCCGTCGCCGTATTTCTTTACCACGGCCGGTTCGGTCGACATGTAGACGCCGCGCGATTCCATCACGACCGCGTAGACCAGCGAGTTGACGCGCTCGACGTTGAGCGCCGCCGCATTGGCCGTCTCGATCGCGCTGGTCAGCTCGGCGCCGCGACGGCTGTTGTAGTCGGACAGCATCGAGATCGCTGCGGTGAGCAGCGCAAACAGCGCGAAGATCGCATAGAGCTTGGTGGCCAGCGAGAAACGGCCCGCCAGGCCGGCGGCATTCCCAGATCGATTGGATGTCATGGTGTTCGGGGCCCGAATGGCGAGGTGTGGCCGGACAGCTCGGTTTTCTAAAATTGATGCAAAACTATGCAGAATGAAGATGGACGCTGCGTTAACGCGCCCGTTGGCCCCCTTCGCCCTTGGTCGAAGGAAAGGTAAGATATTTCAGCGTCTTGATCCCAAGGTATAGTTTCGGGATCGCCGCGAAGTCGGTCATTGGCCGACGAACCCCGGAGGGGCCCTTGATCTACCGCCACACGATCGACGCCACGACCTACACCTTCCCCGATCTGCGCGACCTCCTCGCCAAGGCGACGCCGCCGCGCTCCGGCGACCGGCTCGCCGGCATTGCCGCGGCCAGCGCCGAGCAGATGATCGCCGCGCGGATGGCGCTGGCGGATGTCCCCCTCGGACAATTCCTTAACGAGGCCGTCATCCCCTATGAGGCCGACGAGGTCACCCGCCTCGTCATCGACAGCCATGACGCCAAGGCGTTTGCCCCCGTGGCCTCGCTGACGTTAGGGGCTTTCCGCGACTGGCTGCTGTCGGACGCCGCCACGCCGGAGGTCTTGCGCAAGCTCGCGCCCGGCATCACGCCGGAGATGGCGGCCGCGGTGTCAAAGCTGATGCGCAACCAGGACCTGATCCTGGCGGCGCGGAAATGCGAGGTCGTCACCGCCTTCCGCAACACCATCGGCCTGAGGGGCCGGATGAGCACGCGGCTGCAGCCCAACCATCCCTTCGACGATGCCAGGGGAATCACCGCCTCGATCCTCGATGGCCTGCTGTTGGGGGCTGGCGATGCCTGCATCGGCATCAATCCGGCGAGCGACGATCCGGCCGTGATCGCGCAATTGCTGCTGTTCTTGGACGAGATCATCGCGCGACTGAAGATCCCGACGCAAGGTTGCGTGCTGACCCATGTCACCACGACGCTGGCGCTGATCGGGCAGGGCGTGCCGGTCGACCTCGTCTTTCAGTCGGTCGCCGGCACCGAAGCCGCCAACCGCAGCTTTGGCATCGACCTCGCGCTGCTGAAGGAAGCGCAGGCGGCCGGGCTGTCGCAGAAGCGCGGCACGGTCGGCGAGAACGTGATGTATTTCGAGACCGGGCAGGGCTCGGCGCTGTCGGCGGGCGCCCATCACGGCGTCGACCAGCAGACCTGCGAGGCGCGCGCCTATGCGGTGGCCCGTGCCTATGCGCCATTGCTGGTCAACAGCGTGGTCGGCTTCATCGGTCCGGAATATCTCTACGACGGCAAGGAGATCATCCGGGCGGGGCTGGAGGACCATTTCTGCGGCAAGCTGCTCGGCCTGCCGCTCGGCATCGATATCTGCTACACCAACCATGCCGAGGCGGATCAGGACGACATGGACAATCTCCTGACGCTGCTCGCCGCCGCCGGCGTCACCTTCATCATGGGGGTGCCGGGCGCCGACGACGTCATGCTGAACTACCAGTCCACCTCCTTCCACGACGCGCTCTATGTCCGCGACGTCTTCGGTGCGGCCCGTGCGCCCGAGTTCGACGACTGGCTGGTCCAGACCGGACTTGCGGGGGCCGACTTCCGGCTTGCCGGCGACCCAGGCCTGTTGCCCGATTTCGCCTCCCGGCTGATCGCGTGACCAGAAAAGTCGCAAAAATCTTCCCCTCACCGGCATGAACCGGGGAAACCATTGGCGCGTCTCATGAATTAGTTCGGTGCCACAATATTGAGGAATTCCGGTAGCAGCGTTACGTTATGTTTCTGGAGACCTCGTCAGTACCGTTCGTAGAACGTGATTGGGGGAAGTTCGATGCGCGCTGAAAGCAACGGAACGAGCCGGCATATTCTCTGCGTCTTCCCGCGTTACACGTCGTCCTTCGGCACCTTCGAGTACGCCTATCCGCTGACCGACGGCGTCCGCGCCTTCATGCCGCCGCAGGGCCTGCTGTTGCTCGCGGCCTATCTGCCGAAGGAGTGGCAGGTCAAATTCGTCGACGAGAACCTTCGCCGCGCGACGAAAGAAGAGTTCGAATGGGCGGAGGCCGTCTTCGTCAGCGGCATGCACATCCAGCGCCAGCAGATGAACGACATCTGCCGGCGCGCCCATGAGTTCGACCTGCCGGTCGCGCTCGGCGGCCCCTCGGTCAGCGCGTGCCCGGACTATTACCCGTCGTTCGACTACCTCCATGTCGGCGAGCTCGGCGACGCCACCAATCAGCTGATCGAGATTCTTTCGCGCGATACCTCGCGTCCCGAAAGCCAGGTGGTGCTGACGGCCAAAGACCGCGTGCCGATGACGGAGTTTCCGATCCCGGCCTATGAGCTCGCTGACGTGAAGCGCTATTTCCTCGGCAGCATCCAGTATTCCAGCGGCTGCCCCTATCAGTGCGAGTTCTGCGACATCCCCGGCCTGTACGGCCGCAACCCGCGCATCAAGACGCCGGAGCAGATCATCGCCGAGCTCGATCGCCTGCGCGAATGCGGCATGACCGACACGGTCTATTTCGTCGACGACAATTTCATCGGCAACCGCAAGGCGGCGATGGACCTGCTGCCGCATCTGATCGCGTGGCAGAAGAAGACCGGCTACGTGATGCGGCTCGCCTGCGAGGCGACGCTCAACATCGCCAAGCGCCCGGAAATCCTCGAGAAGATGCGTGAGGCCATGTTCCTCACCATCTTCTGCGGCATCGAGACCCCTGATCCCGACGCGCTGCACGCGATGCACAAGGACCACAACATGATGGTGCCGATCCTCGAGGGCGTGCGCACCATCAACTCCTACGGCATGGAGGTCGTCTCCGGCATCATCATGGGACTCGACACCGACAAGCCGAATACATCCGATGCGTTGCTGGCCTTCATCGAGGAATCCCAGATCCCGCTTCTCACCATCAACCTGCTTCAGGCGCTGCCGAAGACGCCGCTATGGGACCGTCTCGAGCGCGAGGGACGCCTGGTCGACGACGACGGGCGTGATTCCAACGTCAACTTCCTGCTGCCTTATGACGAGGTCGTTGCATCCTGGAAGCACGCGATGGCCGTGGCCTACGAGCCCGAGA
This sequence comes from Bradyrhizobium diazoefficiens, assembly GCF_016616885.1. Lineage (NCBI taxonomy): Bacteria > Pseudomonadati > Pseudomonadota > Alphaproteobacteria > Hyphomicrobiales > Nitrobacteraceae > Bradyrhizobium > Bradyrhizobium diazoefficiens. Next base: position 5,889,625 of record NZ_CP067102.1, on the reverse strand, counting down.
ATGTCTATGGGCGCTTCCAGTATCAATGCGACCACGTTTATGTGCATCGCCTCAAGGTGCCGACGCCGGACGAGATGAAGACCTGGCCGAACATCCGGCGCGGCCTCATCATGCTGCGCAACATCTTCTGGAAGGTCGGCGTGCTCGGCGACTACAGGCGCGTATTCTGGAAGTTCGCGCTAGGGCGCATCAGACGCGGCGATATCGAGGGCCTGATCGGCTGCACCATGATCGCGCATCATCTCATCACCTTTGCGCGTGCGGCATCGAGCGGCAAGCAGAACGCGTCGAACTATTCGATCCGGCTGCGCGAAGCGGCCGTTCCCGCCGAATGAGCGACAAGCCCGTTCCGGCGCGCCAGACCGTCGACCTGAAGTCGTTCACGCCTGCGCGCGTCGCGCTCGGGCGCAGCGGCGCCAGCCTGCCGACAAAGCCGCTGCTCGATTTCACGCTGGCCCACGCCCGCGCCCGCGATGCCGTGCACGCCGCCTTCGATGCGCCGGGTCTGGTTGCCGGGGTGAGGGCGCTCGGCCTCGGTGCCACCGAGGTCACGAGCCGGGCCGCCGATCGCAGGGATTATCTGCGCCGGCCGGATCTCGGACGCCAGCTCGATGCCGGCTCTGCCGCGGCGCTGGCGGACGGTGCCAGCGCGCCGTGCCAGCTTGCGATCGTCATCGGCGACGGGTTGTCGGCCGCCGCGGTTCATGCTCATACGGTCGCGCTGCTGCAAAGCCTGCTGCCGCTGCTCGGCGAGGACGCCGCTGTCGCGATCGGCCATGTCGTCGTCGCCTCAGGCGCGCGGGTTGCGCTCGGCGACGAGATCGGGGCCATTCTCGGCGCCCGCATGGTTTTGATGATGATCGGCGAGCGGCCAGGCCTGTCCGCACCCGACAGCCTCGGGGCTTATCTGACCTTCGCGCCGAAGCCCGGACTGACCGATGCCGAGCGCAACTGCGTGTCAAACATCCACAAGGCTGGGTTGAGCTATCGTGAGGCAGCCCTCAAGATAGCCTGGCTGGTCCGCGAGGGACTGGCGCGGGAGGTCACGGGCGTGGCACTCAAGGACGAGAGCGCCGACCGTGCGCCGCGTCGAATTGGCACGGCTTTGCCCGAATGACGGGCATTCCGGCAAAATCGCCGCATCTTGATCGATTTGGAGACCCTTGGCGTGCTTGCGAGAAGGGTGATTGACCTGCTAAACCGCTGCCGGCGATTTTCCGCGCATTTTCAAAGGGCAAGCCTCCCATTGGCATGGCGTTTTCAAGCCGTTCGCGGGGCGCAATAAGCTCACAGACCGAGCCGATTTAGGAACTGGACAAGGCATGCTCGAAAAGCACCGCGAGAATGAGGTTCATGTCGACAAGGTCGAGCAGGGGCCTGCAACCTCCATCGCCTTCGGGCTGGAGCGTCTCGGGCTGATTGCGGTCCGGGCGCCGATCGTCTCCTGCATCATCCTGCTCGTTCTGATCGTCGGTGCTGTGTTCGGCATTTATCGGATCAAGATCGACGATTCGCTGTCGCAGCTGTTCCGCTCCAACACGCGCGAGTTCAAGCAGTACGAAGAGGTGACGAAGAAGTTCCCGGCCGAGGAATTCGACGTCCTCGTCGTGGTCGAGGGCAAGACCCTGCTGGCGCGGAACAACCTCGAGAAGCTGCGCGATTTCATCACCGACATGCAGCTGGTCGAGGGCACGCGCGGCCTGGTCTCGCTGTTCTCGGCGCGCCAGGCGCCGGCGCCGGGCAAGCTGCCGGCCGCATTGTTCCCGGCCGAGCTGCCCGAAGGCGCGGCCTATGACCAGTTCATCGAGACCGTCAAAAACAACGAGATCATCCGCGGCAAGCTCTTGTCCGAGGACGGCACGCTCGCGCTGATCGTGCTCTCGCTCGATCCGCAGGTGGTCGCCTCGAGCAAGCTCACCAAGACCGTCGGCGACATCCGCGCGCTGATGAAGGAGGATCTCGGCGACACCGGGCTCAGCGTTCAGCTCTCCGGCGTGCCGGTGATGCAGCTCGAGATCCGCAACGCGGTCGAGCGCGACGGCCTCACCTACAACATCCTCGGCATTCTCGCCGGCTGCGTCATCGCCATCATCTTCTTCCGCAAGATCTCGTTCATGGTGGTGGCCGCGTTCCCGCCGATGATCGCGATCCTGATCGCACTCGGCGCGCTCGGCTGGGCCAATTTCAATCTCAACATGTTCCTGAACGTGATGACGCCGCTCATCATGGTGATCTCGTTCTCGGACTCGATGCAGCTCACCTTCGCCGCACGCGACCGGCTGATCGCGGGCCAGGACAAGTTCACCGCGTTCAAGAATGCGGTGCTGGTGGTGGGCCCGGCCTGCGTGCTAACGCACGGCACCGCCGGCATTTCCTTCATCGCGCTCCAGTTCTCCGACTCCGACCTGATCCGCAAATTCGGCGAGGCGGGCCTCGCCGCGACCATCATTGCGCTGATCACGGTGCTTTCGCTGGTGCCGGTGTTCGGCGTGCTGTTCGTGCGCAACGAAAAGATCTTTGCCGTCAAATTCCAGAGCGCGGACGCCGGCGTGCAGGCGTTGCGCAATTTCTGCTACTGGATCGCGGTGCGCATGGTCGGCCGGCCCGGCCTGTTCAGCTTGATTGCGGTGCTGTTCGTCGGTGGCCTTGGCGTCATCTACGCCCATCTGGAGCCGCGCTACCGGCTCGCCGACCAGGTACCGGACAAGCGCCAGGCGGTGGCCGCCAGCAATCGGCTCGACGCCAAGCTGACCGGCGCCAATCCGGTCAACGTGCTGATCCAGTTCCCCAAGGGTGAAACGCTCTACTCGCCGGAGACGCTGCAAACCATCGCGGACGTGCATGCGACCGTGGAGAAGGCGGCCGGCGTCGGCAATGTCTGGTCGCTGGAGACGCTGCGCCGCTGGCTGGCCGAAAAGGCCGGCAGCGACGACGTTGCGACTCTGGAGGAATATGTCAACGTCATCCCCGAGCATCTGGTGCGACGGTTCATCGACGCCGAGCAGGATGCGGTGGTCGTGGCCGGTCGCGTGCCGGACAAGGACTCCAGCCAGCTCTTGCCGATCGTCGACAAGCTCGACTCCGAGCTCGACGCCGTCCGCAAGAAGCACCCCGGCTACGAGGTTGCCGTCACCGGTCTCGCCGCCATCGCTGCGCGCAACTCGGCCGGCATGATCGAGAAGCTGAACCGCGGCCTTACCGTCGAATTCGCGCTGGTCGCGATCTTCATCGGCCTCGCCTTCCGCTCCTGGGTGGTGATGTTTGCCTGCATCCTGCCGGGCATCTTCCCGGTGGTGATGTCGGGAACGGTGCTGTGGGCGATGGGCGAGGGGCTGCAATTCGCCAGCGTCGTGGCGCTCACCGTCTCGTTCGGCCTGGGCTTGAGCGCCACCATCCACTTCCTCAATCGTCTGCGGCTGGAGAGCAGGCCAGGCGTCGGCTCGGCGCTTGCGGTGGAACGCGCGACCGTGCTGGTCGGCCCGGCGCTGATCCTGACCACGGTGGTTCTGGCCTGTGGCCTCGTCGTCACCGTGTTCTCGGACCTGCCGTCGCTGCGGCTGTTCGGCTGGCTCAGCGCCTTCTCGATGGTGGCGGCGCTGGTCGCCGATCTCTTCATCCTGCGGCCGACGGCGATGTGGCTGATCAACCTGCACGCCAAGCTTCAGGGCCCCGATAAGCCGGCGATCTGAGCGGGGTCATCACGCGGCCATCGAATCGCAGCAAGCTGGCAGCGGTTCGGAGGCTTTATGCGCGACGTGCGGCACGATTTCTCGATCACGGCGTTTCAGCAGAAGCGGGGCGGCGATGCGGCCGCCTTCTTCGTCCCATTCCTGGCGCCGGGCATGACCTTGCTCGACGTCGGCTGCGGTCCGGGGACCATTACCGCCGCGCTTGCAGGGGTTGTGGGTACTGCGATCGGCGTCGATATTGAGCCGCATGCTATCGCGATGGCCAAGCAGCTTGCTACGCGTTCGGGCTCGACCAATCTGTTCTTTGTCGAAGCCGACATGACCGCGCTGCCGTTCGAGGACGGTGCGCTCGACGCGGTGTTCTTTCACGCGGTGCTCTATCATCAGAGCCAGGCGAAGCTGACGAAAACGCTGGCGGGAGGCACGACGTGTACTGAAGCCGGGTGGCCTGCTGGGCATGCGCGATGCCGATGTCGGCGGCAACATTCTCTATCCTGAGCTTGATGGAGTGCGCCTCGCGTTCGGACTCTGGCAGCGCTGGTACGAGCACGACGATCCGGAGGCGCTTTGCTTTGGTCTCCGGCAGAGCGCCATTGTTCGCGCTCACGGCTTCATGCCGGTCTGGGCCGGCGCAAGCTACGTCAACCATAGCGCCGATGCGGTGAGCCGCGCCGAGGCGGTCGCGGATGCCCGACGAAGCCTGCTTGGCCTCGGGCCGCAGCTTGTGCGCAAAGCGCTTGCCACCAATGACGAGATCCAGGCGGCACTCGCCGGATGGGAGGCCTGGGGAGGCGATCCGGACGCCGTGTACTTCAGGTCTCGATGTGAATGCGTCGCGCGGAGAGACTGATCGCGTCGGCGGATATGTCGAGGCGGACCCTGATCTGCCGTCCATGTCAGCAAAAGCCCCGGGCTCGCGAAAACCGGGGGCGCATTTCCTTGGAAGAGGGAAGGGCTTTCAGCCCTTCGTCATCGTGATGTTGACGCCGCGGATCTCGCCCTTGGATGAGATCTGCACGGTCTGCTTGGAGCCGTTGGTGCGCAGAGACAGATTGGCGGCGAAGCCGTTGGCCTCGACGAATACCTCGATCTGGCCGCCGCCGGCGGTGCCCTGAAGGTTGCCGAAGATGTTGCGGTTGGACTCGCTCCAATTGCCGGAGATGCGCTCGCCCTGGCTGGTCACGTCGCTGGTGAGGTCGAACTTGTAGCTGTCCGACGCGCAGTGCAGCGCCTGCTTGAGGCTGAGACCGGTGCCAGCGACCTTGTAGTCGGCCTTGCAGCGGATGCGCTCGGTCGAGCCGTCGGAGAGCGACACGGTGCCGGTGCCGGTCCACGCGCCGTCGAAGCCGGCGAACGGCCCGGACGACTGAGCATGGCCTGCCGCAACTGAGAAGAGCAGCGCCGCACCAATGCCGGCCGCCTTGATCGTCAGTTCAGATCGCCGAAAGAATTTCATCATCAATATCCCGTTTTGGAACGACGCCCGTTCATGAAAGGTCGTCTCGCCGCATCGAAGGTTTAGTGTTGCGAGCCCGTCGCAGGTTCAAGAGCCTGCGTCGGGTTCAAAGCCTAACCACCCCCAATGTCAGGCTCGCCAAGCAGTCTTGCCACCGTCTGACCCCGCATTTTCTCTGTTTCCATGTATTTCTGGCCGAGATGGTCAGTCGGACAGATGCAGCTCTGCAACAGGTATGCAGTAAAACGCCGCGTTCCCGAATTATGACGTAGTATCAACCCCTTACATCTGCCAATGAAGACCGAGGGAAGACCTGATTTGGTAGGCGTGGCGCCAATTTGGCCGCATTTGCCAGCGCTTGTGCCTTCTCCGGAGCCGCTCTTTCCGCGGCAACTTGCCATCAGGACAATCCGTTCCCGTCGTCCGCTCTGTGCTGCCCGGGATTGGTGCGATTCTGCCGTCAGAATGAAGGAATACAATGCGTAAGCTTCTCGTCGCTCTCACCGTGGTGTCGGCAACCCTGTCCACGGGTGCGTTCGCCCAGCAGGGGCGTGGCACGGATGCCGAGCAGAAGGCCTGCACGCGTGATGTGCAGAAGTTCTGCCGTCCGGTCATCGACCAGGGCGATTTCACCGTCCTGGCCTGCCTCAAGGAGAACCGGGCCAAGATCTCGCAGGCCTGCGACCAGGTCCTGAAGAACCACAACCAGTAAGCTCGGCCACTGGCCCACAAAGGCGGCCGTGGGGCCGCCTTTTTCAGGCCGGATCCGCAGGGCTGCCATCGAGAGACAGGATTGGTTTTGCGGCCGTATTCCCCTATATGGGGGCCGCGGCGGCGCCGGCATTAGGCCCGCGCGAGCGCAAAAGCCCTTCCTGTCCAAACGATTGTTGATCAGCCCTCGATGACCTCTGCGAGCGAATTGCGATCCGGCAAGGGTGACCGCGACGAGAATTTTCCCGTCGCGTCCTGGATCATTCATCCGCGTCATCGCGCTCTTATCCTGGCGTACTACAATTTCGTCCGCACCGCCGACGACATCGCCGATCACCCGACCCTGCCGGCGGACGACAAGCTTCGCTATCTCGACCTGCTCGAGGCGGAGCTGCTCGGCAAGGGCGACACCCAGGCCGAAGCCGTCGCGCTGCGGCGCGCGCTGACCGAGCGGGGCATGGCGCCGCGCCACGCGCTGGACGTGCTCATCGCGTTCCGCATGGACGTGACGAAGCTGCGCTACGAGAACTGGGACGAGGTCATCCATTATTGCCGCTATTCGGCGATGCCGGTCGGCCGCTTCATGCTCGACGTCCATGGTGAGAGCACCTCGACCTGGGCTGCGTCGGATGCGCTCTGCGCGGGCCTCCAGATCAACAACCATCTTCAGGATTGCGGCAAGGATTTCCGCGAGCTCAACCGTGTCTATCTGCCGCGCGATGCGCTGGCCGCAAGCGGCGCCTCGGTCGAGCAGCTTGGGCTTGCGCAGTCGCCGCCGGCGATGCTGGCCTGCCTCCAGGGGCTCGCCGTGCGCAACGAAGCGCTGCTCAACGAGGGCAGGTCGCTGAGCGCGGAGATCAGGGATTTCCGCCTCGGCGTCGATGTCTCGGTGATCCAGGCCTATGCCGACCGCATCGTGCGTCTGTTGAAGGCGCGCGATCCCCTGCGCGAGCGCGTGCATCTGAACAAGTTTGAACTGCTCACCTTCAGCCTCGCCGGCATGATCGGCGAAGTCGGCCGTCGCGCGATCGGCCGCAAGCCCATCTCGAATCCGGGGACTGCCCATGACGCTTGAGGCGACCGCGCCCAGCGCCAATTATGGCTCGTCCGCATCCGGCAGCTCCTTCTACGCTGCGATGCGCATCCTGCCGCGCGACCAGCGCGAGGCGATGTTCCAGATCTACAGCTTCTGCCGCCAGGTCGACGACATCGCCGATTCAGACGGCCCGCGCGACGAGCGGCTCGCTGCACTTCAGCAGTGGCGCAACG